>JANNTD010000595.1:0-4410 GCA_031403315.1 Planctomycetota bacterium
CGCTCGCCGGGTTGCCGAGCACCGAGCAAGTGAAGGAGCTGATGCTGCTCTACCAGCTCTGCATCAAACTGATGGGGAGCGGCGATCCGAATCGGGTGGTCGAGATCGCGCTCGAGCTGTTGAAGAAGCGGACCGGGGCGGCGGTCGTCGGCTTCCTGGCGGTGAATGACGAGGGCGGGCTGCAGCCGAAGTTGGTGATTCCGCAGGAAGCGGCGAGCCGGGTGACGCTCAATCAATCGCTCACGGAACTGGTCTCGCGGCAGGGGCACGCGGTGTGGATCGCCAACCAGGCCACGGGGACGGGGAAAGACACCCATAGCCTGGGCCACTTTGCCGATGGCATCTGTGCGCCTTTGGTGCGGCGGACGGCGGAAGGCGAACGGTCCACGTTGGGAGCGATCCACGTTTATTTGCAGTCGGGGCGGTTTCGGCAGTCGGACTTCGATTTCATCATCTCGGTGGCGAACCTGGTGGCGATCGCGCTGGTGCGGGCGCGGGAGCTGATGTCGCTGCAGACCGACTTGCAGCAGCTCGTGGAAAAATCGCCCGGCTACTCGGAGCTGATTGGCGATTCGCCGCCGATGCGCGACCTGAAGGCGAAGATCACACGGGTGGCGAAGGCGCCGGGTGCCGTGTTGGTGCGCGGCGAGAGCGGTTCGGGCAAGGAGCTCGTGGCTCGGGCGATCCATCGGGCGAGTCCGCGGGCGGATCGGCCGATGGTCTCGGTGAATTGTGCCGCGATTCCGGCCGACATCATGGAGAGCCAGCTCTTTGGTCACAAGGCGGGGTCGTTCACGGGGGCGGACCGGGACCACACCGGGTATTTCGAGCAGGCCGATTTGGGGACGCTGTTCCTTGATGAAGTGGGCGAATTGACGCTGGAAGGCCAGGCCAAGCTGCTGCGGATACTCGAAGGGCATCCGTTCCTGCCGGTCGGGGCGACGAAGGAAGTGAAAGTCGATGTCCGCCTGATCGCGGCGACGAACCAAGACCTGCAGCGCTACGTACGTGATAAACGCTTTCGGGAGGATCTGTTTTACCGGCTGAACGTGTTCGAGCTGTATCTGCCGCCGTTGCGGGATCGGGGGACCGACCTCGGGTTGCTGGTGGATTTTTTCCTCGATCACTTTCGGCGGCAACACGGCCGGCCGACACTCACGTTGACCGAGTCGGCCCGGGCGAAGTTGCTCGCGTACCGTTGGCCGGGCAATGTGCGGCAGCTTCGCAACGTGCTCGATAGCGCGGTGGTGCTCGCAGAGGAGAACGAAATTCGTCCAGCGGACTTGGCCTTGCGCGACTCGGGCAGCAGCGACCTCGACACGCTCGAAATGGAACACTGGGAACGCCGCCTGATCACCGAAGCGCTGGGTCGCTCGGGCGACAATGTCCCCGAAGCGGCCCGGCTGCTGGGAATCGGCCGGGCGACGCTGTATCGAAAAATCGAGCAGTACCACATCGAACGCTAATCCGAAGAGTCTCTCGCAGAGTCGCAGAGACGCAGAGGGAAGAAATCATGATGAAGGTCGATCAAATTTCTCGATCGAAAGCGATTCGCCATTCGCGTTTTCTCCGCGCCTCTGCGCCTCTGCGAGAGATATTGGCGGTTTTTGCGGTGGGGTGCTCGCTGTTCACTGGAGAATTGGCTCGTGCCGAGAATTGGGAGCGGTTTCGTGGGCCGAATGGGGCGGGGCAGAGCGAGGCGGCGGGGGTTCCGAGCGAGTGGACCGAGGCCGACTACTTGTGGAAGAAGTCGCTCCCCGGAGTGGGGCATAGTTCGCCGATCGTGTGGGCCGAGCGGCTGTTCGTCACGTCCGGCGATCCGGACACGGGCGAGCAGATTGTGCTGGCGTTTGACGCGAAGAACGGTGAGCAGTTGTGGGAGAAGCGGTTCGCGTCGCACACCTATTCGATGCACTCGGACAACAGCTACGCCACGAGCACGCCGGCTGCCGATGCGGATCAGCTCTATGTGCTCTGGCTCGACGGCGATCAGGTGACGCTGGCTGCGCTCACGCACGATGGCAACGAAATCTGGCGGCGGCCGGTCGGGTCGCTGGTCGACAAGCATGGTTTTGGCACCTCGCCGATTGTCGTCGGCGACACAGTTTGCGTAGTCAACGAAACGGACAATGTGGACAACAGCCTGGTGATGGGAATCGATCGGGTGAGCGGCGACATCCGCTGGACGGTGCCGCGCGGCACCGGCAAGACGGCGTACGCTACGCCATGTGTGCTCGAAAGTGCGGGCCGCGAACTTCTGCTGATGTCTAGCATGGGTTCCGGTGTGACGGCCTACGACCCGTCGACTGGCGAGATTGTCTGGCAGGTGCTCGAGAGTGACTTGCCGGACCGCTGCGTCAGTTCGCCGATCGTGGCGGCAGGTTTGGTGATTGTGTCGTGCGGCTCGGGCAACAACGGGGTGCTCTTGATCGCGTTGCGGCCCGGTGAGAATGGCGAGCCGCCGACGGAGGCGTATCGCTTGCGGGAGGGTGTGCCGAACATTCCGACGCCGGTGGTGGCAGGCGACATGTTGTTCTTGTGGCACGATCGCGGGACGGTGTCGTGCCTCGACGCGGCGACGGGCGAGCCGCATTGGCGCAAGCGGGTGAGCGGCATGTTCCACAGCTCCCCGGTGCGGATCGGCGACCGCATTTTCGGTTTGTCGAAGGAGGGTGAAGTCGTCGTGCTGGCGGCCGACAAAGAGTACAAACTGCTGGCTCGTAATTCGCTCGGCGAACGGTGCCAGGCGACGCCGGCTGTGGCCGACGGTAGGATTTATTACCGCACGGAATCGTCGTTGATTTGTTTGGGTGATGCAGCAGCAGTTGAGTAGAACGGCGGGTTGCTGTAGGGTGGGTCGAGTCGCACGAGACCCGCCATTTGCCGCGACAGTGGTGGGTCTCGCGGAACTCGACCCACCCTACGAATGGCGACGATGACTTCTCTGTCCTTCGATCAACGCCGCGATTTGGAAGCGCTCGATCGGCGTGCGCTCGAGCGGTTGCAGATTGAGAGGTTCAATCGGCACTTGGCCACGGTGCTGGCGTCGAACAAGTTCTACAGTCGCAAGCTCGCCGGCTGCCCGCGACAGCTCGCAAGTCTCGAGGAGTTGGCGGAACTGCCTTTCACGACGAAGGATGAACTGCAGCCGGAGGGTGGCGAGGTGTTTGCTGCGAACCTCACGTTTCCGATCGAGGCGTACACGCGCTGCCACGAAACGTCGGGTACGCACGGCCGGCCGCTCGCGGTGCTCGACACGCCCGACGACTGGCAATGGTGGATCGACGGCTGGCAGTTCGTGCTCGACGCGGCCGAGCTGACGTCGAGCGATCGGGCGCTGTTGGCGTTTTCGTTCGGGCCGTTCATCGGGTTCTGGAGCGCTTTTGACGCGATCGTGGCCCGGGGGGCGCTAGCGATACCGGGCGGCGGGCTGGGCAGCCTCGCGCGGATCGAACTGCTGCAGACGACCGAAGCGACGACGCTATTTTGTACGCCGACGTATGCATTAAGGCTCACGGAAGTCGCGGCTGAACACAATATTGACCTCGCGCATCTGTCGGTCGAGAAGATCGTCGTCGCCGGCGAGCCGGGTGGCAGTGTGCCGACGATCCGCGCGCGGATCGAGCGGGAGTGGGATGCTCGCGTCGTCGATCATGCCGGAGCGACCGAAGTCGGGCCGTGGGGATTTGCGGATGCCGAGGGTCGCGGATTGCATGTGAACGAATCCGAGTTCATTGCGGAATTCGTGTCGGTCGAGACGGGCCACGCCGCGAAAGAGGGCGAGCTCGCGCATTTGATCCTCACGTCGCTCGGCCGCGTGGGAGCGCCGGTATTTCGGTATCGGACGAGCGATCTGGTGCGACCCATGTGGCCGACGAGCGGCCCGAACCGTTTCGTGCTGCTCGACGGCGGCGTGCTGGGGCGGGCGGACGACATGCTGATCATCCGCGGCGTCAACATCTATCCGAGCGCGGTCGAGCAGATTCTGCACGGTTTTCCCGAAGTCGTCGAGTATCGCCTCACCGCCCGCAAACGCGGAGAGCTAGACGAACTGGTGATCGAAGTGGAAGATCACTTGCAGCAGCCGGCCCGAATTGCCGAAGAGCTGCAGATCCGACTGGGTCTCAAGATCGACGTGCGGGTGGTGCCAGCGATGTCGCTGCCGCGGTTTGAGGGCAAGGGGCGGCGATTTGTGGATGAGCGGGCTCGCTAACAAACCAATAAGTTCCGACAACATCAGAGCATTTTATGGATCGAGAGCTCGGACCACAGCGATAAAGCAACATCTCTTCTGTAATTTCCAGGCTTGACGTTTTGGGCGGATCAGTTGGTTTCCATGTTGAGATAGGTTTTGTTGGTTTCCCAGTCTTCGCTGATTTCCATGAGGACGGCGGTGACGAGTCGCAAAGC
>JANNTD010000596.1:0-6570 GCA_031403315.1 Planctomycetota bacterium
AGTCGATTGCGATAAAGGAAACTGATGCAGATGCTTGGTCACTTCGTGCCCTTATCCTATGCGAAACTGATCGACTTCCTGCCGCAAGAGCATCTGTTAGCAAAGCTCTTACTTTGGACCCACAGAACGAAAGGGCGCGCACTGTACTATTAACGATGGAACGTCGATGCTCATAAAGGAGACTACTATGTTACGACGATTACCAGGTCCATCGACATTTTGGCGCTGCCCGAATTGCAATTCGATTTTGCAAAAAACGAAGGCCGCCACGTCGGGGCTGCAATCGTTGGGGCTGCAAGGCGCTTCAATTGTAGGATCGGTCAGTTGCGGAAGCTGCAGTCGTTCGCATGCGGCGTCGGCTGTATACGGCGGTCAATACGATTTACCGGAAGTGGATTTGCATTGCCCCCATTGCTCGACACATATACGAGGGCCGGAGATTGAGCTACTCGGTCAGCCTTGTCCAGCGTGCAATCGAACGCTTCCAACCAGTTGATTACCAGCCATTCAATGCGCAATCACAACTCAGCCAGTCCTTACTCGAAGGAGAACCGCCGTGTCGATTTGGTCATCGCTCTTCAAGTCGACATCATCGCGTCGCACGGATGAAAGACAGGCGCTAATTCAAGAAATCGCAGAGTGCGTACGTCACTTGCATGCGGGGTAACTCTTCGAGTGGCATCGCAATACCCCCATTTTGCTAGCAGCTAGATTGTTACAGTACGTCCCGCGATCTCCCGGCGACAAACCGATGGCTCTTTGGGGCTGCCTAATGATACTGCTTAGAGAAAGACTTGGAGAACATTTGGACGCGGTACCAGAGATATTGCTACCCGAAAAGCTCGACGCCGAAGGTAGAGTCGCATTGGTCGCGCTAGGTTTGCTCGCCGAGCAACTCGACGTTGGCACTCTCGCGATTGGTCTTCTTAGCGGCGATAGTCCTAAGGGCAATCAAATGGATCCCCAACGATACCTTGTTTCCGCCGACGGATCTCGCAGCCTTAATGTGGTTCGAACTTTTGATCGACTATGGAGGTACCTTGATTCCACCGAAACGCTTCGCAATCCGCTCGATCGTCATCCGTTATCCGACGTGCGCACTTATGTATGTGAAAAAAGGCCGTATGACTAAACGCGGAGTCCCCGAATCCCTCACTCGTCCAGGGGCATAGCTGGAGTACCGTCGCAATCAAAGACTTTTTATGTCCACCTGATTTGCCACGACTCGCACATTTGGCATTTTGAAATGTCGAGGACCTTCATCAAAACGACAAAACACAACTGGAATGCAGTTTGCCTGAATACATTCGAGAAAAAATCGTTACGGAGAACTACATGCGAGTAGGTTGAGCTGCTCGATTAGCCCTGCCTCGCGTGACAATGAACAATTCCATCCATTGGATTAGCGTTCATCCATCTTACGAAGTCAAAGCAGACCGAAACAATTTCTCTGATTTTACTCGAAGGAGAAAATTCATGCCGATTTGTGATATCTGCGCCAAGACCCTCTTGCCCGGAGAAATGCGGGTCGAGCCGGCGTCGGTGATTGTGAGCGCAACGCGCAATGGCTACGTCCCGTCTCGCATCGCCGCTCATAGTCCTATGGTGGCGGTGTTTGGACTGGACATGCCCGGCGCGGAGTTCTGGAGAGACACCGTGTCGCGAAATCAGTCGGCGGACTGGGGTCTGTGCGCCGACTGTCATTTAGAGTTGGAGCGGAGAATCCGCAAGCGAGAAGAGCCGCGTCATGAAACGGCGGCGAAGAAAGGGTCCAACGAACGAGTGTCGACCGCCCCATCAAGCAGCTCGCCACAAGCGGCGGACGATTCGCACAGGCTGATCGAGCTCGTGTCTGAGGGGCTTGGCCTTTCAGCTAAGTTGCGCAAAGCGGCTCCATCCGCACCAACGACAACCAGCGCGCCGCGAGCCGAGGATGATTCCCACAGGCTCATTGAGGTAGTGGCTGAGACGATCGCTCTTTCAGCCAAATTGCGCCAAGCGGCGCCATCCGCCCCCACGGCGATCAGCGTTGTTTGCCCGAAGTGTGGCGCGAGTCAACAGTGCGGTCCGCAATGGAAACGCACCAAGTGTCCAGTCTGCAAGGAGACATTTTCTATTCCAAGTGCGGCCTCTGGTGCCGTCGCGCCATCCTCGCGCCCAGGAACAAGCTACAAGACAAAATCCACCGACGACCCAACCGAAGTGGGTGTTCCGCAAAATGCGGAAGCGAAGGCCGAGCTAAAGAATGCACTGTCTTCCATGGAGCAAGATGCGGAAAAAAAGAGTGTCATCAGCTTTTTCAGGCGATTGTTTGAGTCGAACGACGCAAGGGAGGAAAGAATCACAAAGGAAGCAGAGGCTAGGCTAATTGCAGAAAATGCCGAGAACAAACGCCAGACCGAAGAGGAGGAGCGACAGAGCATTGCCCGCCAAGCCGAAGCAAAAAGACGAGCCGAGGAGGAAGAAAGTCGGCGACAACGACAACGACCTTGTAAGAAGTGCGGCCAGGTGTTTGAAGCGGTAGGAGGCTCACCACCAAACGGCGGCACATGTACTCACTGTGGCGGGATTTTCTGTTACGGGTGCATGAAATCGGAATTCGCCAGTCAAATGGAGCGACATCCTGAAAAGCATGACGCATATGGTGTCAGACGCGTGCAAGAGAGAAGTCCACTTTCCAGCTACGCCAAGTCAGACGCATTACGGCAAATGATGGACATGATGCAACCAGAAACCAAGGTGTTGTCGGTTGCCGATGAAGTCAATGGGCTGCCTTGTCCAGACTGTCTGTCTGAAATTTGGAAGCGTTCGGCTCGGCCATTGTAAGGAAAACACAAATCAACAGGGTAAGGAAAACAATTGCCACAACACAATCTCCTCCCCCTCAGAACCAGCGGGCGCGGAATCGGCAATCCTGGTCCTAATTATCATGGGGATGCTGGCAATTTGTTCCTGCGCGGCCCGGCCGATCCCTTGCCCGATCGCCAGCAGCCAGATCACGCTCGACACGCCGATGAAGATGCCCAACACCGTGAGCGACGAGCGCAGCGGATGCATCCACAGGCTCTTCACACTCAACTGCAAAGTTCGCAGCCAGACGTTGAACATATTCAAGCACCAACAGACGGAATTAAACCGCCAAGGTCGCCAAGACATTCTTCATGCTTTTGCATTTCTTGGCGGTCTTGGCGTACTTGGCGGTTCGTATGGTTCCGTCGGTATTATACGAGCTTGTAAATATCCGGATGCGGTGCACCCATGATGTGCTTCTCGTCCGACACGACCTGCCCATCCTTCAGCACGATCGACCGTTTGGTCCGCGCCGCAACATCGGGCTCGTGCGTCACCATGATGATCGTCCGCCCCTCGCCGTTGAGCCGCTCCAACAAATCCAGAATTTCGCCGGTCGTCACGGAATCGAGATTGCCGGTCGGCTCGTCCGCCAGGATGAACTCCGGATCGTTCACCAAGCTGCGGGCGATGGCCACGCGTTGCTGCTGCCCGCCGGAGAGTTGCGTCGGCCGGTGGTTGAGCCGGGCTCCCAATCCGACCAACTCGGCCAACTCGCGGCACCGCCGCCGCGACGCCGAGTTGATCCGGTTGCTGTAGTACAGCGGGACCTCGATGTTCTCCTCCACAGTGAGGGCCGAGAGCAAATTGTACGACTGAAAAATGAACCCGATCCGGGTGGCCCGAATCTCGGCAAGGTCATCATCCGACATCTTCGAGACGTCGACGTCGCTGAGCATGAATTGGCCCGAGGTCGGCCGATCGAGGCAGCCGAGCAGATTGAGCATCGTGCTCTTGCCGGAGCCGGAGGGCCCCATGATCGAGATATAGTCGCCGACCGGCACGTCGAACGTCACGTCGCGCAGCGCGTGAATCGTCTCCCCGCTCAGCACATAATCTTTGCGGAGATCGGTGACGCGGACGGCCGATTTCATCCGCGGGCTCCCTCACCCGGCGCAGCAGCGGCCTGCGGCTCGACCGCCTTGCCAGGTTGGCCCGCGCCGTCTTTCGCTTGTACGGCAGGGGCCTGCGGTCCGCGAGGCCCGGCCGCCTTCAACAGATTGGTCGGACTCTGCCGCACCGCCCGCTGGGCAAGTTCCGGCGCCAGCTTGGGCAGCTCTACCTGGGCCAGAAACGCACGCGGGTTCATCGACACGCGTTCGCCCTCATTGAGTCCGCTCTCGATGACAAAGAACTTGTCGTTCGTCGGTCCGGGCACAACCTCGCGGAGTTCCCATTTCCCCGAATTGTTCGCGAAACAGTAGAACTTGTCGCCATGCGCGTACACCGCTTGCACCGGCACTTGCAGCGCGTCCGCCACCTCGGCACAGCGGATCGTCACCGACGCCGTCATGCCCGATCGCAAATCGGGCGCGGGTTCATCGATGCTGACAAACGCCTTGTATTCTTTCACGTTCGCCTGCCGCCAACCGGTCGGCTCGGCGTACTGATTCACCTTCTCGACCGTGCCGCGGAGCACGCGGTCGCCGAAACCCACCGGGCTGATCACCGCCGACAAGCCCGGCCGCACATATTGAACCAGCGACTCGTTCACCATCAGGTTCACGCGCATCGAATCGGCGTTCGGCAAGCGAATGATCGGCTGCCGCTCGCGGACAATGGTGCCTTCTTCGACGACGAATTCCTGGTCGCCGCGGCCGTCCATCACGTGGGCATATTTCACCACGCCGTCCTGCGGCGCCGTGATCGTACACTTGGCGATCTGATCGTCGAACTCCTGCAGTTTCTCGAGTTCCAGCTCTTGGCTGCTCTGGCCCGAATCCCACTTGGCCTTGGCGATCAGAATCGCGCTCTCGAGCGTCGAGAGCATTTTCGGCTTGGTGAATTCGTCGAGCACGCGGAGTTTCGTATTCGCGGTGTCGAGGTCCTTCTTCGCCTTCTCGACGGCGAAGTGGTCGGCTTCGAGTTGCAGTTCGTTGACGTAGCCCTTCGAAGCCAGCTTCTGGCTGTAGGCGTAGTACTCTTTGGCCCGATTGAGGTTCTCCTCGGCGACGAAGACTTCGCTCTCGATCGTCTGCCGCTCCTGTTTGTTGGTGCCTTCGAGATACTCGCGCTTGGCGATCACCGCCGTGTCGAAGTTGTTGTGGGCCTCGACCTCGGCCGCCTTCGCCGCGTTCAGCAGAATCTTCTGCGACGTCCGCTGGGCTTTTAGCGCCGACGAATCGAGCTCGACCAGGAAGTCGCCCGTCTTGACGACGGTGCCCTCGGGCACGATCCGCAGGATGGCGCTGCCCGTCGTGTTGTTCGACTTCACAAGCGAACGGATCTCCGTCACGTCGAACGCCTCGATCTCACCGCGCTCGGCGACGTTGAGCTCGAAGTCACCCCGGGCGACCGTATGCAGGATGAGATTCCGGTCGGTCGCCTCGCCGCGACTGCGGGTCCACCACCAGACGCCGCCACTCGTCGCCGCGATCAAGAACACGATCATGACGAGCCCCGTCAGTCCGCCAGCACCGCGCCGGCCAACACGTCGATCGTGCCGCCTGCGTGCAGGCCAGAAGTCGTGTTGCCGCCTAAGAGAATTCATGACTCGTGTGCTTTCGTGGAACCAGACCGATTATAAGCGACACGCCAAGCGATGTCAGTCTGTGCCGCATCCCTTTGGCTCGCCGCGCAGCGCCCACTGCCTATTAGTTGAAACACCGCATCCAATGGCGGGTTTCGACCGCATTCTCCCCTGTCGGCCGCATAATCTTCCCAATCCGACACGACGATCGAAAGCACTACTGCCGCATGCCATATCGGCTCAGTGGCAGCCGCTGCGACTGCGTCCGCTGGGGCGGCGGCAACACCTCCTCGTCCGTCGGCGCCTCCTCTGGCAACAAATCCAGCGACGGCAGCATGTCGCTCCCCGATTCGTCGGGCGATTCCGGCAAATCGGCCGTCGCCTCGTTGCAAGGGGCCGGCAACTCGAACGGAGCCAGGCACATCCCATCGTCCAAAAATGTGCGCAGCGGTTGCGTATGCTCTATACGCTGCCCATCGGGGGAGAGTTCCATGGTTCCGAGGTCAAAATCCAGCTGTAACCGCTGAACCTCGTGGTCCACCCAAACGCTCAGGAAATCGTTCTGTACGTTCAACAGATCGATCAGGGCCTGGACCAGATCGCGGGCCACGGTGTCGCCAAATTGCGACTGTCCGCCGGGAGCGAGCGGCGTTCCCGGGGCCGCCGCGGCCACCGGGCGGGCCGGTTCCGAGAGCTTTAGCCGCGCAAGGTCGACCTGCGTGATCGCCGTGTGGACCGCCTCCCGCCGCAGCTCGAAATTAAGTTGATCCACCCGCATTTGCCGCAACGTGTTGCGAATGTCCCGGTGGACTCCGTCGCGGAAGCGATAGTAATTCCGGCGGGCCTGCTGGTATTCAATCAGCGACTGGCGATAGACGTTCCGCTCGGCCAACCGCGTCAAGGGGGCATCGAACTCCAGGCCGACGCGGAGCCTGCTGTTGTTGCCGCGGATCGCCAATGGATTGTTGCCCACGTTCCCGACGTCGCCGCTGAACACAAAGTCGAGATCGCTTTGTAGGTCGTCGGCATTG
>JANNTD010000597.1:0-9236 GCA_031403315.1 Planctomycetota bacterium
GCTGAACCGACTTGCTGAACCGACTTGCTGAACCGACTTGCTGAACCGACTTGCTGAACCGACTTGCTGAACCGACTTGCTGAACCGACTTGCTGAACAATGGGCCGACCGTCCGCAAGCTGTGGGTGGTCCCGGTCGGCCGCGAGACTTTTCAGTGGCACACCACGAAGCGCAATCGGCACGAGCCTTGAAGGCTGCCCTTCAAACGGACACGCGGCCCCCCGATTGCGATTGCAGCCGCGTTACCGGCGGCGGCGGACGACGCCCACGAGCATGACGCCCAGCGCGATGAGTGCCAGCGACGTCGGCTCCGGCACGGCGGCCAACGAGCCGAACCCTGCCAAGGCGGGCACGTTCAAGATCACTTGTCCCGGCGTGGCGTAGCTCACGGTGTAGCCGCTGGTCACGTTATTGAACGTGCCGCTCAGCAAGCCGGAATACTGCGCGATCACGTAGCTGCCCGGGTTGGCGCTGCCCAAGACCGCGACGTCGAGGAAGTCGCTGGTGCTCGACAAGTTTAGATTGGCGACGCTCAGTAGATCCGCAGTTGAACCGGAAATCTCGACGCCGAAGTGCGACCCATTGCCAAAGATCGCGTCGCCGTTGACGGTCAATGTGCCGACACTTGCTCCCGGCGCGATGGTGCCGCCGCTGGCGTTGATATTGACGGGGTCGGCCACGGTGCCGATGGTGCCCGTGCCGCCCAAGGTGCCGCCGGGATTTACCGTGTAGTCGCCGACGGGCAAGAGGGTTGTCACCGCGTCCATCTGGTGGGTGCCGTTGATGAGCAGCTTGCCGCCGTTGATGGTCGTGGTGCCGGAGTATGTGTTGGGGCCGTTAAAGGCTTGCGTGTTGCTGCCGACTTTCACGACCGTGACAATATCGGTGGCGTTGTTATCCAGAACGAAACCGTTGAACTCGGCGTTTTGACTCGCGCCGCCGATTTCATAGGTCACATCCGCCGCCACGTCGCCGTCGCCCGCAATACTCGCCAACAGGCGCGATCCGGCCACGCCGGCGACGCCGCCCAGTTGAATGATCGGATTCACGTCGCTGCCGCGCTTGCCCGCCCAGGCACCCGCATCATTCATCTCAAAGACGGCCTTCGGCAAGTCGGCGCCGGCTGCCCGAAAGCGAATCGCCCAGTTGCCGTTGGTGACGAACCGACCTGTGAAGTTGCTATTGTCGACGAAGCCTCCCGCGACCGCCGCGTTGCCGAAGTTGGTTTTCCACACGTCGTAGTCCTCCGGCGTCACCATGCCGGGCGTGGTACTCGGTTCTTCGTTGGCGAGCGCAAATGTCTGTCCCAGTCGATTGCGCCAGACGGTATAGTCGGCCGCGTTCACGATGCTGTCGTTGTTGTAGTCGCCAAACACGATGGAGGTCGGCGGACGGTTTTCCAAGTCGATGCCCAGGGCCTCACCCAGGATGGGCTTGTCAAACGTCAACGTCCCGCTGCCGTACAGCGAGCCCTGGAGTCGAATCTCCGTGCCTCCCCGGTCCACCATATTCCGAATCAGGTTATTACCGGTGACATGCAGGTCGGTGGCAATCTCTTTGCGGAAGCCGCCGCCGGAGGGAAAAGCGGTGTTGATGACGAGCGTCGAGTTGTTCATGTGGACGCTGCCGCCGTTGGTCGAACCGGCCAGCCCGAAGACGCCATGATCGCGCTGCACGTCGACGGTCCCCTCGTTGATGAAGAACTCGCCGGTGAAGTTTGGATTCTGATCGGCAAGCCCGAGACCGGAAGCGGGAGCTCGGAGGGCCAACGTGCCCGCGCCAATTTTGGAGATGTTCCCGCTGCCGGAAAGCGACGACGACCAGGACATCTGGCCGGCGCCCGAGTCAAACGTCGCGCCACCAGCGCCGACGACCATGGTCGCGCCCGCGTTGACCAGTGCCGAGGCGAAACCGGCGGCGATCGTGCCGTTATCGACGTTGATCGTTTTCGCGCCGGCCGCCGCATCGTTCAGAATGCCGCTAATTGCCAGCCGGCCGCCGCCCGTGACGTTGATCGTTGCGGTCCCGGCTGCGCCGGGCTGCAGCTCGATGGGGAATTGACTCTGCAGGTTGCCGCCGGCGCCGACCGCGATCGTACCATTGGTGACTCGGACGGTGCCCGAGATCGGCGTAGCGCCCGACACGGTCGCCGTGCCGCCGTTGCCGATGACTGCCCGGTTGGCCGTCGTCGGCACGCCCGCGGCGGTCCAATTGCCGCCCGTGTTCCAATCGTTCGCGGCGACGTTCCAGGTTTTGTCGGCGAAGGTGACGGAAGTCGTGTCGGGACCCGCGACTGCGCTAAACAGCACGTCGTTCGTCGCCATGATGTGGTTATAGACGCGAAACTCGTTGATCGAGCCGGTGAGGAAGGCGGGTGTGCTGCCCGGTGGAGTCGTGACGTTGCCGGGGCCGGGTACGGAGGTGCCGTGGCCTAAGCGGTTGGAGGTCGTGCCGGCTAGGTTGCCGAGAACCGCGAGGCCTTCCGCTTCGTCGGTTGCCACCAAGGCGCCGTCGCGGTAGAGCCGGAACTCGCCGGCACCCAGCGGAAGCACGATGTTGCGATCGAAGACGAGCGTGTAGAGCACTTGTTGGCCGGTGTTGCCACTGGCACCCGGTTCGATCGCCCCGATCTCGGTGCCGAAGCCGTCGTCATAGCGCCACTGCGTGTTGTTGACCGACGATCGGGGAGTCAAATATTGATAGAAGCCCGCGTTTCCACCGACCGTGGAAAAGTCGAAGATGCGGGAGCCGACGGCGGTCGTCGGGGCGTACGTGCCCCAAACTTCAACCGTCATGCTATCGCCTGCGGCGGTGGGAAAAATCGTCGACGCCCGGCTGAGGAAATCGTCGACGCCATCGAACGTCACCTGCCCGCCGGAGATCGTCGCGCCGCCGTTGACGGTCCAATGCGCCGTGCCGACCGAGTCGTTCGCATTCGCGGCGAAATCGTAGCGATGGGTCAGAACGGCGAGCGCCGGGACGGCCATCGAGATGCTCATCAGGATCGCAGCCAACAAGATCAAGGCAACGTGTATCCGCCGATTCATCGTGAGTTTTCCTTCCGAATGAAGTAGTTTCAAGGATTCGTCTCGAAGTGATTGCAAAATTAGCGTCCGTCGTGCCACCGTCGGGAACGGTGAACGTTTGCGAGCCGTCTCGCCAGCGAGCCGGCACGCGATCTGGAGGTATCTTCGTCAGTTCGTTGATATCTGGCGACAACTTGACGGACGTGATCATCACACGGTATTCGCCCTGTGGCGCGCCCGTCGAACCACGATCCGCCGTCATGATTTGGTATTTCCCCGAAATGTTGGTTTCGCCCCAAAACACCCGTTCTTTGATCGGCCCTGTGGATCGCTGCAATGTCACCGTCGCTCCCGCCAACGGCTTGCCATCGAGCGTCACTAGCCCTTCGACCGGAACCAGTCCCTCACCGCCGCAGCCGACCAAGCTCACCGTTATCAGCGCGGCCACTAACGAAGAAAAGATTCCCACCGATTTCATACCGCCAACGCTTTCCATTTTTCCAACAACAACTTAACCAAGCGGGTATTCCAACCCACGTATCAACGCGCCAGCTCACGTCGTCCAGCATGACGCGACTAGGGAAGACTCAACTGCGGGTGCGGGTCAGACTCCAACTCACCTCCGGCGATGCTCGTCATGTAGGCGAACACCCTGCCGTCGATGTCCCAATTCACCCAACCGCCCGACCCGTCGCACATCTGGACGTTCATGCCGCCGGTGTGTCCGCTGAACCAGCCCGCCTGGCATTGCTCCTGGTGGTGAACGGAGAGGTTATCCATGCAGCCGGGAAATATGCTCGTATCGCTGCCACGATAGTTCCCCTCGAATATCTCTTGGATCGTGGCACCAGCCTGCGTCGTCCAACCTTGGGACAAGCAGAAGTTGCCCCAAGAATACGCCCAAAACGAGCGCCGGCGATTGAACAAGTTGGTCGATTCGCCAATTAGCAGCGTCTTGCTCGTGCCATCGACAATGCTCTTGATCCGCTCCGCGCGCATAGTCGCCAGGACCTTGTCGCTATCATTAAGTGGTACGAAGGGCTCGATTTCTGGAGTGGTTGGATTGATGTCCGCGGCCAGGACGGCATGCAGCGGTCCTCGCCATCCGAATTCCAGCGGCAGGGCCAAACCCTGGCCCAGATACCAAGTGACCGAAGCTCCGCCGCGTGGCACTCCGCGGCCCGCATTGCCGCGATACGAACTGGTGCTATAGAGCGCCCCTTGCTCGCCACCCCCGCGCCCCGTGGCGCCCGCGGCCGGCCCGTTTTCGGGCGTAGCTAATTCCCAGGGAAAATCGGAAGGGCAATGGTAGAGCGGAATGAAAGTCTCCCGTAATTTCTGGTTCTGCTGACTCTCCATGGTGACCGTGGGGTCGTAGAGCTTTCGCAGGCTTTCATCTTCGGCGTACGGCAGGATCTCGATGGCCCAGGTACTGCGGCCGCCGCCTACGCCGATTCCACCCAACATTTCGACGCCGACCGGATAAGCCCGCTTCGCGTCGTGGTGGTTATGCAGGGCCACGCCTTGTTGCCTGAGTTGGCTCGCACATTGCGTCCGTCGAGCCGCTTCGCGGGCCGCTTGCACGGCCGGCAACAACAGCGCGACCAGGATGCCGATGATCGCGATCACGACCAGCAGCTCGACCAGCGTGAAACCCCGCTGGCTGGACCTGCGGTTCGCGGTGGGCGTTTGCTCTGTCGTGCCACGCGCGGCGGCGAACATGAGAGCATGAATCCATGCCATATCGCAAAACTCCTTCTCACTGCAGACGGTGTCGCGGCGGACGGTTTGTCGCCGCGAACTGTCGGTACGAACGTACAAAGAAAAGAGAATCAGCCCGCCTCCGAAGCGATTCCTGCTTGGGCGGATGTCAACGAGTCATTAATTCCGCAGGCGACGAAAATCGCCGTTGGCTAAATCACCGTCGCCCGACCTAAACGTCGCCCGACGAGTGGGTCCAACCGCAATTCAAGCTCGGGACGCGTTTCAAACTCGAGACCAGCGCGCACGCTCCGCAGCGGCGCGTTCCAACAATGCGCGTCCCGAACAACCCTTCGACGTTTCCTCAAAACAGTGTCTCAAAACAGTGCCTCAAGTCCGCTCCTCAAGTCAACTAGCGATCCAACCGACCGACGGAGGAGTCAAATCCGGCACTAGGTCAATCTCGAATAAGCGGCAGGAGCGCTATTTGTGACGCAAATTAGCGCAATTTTTCGCAGATTCGCTCGAAACGAATGAAATGGCAAGTGAGGCGGAGCGAGGGATTTGGCAAGGATGGTGTCGCGGCGGGAACCCACGTCTCTGCCGGCGCGACCAAGAAATCGCCCCGTTTTCCAAATTTTTGTGTAATTTCGTGCGCTTTGCGGCTTATATCAGACGTAGCAGTGGGCCAAAGCGGAACGAGGCGGGGTGCTGCGTACATCTTTTCTTTGAATCCGTGGCTTCAAAAACCGTGGTTGGGAGAAAGAGCCAGAGTATTGCTGCTCTTATTCCCGTGATCCTTTAACCGAGCTTTCTTGGAGTTGTTGGGCCGCGGTTGGGTCAACAGCTGGCCGTCTTGTCGACGGCGAATGTCGGATGGAATGCTCATGATCAAACAGTCTAAGAATAGGGTGCCTACATGATGAGACAGCACAAATCGAGATTCTTCACCGGGGCCTTGGCAACAGCTGTTGCCGTCTGCCTCGGCGTCGGGACGGCACACGCCGGCTTAGCACAGATCGAGGCCGCTCAGCAGGCCAATGCGGGCATGGTCAATCAATGGAAATTCGAGGGCAATAGCGACGCCGGTCGGCTCGACGACTCCAAAGGCGCGCAAAATCTATCGCGCGTCGCCGGCGCGGGCGGAACCGTCGATCCCGATGGCGTCGCCCTGAGCGGCGACGAAGTCACCTACACGCCGAGCGTCAACGACGTCATCTTCGAGCCGGGCTACGACGGCGCGCTCAGCCAGGCCTATCGACCGTCCGCGATACCCGTTGTTGTTCCCAACATGGCTCCTGGTGGAAACGGTAACATCGTGGCCCAATCTCGGGCCGGCGCCGGTCTGGCGACCGCTCAATATCAAACGCCGACACTGGTCACGGTCGAGGCCGTCATCAAGACCGGTGCATTCGATAGCTTGAACAGATTCCATTACATCCTTCAGTCACGGATGGGCGGAGGCGGCGACCGTTTGTACTATTTGGCGCAGCAGGTTCCGGATAGTACGCGAGATGGTACCAGCAATATTGCGGCGCATGTCGGCACGGCGGGATTGCCCGCCGCCGCCGCTTCGCCGAAGATCGTGGCCAACGCCGATACCGACAATTGGTACTATGTCGCGGCGACCTACGACCTGACTGCCACTCCGGCGGTCATGAATGCCTATTCCGCGAACTTGACGACTGGTGGTCCGCTGGTGCAGACCGTGACCAACGCCAACTTTGTGATCAATGTTGCCAGCATTGCCACCGCCGCGAACGCACGCCCGTGGGGTGTCGGCATGTTTGCCATCGCGACCGATACGGTCGCCGGGGGAGGCGTTGCAGGCGATGGCATTTTTGAGGCAACTGGTGGCCAAGAGTTCTTCCGCGGGGCGATCGACAACTTGGCCTTGTATAGCCAAGTACTGACTTCGGACGTACTCGCGGAACACGCGCGCCTACTGGGAGTTCCCGAGCCGGCCTCCGTCTCGCTATTGATCCTTGGCGGCGTGGCCGTTTTCGGCCTGTTGCGTCGTCGCGCCAACTGACGAACTGCAAACTCTCATCTTTACGTAGACGGCCTCGGTCCCGACGACCGAGGCCGTTTTCGTTTGGCCCGCCGCCGTTGGCGAAGCGTTCGCGCGCTCCGACAAAACTATTGGGCCGCGCGAATTGCACCTATTTGAGCGACAGCCCTAGGTGCGCCGATTGCTCGTCCACGACACTGGTCGTCGTGAGAAGCGTGGCGGACTTTGACGGTTGTGGAACCGCGGCGCTTGCCGCGGTCGCGATTGGCGCCCTAGTGGTTTCACACTATATGGTCGCCCGACCAATCCTGGCAGCCACAAGTTCATAGCTTCCGCTGGCGACGATTTGCGAGCAAAAGGATTGTGTTAGCTGGTCGAGCTTCCCTAGAATTGGGGGGATGGTAAATGTTGGTGCTTTTTCCGTCGACTTGTCGTAGTCGAATCGCAACGCTCGCCGTCGCTACGCCGCAATTGAATTAGCATCTGTTGGAAGACCCTCGCGGGGGCCGCTGGTTGAGCCGTTCTGATCCGACAAAGACGACTCGTTCGGAAAGCTGATCGCTCGGGTTACCATTCGTCTGTCGCGCGTCGTGCAATTCGCGCGGCGGCGCTCGAGCGTGAACCAATTCATTGGGTAGCGGAAGTTTCGCGCTGAGCGTCGGGGTTCGGAGCGTAACACGAGATCGGAGTCGTGACGATGTTGGATGACACAAAGAGTCCGTGGGAACAAGCGTACGACGAGGAACACGTTCGAATTCGCGAGCGCCGCCGCGTGGCGTTCGGATTTCCGAGAAACGGCTACCAGGCCAACGGTGACGCTCAACAGGAGCCGGTGAAGGATTTGTTCGGATTGGCACTCTCGGGCGGCGGCATCCGCTCGGCACTGTTCAACGAAGGCTTTCTGCAGGCCCTGTCACACCGTGGTCTGTTGCGATTCGTCGACTACCTCAGCTCCGTGTCGGGCGGCGGATACATTGCCGGGCACCTGATCGCTTCGGGGCTGCTGAAGAAGTCGATCTCCGAACAGAACGCAGTCGATGGCAGCGAGTCGTTTCACGACGACCCCGATTGTTACCACTTGGGCAAAGATCCGGAGTCGGGGCAGTTGGAGCCGAATCGGCTCGAGGATGCGGGCAACTACCTGGCGAAGAAGTCGGAGTTCCTGGCATCGTATGCCGCGAGCGAAGCTTTGACGGTCGCGTTCTACATCGGTCTGGTGGGCGCACTGGCAACAATCGCGGCATTGGCCTGGCGATCCTTGGACCACAGTCTTTACCGTCGAGCCGTCGGATTGCTGGGCTTCGACTGGGGCGGCGAGTTGTTCGAGGCGTACATGCCATTCCTCGTGCTGCTGTTGTTTTGGCTGGCGTCGGCGACGATTCGAGCAATTCTGTTGCTCGCCTTCCGATGGTTGCCCCCGAACAGCAGTCGCTCGTGGCCGGCCCAGCTCAATGCCGCGTGGCGTGCGTGCAACAAGGGGCTGGCAATTGCCGTGGCGGCATGCGCATTGGTCGGGCTGGCGGTGTTTCTTGGCAACGGCTGGACTCGCGTTCGCCAGGGCGGCGACCTCCATTTGAACAACTTCGCAACCTGGTTTGTCGTCGCGGCAATTGTTTCGCAAGTCGCCGTATTCATGGGACGCAACCGGCTGTTCAAATCGGAGAAGTCGGAATCGCCGCATTGGCAGCAAGTGGCGCAGCAATTCGTGGCCTACGCCTGTGTCGGGTTGGCCGTCTTCGCCATGATCCATTGGATGAGCCGCGAAGACATTTCACACTACACGAAGAAGCGCGACCCACATCTGGTACGGGGCGACGTGCTGAGTTGGCGCGACTTGACCACCATCGGGAAGCAGTTTGGCATGCTGGGCTATCCCGAGTCAGTACTCGCTGCTATGCAGCATTCGGATCGCGAAGCAATTAAGTATCACGGGCGTGACGCCAGTGGCTGGCGGACCTATCAGGTCTATCGACCGGTTCTCATTGCGCAGCCGTCGGCGAGTGCTCCGCCCAGTCCATTTGAGGAACCACCGGGGGGCCGAGTGGACGCGCTGAAGTCTGTTTCCAGCCAAGGACAGCAGATCTTGCCGGCGAATCATCCGACGATTCGGTCGCGGCTTGCCGACCTGTTGAGGATCACGGTGGTCGAATTCTTTACGGGGCCGTTTGTCGCCGGCTCCGACCCGGGGCAATTCGAAGAGAATACGTTGGGACGCTACCCCAGCGATCTCCAACAGCCATTGGTGGTGGTGCGGCGAGAGTGGCGGGCAAAGGATCGCTTTTTGCGGGAACTCAATCTTCGTTTGCAGGACCAAGCCACTTCACTCCAACTGTTACACCGAGTGAAGGCAACTCATCGAGAAAAAGCCGAAGACTCGATCACCTCGCCGGTCAACGCCTCAAACACACAGGCCTCGAACGCAACAGACGTGAAGCAACTGGAAAAACTCTGGGCCCAGAACCGCGACTATTTTCCCGAATGGATTGCCAAGCATGCTG
>JANNTD010000598.1:0-13634 GCA_031403315.1 Planctomycetota bacterium
CGGCCTCCGCAGCATTCGACTCGCGCTCAAACATCGCCCGATGTTTCGCACGCAGCTCCGCGCGATCCTCCGCGCGAGCGTCACCGGCAACATTCGCATGATGTTCCCTCTCGTCAGCACACTGATGGAGCTGCGCACGGCAAAGTCGGTGCTCCAGGACGCCAAGGAAGACCTCGATGAGGAAGGTATCAAGTTCGACCGCAACATGAAGATCGGCATGATGGTCGAGGTCCCCTCCGCCGTCGTGATGATGGATCATTTCGTGCACGAAGTCGATTTCTTCAGCATCGGCACCAACGACCTCATCCAGTACACGCTCGCCGTGGACCGGAGCAACAAAGACGTGGCCGGGCTCTACACGGCTTCGGATCCCTCGGTCCTGCGGTTGATCAACATGGCGGTGACAACTGCCAACGAGCACGACGTGCCGATCAGCATGTGCGGCCAGATGTGCGGCAACCCGCTCTACACCATGTTCCTGCTGGGCATCGGGCTGCGCAACCTGAGCGTTACGCCGGCGGCGATTCCCGAGATCAAGCGCGTCTGCCGCAGCGTCAATATTCCACAATGCCAAGAAGTCACCAAGCGAGCGCTCGAGTTTGACAGCGCCCACCACGTCCGCACCTACTTGAAGGAAGAACTTTCCAAAGTCGTGCCGGACATCCGAATTTAATCAGGCCCTGCAAAGCGGCGGCCACAATCACCACAACCGAATCAGGATGAGACCAAGCCAACATGAAACAAGAAATGCTGATCAACGTCGCGCAGCCGGAGGAGTGCCGGATCGCGATCGTTGAAGACGGTCTGCTCGAAGAGCTATACGTCGAGCGGACCAGCCAGGGGAATTTCGTCGGCAACATCTACAAGGGCAAGATCGTCAACCTGGAACCGAGCATCCAGGCAGCGTTCGTCGACTTCGGCGTCGGCCGCAATGGCTTCCTCCATATCAGCGACGTCGAACAGCAATACTTCCGCCAAGGGGGTTACGATCCCAACCGTCCGATTAACCCCGATGGCTCGCAATCGCACGAACCGGCCCACGCCGGCGCCGAACATCGCGGCGAGCACGGCGGCGGCCGACGGCCCGAGAACGGACGTGGCCGCCCAGGTGGTCGCGGCAGCGCGCCGCGCTTCGGCGTCCGCCCGCGGATCAAGCCGCCGATCCAAGAGATCTTCCAACGCGGCGACGAAGTGCTCGTCCAGGTGATCAAAGAAGGCATGGGTACCAAAGGCCCGACTCTCTCCACTTATATCAGCATCCCGGGCCGCTATCTGGTCCTGATGCCCGCCCTCGGTCGGATTGGCGTCTCGCGCAAGATCGAAAGCGACGAAGATCGCCGCCGTCTCCGCGACATCCTCCGCGAGCTCAATCCGCCCCGCGGCGTCGGCTTTATTGTTCGCACAGCCGGCACCGACCGCACCAAGAAGGAGCTCTCGCGCGACCTTGCCTACCTGTTGCGGCTCTGGAAAGTGATCGTCCGCCGGATCAAGAAGCATCCCGCGCCGATCGACATCTACGAAGAAAGCGACATGATCATCCGCACCATTCGCGACATCTTCACCGCCGACGTCGATGCGATCTACATCGACGAGCCGGCCGCCCACGAGCGGGCCAAGGAATTCCTGCAGATCGTCATGCCGCGCTATGTCAGCCGGCTACAGCACTACGTAGGCAAGGAGCCGCTCTTCCAGAAGTACAACCTCGACGAAGCGATCGCGCAGATCAATCAGCGCAGGGTCCCGCTCCGGGGCGGCGGATCGCTCGTCATCGACCAGACCGAAGCCCTCGTCGCCATCGACGTCAACAGCGGCAGCTTCCGCACCGACGGCTCGGCCGAGGACTCGGCCTTCCAGCTCAACAAGATCGCGGCCAAGGAAATCGCCCGCCAGCTTCGGCTTCGCGACCTCGGCGGCGTGGTCGTGAACGACTTCATCGACATGCGCAAGGACCGGCACCAACGCGACGTCGAGCTAACCTTGCGCGACGCCATGAAACGCGACCGCGCCCGCACCAAGATCCTCCGCACCAGCCCTTTCGGCCTGATCGAGATGACGCGGCAGCGCATCCGCCCGAGCCTCAAGCGCAGCGTCTACAAAGAGTGTCCCGCCTGCACCGGCAGCGGCCAGGTGAAGTCGGCCGAGAGCATGGCGATCGAAGTCGTCCGCAAACTGCTGCTGCGGACCCACCTCGAACAGGTCTCGAAGGTCACCGTCACGGTCGAAGAAGAAGTGGCCAACTACCTCAACAACTTGAAGCGCCGCGAACTGGCCAAGATCGAAGACGACAACAACGTGCAGATCCAAATCGTCAGCGGCGAAGGCCTCTCGCCCGAGTACCTCAAGCTCGACTGCTTCGACGCCAACGGGCGGGAAGTGAAGTTCCCGGACTGATTTTTGTCGATTTGAACCATGGTCGTCGTCGTCCAAATTGGACTTAGTTGATGAAGTGGAGTAGATTGAAAGTGGACGATTGGAATCCAACGCTCGAGATCAAGTGTGATGAGCACTCAGCAGATTGCGCCATTGCCGGTTTGCAAAGCGATTTTGCTCTGTAAGCAAGTTGTCAATGACGGTTTGGGCGGCTTGAGCCTGACCGGCCTAGTTGGCAATTTCTACGTCGATCAAACACTGACCGCGCCGCCGACAGAGCTGTTTTGTCAGATTACCGACGCCTTTGGCCGGTATAATTTGCTCGTCGAGATTCATGATTTGGGCGCCAACGAAGTGGTTAGCCGATCCGAGCCCACAGAAATTGAAGTGACTGACCCGTTGATGAGTCTCGACGTCATCATGTCGATGTCCGAGTTGCAGTTCCAAAATACGGGACTTCACGACATTGTTGTATTCGCCAATGGCGAAGAAATCGATCGCAAGCAATTCGGAGTGGCGATCGCAGAGGATAAATCATATGTCGACCCCAACTGACAACTTGCAACCCCAATTTGGCGATTGCTCGAACCACGCGGCGACACCACAGCCCATCAACGTGCCGATTCTGATCGAGAAAGAAGTGAGGATTGGGCCGCTTGTAGCTCTTAAGAAGCCCGAGCCCATTCCGGACGCCAAAGGCAGCCTTACCGCCGATCAGCTGCGCGAGATTGCAAAGCGTCACCAGCCGCCCGCGAGTTGGTTCGCAGGGGATGAAGAACAACTCTTCTGAGTAGTGCTGTGCCAAGCATTCAGCAGGGATGTATCGTCCGCGCTTCCGTGCTGGATCCGGCTGGCGCGAATCGAAAAATTCGCCCGCTCGTGGTTGTCAGCACCAACTCCGATATCAGAACCGCGACGAGTCTGTTCGCGGTGGCCATCACAGGCACTTTCAGCGACCCGCTTGCCGACGACGAAATCCCGTTGCCTTGGCATTTCAAAGGCGCTTCCCGAACGAATCTCGTCAAGCCATGTGTCGCCAAGTGTTCCTGGCTGTGCGAAATACAAAGGGGCGATGTCCAGGAAGTTCGCGGACACGTCCCGACCGTTCAGCTTAAGGCAATTCTCAAGCGGCTGGGTGCCCGATGATAGCGGTGAGTAACATCGACTGACCGCCAGCGTCGTCACACCAACTTCGCGTCGAGCGAGATTTCGGCACCGCTCAGCACTTTCGACACCGGGCAATTCTGCTTCGCCTGTTCGGCGATCTCTTTAAACTTCGCAGCGTCAATCCCCGGCACACTCGCCGTCGTGGTGAGCTGGATGTTCGAGATGCGGAAGCCCGTCTCTTCCTTTCGCAGATCGACATTGGCCTTCGTCTCGATTCGCGTCGGTGGTGAACCGGCCCGCGTCAGCGCGCCCGACAGCGCCATCGAATAGCACCCAGCATGGGCCGCAGCGATCAGTTCTTCGGGATTGGTTCCCGCGCCGTCTTCAAACCGCGACTTGAACGAATACGGCCCGACCCACGCGCCGCTGCCGATCGTCATCGTCCCCTTGCCGCCCTGAATATCGCCTTCCCACACCGCAGTACTTGCTCGCTCTGGCATTTCTCACCTCTTTTATTTCGACAAAAAACTCTCGACCGTTCGCGTCTCGAGACCTCCGCATAGCTTACCACATTTGCTTGGTAAAGCATGACGCCCACGAGGCGACAATGCTCGCACCAAGACAGCCCATCGGGCCGGGAATAGTTGATCTGGCAAGCCGGTATGCCAAGTTGCCGCAATTGCTGGGGGAGGAGATAATCATGGTGTTGACCCTGGTTGCGTACCTCATGCACGAAACGTCACTGAGCCTGCTGGATCGTGTCAAGGATCTGGCCGATTCGCAATCGTGGGGTCGGTTGGTGGATATCTATTCGCCGCTTCTCCATTGTTGGCTGAGGCGTTACGACATCCAGGATTCCGATGCCAACGATCTGGTTCAGGAGGTATTGTCTGTCGTCGTGCGAGAACTACCAAACTTCCGGCACAACGAGCGGGTCGGCGCGTTTCGCAATTGGCTGAGGACTGTTTTGGCCTATCGAGTCAAACACTATTGGCGGTCGAACAAGCATCGTCCTCAGCCCTGGCACGGCAGTGAATTGGCCGCAAAGATCGACGCCCTCGAAAACTACACGAGTGGCATCAGCCGCATCTGGAATGAAGAACACGACCAATTCGTGATTCAACGTATGCTCGATGCGGTGCAACCGCGTTTTAAGACATCCACTTGGGATGCCTTCCGCGGCCAAGTCATCGAGGGCCGCGCGGCGGAGGCCGTCGCCGCCGAGTTGGGCCTGCCAATCGCCAGCGTCTATGCGGCCAAGTCGCGTGTGCTCAACGCTTTGCGGCAGGAATCGTCGGGGCTCGTCGACGTCCTCTAGAATAATTCCATCTCTCCCGTCAGAAATCGACCCCTCGATGCACTTACCTGGCATGCGATCAATCCGTCACCAGCGGTTTCACGATTGTTCGCAACTTGGCAAAAAAGCTCATTGCTGGCTGCCACCGTTCGCCTCGCCAAAAGGAATGCCGGCGGCTGGGCAGCATTATTCGGAGGGATGGGATTCATGAACATTGACCGATCTGCTCATCCTGACCCGGAAGTGTTACGAGCCTTCGGTCTCGGCAAGCTGGCACCGCCGGAGATCGATCAGGTCGAGCTGCATATAGCGGAATGCCAGGCCTGCCGGGACACGCTCAAGGGCCTCAATAGCGACACGTTCGTCGAACTGGTTCGACGATCCGACGACCATCAAGTCGTCCGGCAACAGGCGGTGACCCAAGCCGGCGGCCAAACGGCGAACATGACCGCCGAACTTCCGCTGTCACAATTGCCAGCGGAACTTGCCAACCATCCGCGCTATCGCATCGTCGCGCTCTTGGGACACGGCGGGATGGGGGACGTCTACCGGGCGGAACATCGCCTCATGAACAGGTCCGTCGCGCTCAAGGTCATCAAACCACAGCTTGTCGACAAGCCGGGCGCGGTCGAACGTTTTCGTCGGGAAGTGCGCGCGGCTGCCAAGTTGTCGCATCCGAATGTTGTCACGGCGTTCGACGCGGAAGAGGCCGGCGGTGTCCATTTCCTGGTCATGGAATATGTCGAGGGTGACGAACTCTCGGAATTGATTGGAGAGCGTGGGCCGCTACCGGTCGGCCTGGCCTGCGACTACGCCCGTCAAGTCGCGTTAGGTTTGCAGCACGCTTTCGACTCGGGCATGGTCCACCGCGACATCAAGCCTCAAAACTTGATCGTCGATCGCAGCGGCATCGTCAAGATTCTCGATTTCGGCCTGGCCAGTTTGCTGCAAACGGCTGCGGTTCCATCCGCGCCAACGCCCACCGATGCGGCGACGGGTCCACCAGACGGCAACAGCGTCGAGCAATCCGTCGCGGCAGGGCAGCTTACAACGGCCGGAGTGATGATGGGTACTCCCGACTTCATCGCGCCCGAACAAGCACTTAATGCCAGCGCCGCCGACATCCGCTCCGATGTCTATGCCCTCGGCTGCACTCTCTACTTCTTGCTTGCCGGGCAGCCGCCGTTTCCGCAGGGCGCGGCGCGGGAAAAAATTCGCGCCCATCTGCAGCAGACGCCACGGCCTCTGACCGAGCTGAATCGGCAGGTTCCGGCGGAACTACAAGCTGTGGTCAATCAAATGCTCGCCAAAGACCCGAGCGAGCGCTATCAGACGCCGCAGGAGGTCGCGCGCGCCCTCCTGCCGTTCACGCGAATTACCGCCAGCGCTGGCAACACTGTCTGGTCCAACTTTCGACAGTTCCTGGTAGTCGCGGCGGCCGGCCTGCTGGCTCTGGCCGTGACTTTGATCCTTATTCGTGACGAAAACGGGGTGCTTGAAATCGAAACCATAGAACGCGACGTGAAAGTCGTGCTCTCGCAAGGTGGGAGTCAATGGAAGTTGATCGATCTCCGCAGCGGTTCGTTCGTCGAACGCCTGCCCAGCGGCCACTACGGCGTGGAGCTCCGCGATGATGCAAATCTCGTGATGACCATGTGGTCGGCGAACCGCACCGGCAACCCGCAAGGCGCGCCAATCGACTATCAACGCGATGGATTTACCCTGACCCGCGGTGGACACGTCGTGGCCCGCGTCGAGCGTCGGCAGAAAATACCCGCTGCCGAGGACGACGCTGAACCGACACCGATGGCGGCGAAATCGCCTGTTCGGCTCCAGCCGGGCCGCGCCACCGCCAACCGTTTCGACGTCGTCCTGCAGAATGCGAAAGGATTGGAGATCGAGGGGTACGTCGACACGGGGGCCGATTCGTTCACGATCACGTCTTGGACCGACACGAGCGGTCGAGCCTGGACGCCGAAGGCAAACCAGTTGCCGATGAATCTCGTGGCGTACACCGTGGATGGCAATGTGTACGATGTACCTTCCGATTGGGATGGCAAAGTTTACGGATTCACGTTTCTCCTGCCGGCCAACCGCGACGTGATGACCGTCGCTTGGAACGAAGGCGTCGTCGATCACTTTTGGGGAGGTGCTTCGTTCGGCTGGGGTGGGTTGCGCAACGGATTGGGCAAGGTCGTTATCGCCGGCTCGGAGCGGTTCGGAACCGCCGATACGCGTCAGCCTCGATTCTTTGAAATGAAGCGCTTTCGGTATATTCCCAGCCAAGACAATCGCATGGCCGACCTGCCGATTGACAAAGTGATGGTCACGCCGGTGACTCCGGCCGATCCCCAGTCGGTGGAGAGGAACTGATTTCTCTCTGGCCCGAGGCTCCCGCGCCTCGAGGTCGCGCCGAGGAGCCAGCCATCTTTCCCCCGCGCCGGCCGTGGCAATTGGCCTGGCTCCGGAGTATCATCAGGGCTTCGGTTGCCAACGTCGTTTTACTTCTCACGAGCGGGTGACCATGGCAGCGGGCAGGCTTTTTCTTGCGATCTTGGTTTGCTGCGCCGGCGGCGCGCTCGCCGTTGCACAGCCCGACTACGGCCGCGATGTCCGGCCGATCCTTTCCGACAACTGTTTCCGCTGCCACGGCTTCAATGAACCGAGTCGGCAAGCGGAGCTTCGCTTGGACGTCGCCGAATCAGCGTATGCGAACCGCGACGGCGTGGCGGCAATTGTGCCAGGCGATTTGGCTCACAGCGAAGTCTGGCGGCGGATCACGAGCACCGACGACGCGGAACGGATGCCGCCGCCCGAAGCGCATCGTGAATTGAACAAAGCACAAATAGAACTAATTCGACGCTGGATCGAACAGGGGGCAAACTACACTCAACATTGGTCCTTCCTGCCACCTATCAAGGCGGCGCTGCCGCTGGTCGCCGACGAATCCTGGTCCCAGAACGAAATCGATCGGTTTGTCCTGGCGCGGCTCGATGCCGAGCACCTGCAACCCTCGCTGGCCGCCGATCGTCGCACCTTGATTCGGCGATTGACGTTCGATCTTACCGGCCTGCCGCCCAGCGCCGACGAAGTCGAGGCCTTTGTCGTCGACGAGGATCCAAACGCCTACGAGCAATTGGTCGACCGGCTGTTGGCGAGTCCACACTTCGGCGAACGGATGGCGCTCGACTGGCTCGATGCCGCTCGCTACGCCGACACCAACGGTTACTCGATCGACGGCGGACGCCACCTGTGGCTCTGGCGCGATTGGGTGATCGACGCCTTCAACCGCAATCTGCCTTACGACCAGTTTCTGGTCGAACAACTGGCCGGCGATCTGGTGCCCGAGCACAACGATGCCCAGCTCGTCGCCACCGGCTTTCAGCGCAACAACATGAATACTCACGAAGCCGGGACCATCCCGGAGGAAAACCTGACCAACTACAACGCCGATCGCATCAAGACGCTGGGCGAAGTGGTTCTCGGTCTGACGCTCGGTTGCGCTCAATGCCACGACCACAAATACGATCCGCTCACCCAGCGCGACTACTACCGGTTGTTTGCTTACTTCAACACGCTGAGCGAAGCGGGTCTCGACGGCGACGGGGGCCGGAATTCCCGACCGGTGTTCGAGACTAGGACGATGCTGCCTGCGACCGACGTTCCCGCTTTGCGCGAAAAGATTGCGGCCCTCCTTGAGCAATTGGCACATCCGACCGCCGCCGAAGTGGCCGCCTGGGAAGAAGAGCAGCGACGCGAGCTTGATTCGCGCGGCAAAGACTTCGCACTCCACAGCGTGGAAGTGCTGAAAGTCAGTACCCCCAACGCGGGCGCCGGCTTCGATATCGATGAAGATCGCTTCGTGCGGATTGCCTATCCGGCGGAAATGCTGGCTTACGATCTTTCGATGCGTCTTCCGAAAATCGACCGTCCCGTCACGGGACTGCGGATCGTGTTTCATCCTGCGGCCGAGGCGCCGGGCGGCGGCCGAGGCTTCGGCCCGTTCTCGCAGTGGGCGGCGCCATCCGATAGCCACAGCAAGAAACCCGCCAACGGGACCTTCATGCTGACCTCGTTTTCCGCGAGCGCCGAGGCCGTGCCGGGCGATCAGGTGAATCTCAATCGACTCTCGCCATTGGAACGCGCCACGGCAAATTGTTGGGAACCGGACAATCGACCGGAAGGTGTGCTCGACACGCGCAATGAAAACGGTTGGTCTCCCGACCCGGCTCACGAGGGCCCGGTCCACATCACGCTCACGTTTTCCGAGCCGCTCGATTCCCACGAGACGCCGTTTGTCGCCGCTCAAGTGAATTTCGGCTACGGGCTCACCTTAGTGGCAGCCCGCTTCGAGATCCTTGCCGTCACCGGCCGCGACGACGGCAGCCCAATGCCGGAGCCAATCATCGCCATCCTTAAGATCCCGCCCGACGGCCGAACCGCTGCCCAGCGGCACGAGTTGCAGGCCTACTTTTCCGCCCATGCGCCCGCGACGCGCCGGCTTCGCGTTTCGTTGACGAATCTCGAGGAACGACTCCGCGCGCTGACCGAGAAGTTTCCGACCATGGTCATGGATCAGGCAGAAAAACCCCGCGACACGTTCATCCTCACGCGGGGTGACTACGCGCAGCCGGGAGAAAAGGTGTCGCCGGGCACTCCGGCGTTGCTTCCGCCGCTGCCCGCTGCAGCGCCGGCCAATCGCCTCGGATTGGCCCAATGGACCGTCATGCCGCAGAACCCGCTCACGGCCCGGGTCGCCGTCAACCGCATCTGGCAAATCTTCTTCGGCGCGGGCATCGTCCGCACAACGGCCGACTTCGGCGCTCAGGGCGAATGGCCGAGCCATCCGGAGTTGCTCGATTGGCTGGCCGTCGATTTCCGGGAACAGGGTTGGGATACCAAAGCACTCGTCCGCAAGATCGTCACGTCGGCCACCTACCGACAAACCTCGACCGCCGATCCCGCGCTCGTCGCGCGCGATCCGGCCAACCGGCTGCTTGCGCGCGGCCCGCGATTTCGTCTGCCCGCCGAATTCATCCGCGACGCGGCACTCAAGGTGAGCGGACTCATGGTCGATTGGCAGGGCGGTCCCAGCGTCAACCCCTACACGCCGGGCGACCTGTGGCGCGAGGTCAGCCACTACGGCAGCACGCCCGCTACCGCCCAGACCTTCGTGCAAGATCATGGCGAAAAACTCTATCGGCGTTCGCTCTACACTTATTGGAAGCGGACCGTGCCGCCGCCGAACATGGTCGCGTTCGACGCCCCCAACCGCGAGACCTGCGTCGTCGCCCGACCATCGACCATCACGCCGCTCCAGGCGCTGGTGCTCCTCAACGACGTGCAATACGTCGAGGCGGCGCGGGCTTTTGCCGAGCGGATCGTGACGCATTCCGACCAAGACCACGATCGGCTCCAGTGGGCGTTTGAAGAATGTCTTTCGCGGCCACCCTCGCCGGCTGAATTCGCAGTCCTCGCCCGCGCGCTCGAGCGCGATCGTCTGCACTACAGCGGCGATGAAGCGGCGGCGCTCGACTATCTTGCCGCCGGCGAATCGCCCCGCAACGAGCAGATCCCGCCGGTTGAGCATGCGGCCTGGTCGCAAGTCGCGGCGTTGCTATTCAACTTGAGCGAGATGGTCACGCGCAACTAACAGGTGCCCAAGAGAAAGTTGCTAGCCATGAATCCAATCGACGAATATCAGCGAATCGTCTCGCGACGCTCGTTCTTGGGCACGACCGCCTGCGGCATCGGCGCTACCGCGTTGTCAACGCTGCTGCCGGGTTCCGCGCGAGCCGGGGCGCGGGCACCGTCGCGCAGCGATGGTCGGCCCCCGGTCGGGGCCGCGGACGCCGCGGACGGCCTGGCTCGCTTGCTCCCCCACTTCACCCCCAAGGCCAAACGCGTGCTCTGTCTCTTCCAATCGGAAGGGTTCTCGCACGTCGACTTGTTCGACTACAAGCCGACACTCGACAAATTTCACGGTCGGGAAATTCCGCCCTCCATCCGAGGCACCCAGCGGCTCACCGGCATGACCTCCGAACAGACGGCTTATCCGGTTGTCGCGCCGATCCGTTCCGGCCGGCTCTGCGGCGAGCAACAGACTTGGATCAGCAATCTGTTGCCGCACATGCAAACCATCGCCGACGACATCTGCCTCGTCAAATCGATGTACACCGAGGCGATCAACCACGATCCGGCCATGACGTTCATGAACACCGGCAATCAGCAACCCGGCTACGCGAGCATGGGGGCCTGGGTCAGCTACGGGCTCGGCAGCGAGAACGACAATCTGCCGACCTTCATTGCGATGGTCTCGCAAGGTTCGGGCAAGAACCCAGGCCAGCCGATCTTCTCGCGGCTCTGGGGCAACGGCTTCTTGCCTTCGTCGCATCAAGGAGTTGGACTTCGGCCGGGCGCCAGTCCTGTCCTCTATCTCGAAGATCCGCCGGGCACCACGCGCCAACAGCGCCGCGCGCTCTTGGACGATTTGGGCGAACTGAACCAGCTCCGTGCCGCCGAGATCGGCGACCCCGAGACGCTTGCCCGCGTCCACGCCTACGAGATGGCCTTCCGCATGCAGGCCTCCGTGCCGGAGCTCACCGACCTCAGCGACGAATCCGCCGCCACCCTGGCCATGTACGGCCCCGACGTCCACAAGCCGGGCAGCTACGCCGCCAACTGTCTCATGAGCCGTCGGCTGATTGAGCGCGGCGTTCGCTTCGTGCAACTCTACCATCGCGGTTGGGACCAGCACATCGCCCTCCTGCGGCAACTTCCCAACCAATGTCGCGACGTCGATCAACCGACCGCCGCACTGATGAACGACTTGAAGCAGCGCGGCTTGCTGGACGACACGCTCGTCATCTTCGCCACCGAGTTTGGCCGCACCGTCTTCAGCCAAGGCGTCTTCGGTGATCCGAGCATGGGCCGCGATCATCATGGCCGCTGCTTCACCGTCTGGCTCGCGGGCGCGGGCATCCGCCCCGGCATGGAGTACGGCCGGACCGACGACTTCTGCTACAACATCGTCGAAAACCCGGTCCACCTCCGCGACTTGCACGCGACGATTCTGCATTGCCTGGGGATCGACCACCAGCGTTTCACCTACCGCTACCGCGGCCTCGATGTCCGCCTGACCGGCGTCGAGGAAGCCCACGTCGTGCGGGCAATTTTGGCCTGATTTGCCGCATTCCGAGGCGATTCGGCAGCCGCGCCACCGCTGAAATTACGGGTCGACGCCCCCAAATCGGTCGTGGTATAGTAACGGGTTCCAATCCAGCTCCCACCTTCCATCGTTCGAGACCCGAGCCATGTACGCGATCATTTCTGTTGGTAGCCACCAGTACAAAGTCGAAAAGGGCCAGGAGCTCGATGTCGACTACCGCAACGTGCCCGCCGGCCAGAAGGTCAAGTTCGAGAGCGTGCTGGCGATCGGCGGCGCAGGCGACGCGAAGCTCGGCTCGCCGCTGGTGAAGGGCGCGAGCGTCACCGCCGAAGTCGTCGGCCCGGTCCAAGGCGAAAAGCACGTCATCCAAAAGCTCCGCCGCCGCAAAAACTTCCGCAAGAAGACCGGCTTCCGCGCGATGTTCACGCGCGTGCGGATCGCTGAAATCTCAGCCTGAAGCTGGTGGCCGTCCTGGATCAATCTAGCGTCAGTGATGCGCGCCGCGCCGGATCGTGCGGGTTCACGTCCGTTTTGGCATTTCTTCGCGGCTGCTGCAATACTTCTGGCGATCCGCTTGCTTGATAATGGCTAACTGAACTTTTTCGTTAGTCCCAATGTCATGCCATTGCAGTAGTGATACGTCGCGCGATCCCTCAAATGATTGAGGGCCGGTAACTGAGCTTTGTGGTTCGCTGGGAGCTACTCCGACATGGAACCGCCGCTCAACGACCTAGGCCAGCCGATCGGATTCCCATTGCCGGGCTGGACACTCCCTCGCTGCCCGGCACACGAGCCGATGGAAGGCCGATTTTGTCGGCTGGAGCCTCTCGATCCCGACCGTCATGCGGCCGCTTTGTTCGCTGCCAATGCGCAAGACGAGCAAGGGTGGAGCTGGACGTATCTCCCGTACGGCCCGTTCCCCACGCTGTCGAGCTATCGCGATTGGATGAACGCGACGTGTCAACAGGATGACCCGCTATTTTTCGCAGTCATCGACAAAACACAAGGTCAGCCGGCAGGCGTCGCGAGCTATCTCCGAATCGCCCCGGCCAGCGGCTCCATCGAGGTCGGTCACATCCACTTCTCGCCGTGCCTGCAGCGACGCCCGGCCGCTACCGAAGCGATGTACTTGATGATGAAGACGGCGTTCGAGCTCGGCTATCGGCGGTACGAATGGAAGTGCGACGCGTTGAACGCGGCGTCGCGCACAGCGGCCCAGCGACTGGGGCTCTCGTTTGAGGGAGCCTTCCGGCAGGTGGCAGTCTACAAGGGCCGAAACCGAGATACGGCCTGGTATGCCGCCATCGATACCGAGTGGCCCAAACTTCGCGCCGCTTTCCTGGCGTGGCTCGACCCCGGCAACTTCGATGGGGACGGACAACAGCGAACTCGGCTGGCCGATGGGACACGGCCAATCCTCAAGCGGCGCGGGTGACGGCTGAGCGCAATAGGGTTGTGGAGAATAACGGCGAACAAGTCGCTGTACCTGCTCAGAACAAATAAGGGGCCGGAACAAATAAGGGGCCGCAGCTCATTGATGATTCCCCCAACCGTCGTACGCACTCGCAATTATCGCCGGCCAAACAAGATGCCCCATAGCTTCTCGCTCCAAGCGATGCGAACGTCACGGAAGCCCGCCGCCTGCAGATACTCCTCCTGCACCGCAGCCGTTTCGTGGCAATCGTCGCCGCT
>JANNTD010000599.1:0-11062 GCA_031403315.1 Planctomycetota bacterium
CTGCGGCTGCAACAGTACGACGCCAAGTTCCAGGCGTCGATCCCCGCCTTCGTGCCCAGTGACTTCGAACAGGTGTATCGTGCGCTCGCCTGGATCGACGCGTCGCAACTCGCGGCCGGGCACCGGTTCCTCGAGTGGGGCAGCGGCATCGGCGTCGTGGCCTGTCTCGCGGCCCAGCTCGGTTTCGATGCGATCGGCATCGAGATCGAGCCGCCACTCGTGGAGATCGCCGAATCGTTCGCGGCCGACCACGGCATCGACGTCGAATTCGCCTGCGGCAGCTACGTCCCCAGCGGCGCGGAGCCGATCGTCGACACCGCCGGCGAAGTGACCTGGCTCCGCACCGACCGCCCCGACAGCTACGCCGACCTCGATCTCGAACCCGAGGACTTCGATCTCATTTACGCCTACCCCTGGCCGGGCGAGGAGCAGGTGATCTTCGACCTTTTCGAGAATTGCGCCGCGGTCGGCTCGCTGCTGCTCACATACCACAGCCAGGACGGACGACGGCTGCAACGGAAGGTGCGGAGATAGGATGCAGGATGCGGGATTCAGGGGGCAGGGGATACGTACCGCGATCTTCCCCCTGCATCCAGCATCCAGCATCCTGTATCCTTCATCCATGGGCTACCGAACTCTCCGCCAGTGCGTCGACGATCTGGAGCGACATGGGCGATTGGTACGCGTCCTTGCCGAAGTCGACGCGCGGCTCGAGGTGGCGGAGATCCAGCGGCGGGTCTGCGCGGCGGGTGGACCGGCGCTCTTGTTCACTCGGGTCCGCGGTTGCCGCTTTCCGATGCTCGGCAATCTCTTCGGCACGATCGACCGGGCGCGGTTCCTGTTTCGCGATAGCCTCGAAAGCGTGCAGCAATTGGTGCGGCTCAAGCTCGATCCGACGGCGGCAATGAAGCATCCCTGGCGGTTCGCGGGCGCGGCGCGGAGCGCGGCCTGCATGCTGCCGATGAGCGCGGCGCGCGGCGACGTCACCGCCAATCAGACGACGATCTCGCAGCTCCCGCAGCAAGTCAGCTGGCCCAACGACGGCGGAGCCTTCGTGACGCTACCGCAGGTCTACACGGAAGACATCCGCGAGCCTGGGCTGCGGCGGTCGAACCTCGGCATGTACCGCGTGCAACTCTCGGGCAATCGCTACGAGCCGGACCGCGAGATCGGGCTCCACTACCAGATTCACCGCTCGATCGGCGTGCATCATGCGGCGGCGCTCGCGGCGGGCCAACCGTTTCGCGTGAACATCTTCGTCGGCGGGCCGCCGGCGATGTCGCTCGCCGCCGTGATGCCGCTGCCCGAGGGAATGAGCGAGCTTGGGTTCGCCGGTGCGCTGGGGCGCCGCCGCGTCCGCATGCTGCGTCGCCCGGGCGGGCTAAACGGCAAGCCCATGCTGCCGATTCACGCCGACACCGATTTCTGCATTTGCGGCACGGTGATCCCGAACAAGCTGCTGCCCGAAGGGCCGTTCGGCGACCACTTGGGCTACTACAGTCTGCAGCACGATTTCCCCGTGCTGGCGGTCGAGCAAGTGTTTCACCGCGATGATGCGATCTGGCCGTTCACGGTCGTAGGCCGCCCGCCACAAGAAGACACGATCTTCGGCCAGTTGATCCATGAGATCACCGGGCCCGCAATCCCGGCGGTGCTGCCGGGCGTGCATGCGGTCCACGCGGTCGACGCGGCCGGCGTGCACCCGCTGCTCCTCGCGATCGGCAGCGAACGGTACTGGCCGTTCGCTGAGCAGCAAAGACCGCAAGAATTGCTCACTCAAGCGAACGCGATCCTCGGCCAGGGACAATTGTCGCTCGCCAAGTTCCTGCTCATTGCGAACCGTGCCGACGATCCGCAGCTCGACATCCACGACATCGCCGCATTCCTGCGGCACATCCTCGAGCGCGCCGACTGGACGCGCGATCTGCACTTTCAAACCGAGACCACGATCGACACGCTCGACTATTCGGGCGGCGCGCTCAACAGCGGCTCGAAGCTCGTCATCGCGGCCATCGGCCCCAAGCGGTTCGACCTCGCCACCGAAGTGCCCAGCGACCTGCGACTCCCCGACGGCTTCCACAACCCGCGCATCATCCTCCCCGGCATCCTAGCGCTCGAAGGCCAGCGTGCTTCAGCACGCGGGGACTTGTTCCAGTCTTTTAGCGCATCCGACCCCATCGCCCGCTTCCGCTGGATCGTCCTGGTCGACGACACCCAGTTCGTCGCCGAGTCGCTCCGCAACTTCCTCTGGGTCACGTTCACGCGCACCAACCCCGCCGCCGATGTCGACGGCATCGACGCGTTCACCGCCGACAAACACTGGGGCTGCCGCGGCCCGCTCGTAATCGACGCCCGCATCAAACCACACCACGCTCCGCCGCTCGTCGAAGATCCCGAAATAACGCGCCGCGTCGATGCCCTCGCGGCCCCCGGCGGGCCGCTGCATGGGATTCTGTAATGTGTGAGCTAAAATTGTTCTCATGATGCCTTTCGTCGAACTCCTCGCCATCTCGCCCAACACCATCAACCACGGCCTCACCGCCGCGATGTGGTGGTTCGCGATTGTTTGGCTCGGCTGCCTGGGCGGGTGCGTCGGCAGCTTCTTGAATGTCGTGTGGGACCGGCTCGGCACCGATCAAGGCTTCATTTTCCCGCGCTCCCGCTGCCCCGAGTGCGATCATGAGCTCCGCTGGTACCACAACACGCCCATCCTCGGCTGGCTGATGCTTCGCGGCCGCTGCTACGACTGCGGCGCGCGGATCGGGATCAAACACCCGTTAATTGAAGCGATCTTCGCGGCGCTGTTCATCGCCATCGGACTGTCGACGCCGTGGCTCTAAACAAGTCTAGGCAAGAGAGGCGCCCGACCTACCCACGCCCGTTCTGCGTGAGCCGTTCCAGATTCCCGCTGCGGAACGCCTCGGCCATCGCCTTGGGCACGCCGGCTTCGGCCAGAAATACCTCCGCCCGATTGAGCGCGACCTGGGCCTTCATTTCCTGCTCCAGGGCGATCGCGTCGGCCCGCCGCGTTTCCGCGAGCGCCTGCGCCTTGCGCGTGTCGGCCTCGGCCTGGTCGGCCTGCAGCCGCGCACCGATGTTCTCGCCGATGTCGATGTCGGCGATGTCGATCGAGACGATCTCGAATGCCGTGTGGGCGTCGAGGCCGCGCTCCAGCACCGCCTTCGAGATGCGGTCGGGGTTTTCCATCACCACGAGATGATCCTTCGCCGAGCCGATCGACGTGATGATACCCTCACCCACGCGGGCGATGATCGTCTCCTCGGTCGCCCCGCCGATCAGCTGCGCGAGATTCGTCCGCACCGTGACGCGCGCCCGCACCAACAGCTCCACGCCATTCTTGGCCACCGCGCTCAACGTCGTGCGGCCCGACTTCTCCGGATCGGGGCAGTCGATCACTTTCGGGTAGACGCTCGTGCGGACCGCGTCCAGCACGTCGCGGCCCGCCAAGTCGATCGCCGCGGCCCGGTCAAAATCGAGATCGATGTCGGCCCGGTGGGCGGCGACGAGCGCGTGGATTACGCGGGGCACATTGCCGCCCGCCAAGTAGTGGGCCTCCAGCCGCCGCGTGGTGATGCCCGTATGTGGATCGGTTCCGACGCCGGCCTGCATCGCCATGATCTTCGCGTCGACGATCGTGCGGGCGTGTACCTGCCGCAGGCTCATGCCGACCAGGCTCAAGGGGCTCACCCGCGCGTTCGAGACAAACGCTTGCAGCCAGAGCTTGCCGTAGCTGAAGACCAACAACACAAACACGAAAAAGGCGACCAGCGACACCGCCACGGCCCCAATGAACAACAGCGTGCTGACGTCGGACGATTGATCGGGCATCGCGGCACTTGTCTCCTCAGAGATTGTCTCGACTACGATTGGCTCGACTTGGCAGCTGGCCGTCCTGCGACCAGCCGGCTCCATGATAACGCCGACGGCCTGCGCCGAGAAGCTAGCTGGAGCCCCGACTGGCCGCCAATCGTCCACACTGGGCCCAATTTTCGGCCGAAAACTGCCCCGGACACGGTTGGCGGCGCGGCCGAATCGCGCTATCGTAGTAGTCTACGAGAATCAGGGGCCTTCCGCCCAATTTGCCGCAACTCGAGAGGAGAACCGTCATGATCGCTCGCCTGTGGATGCATGTCTCGCTGCTGGTCGCACTCACCTTCGCCGTCGCCGCCCCAACCGCGCGGGCCGCCGACGTTTACGACCTCGATCAAACCCATTTTTCGATCGTGTTCAGCGTCAGCCACATGAACATGAGCTACACCTACGGCATGTTCCGCCAAGCCCAGGCCCGCGTCGTTTTGGACCATGAGAACGCGGCCAACATGCAGTTTCAAATGGCGATCAAAGCCGACAGCATCGACACGAACAACGCCCAACGGGATACGCACCTCAAAGGCGTCGACTTCTTTGACGTGGCGTCGTTTCCCGACATCACCTTCGAGAGCACGTCCGTCGTGCTCGTCCCTCAGTCAGATCAGCCGGGCATCAACTACCAGGTGACCGGCAACCTCACGATGCACGGCGTCACGCGGCAGGTGACGCTGCCGATCCGGCTCTTGGGCGAAGGCCCCAGCCTCGACGGCAAACCCCACGCCGGCTTCATCACCCAAACCGAGCTCAAGCGCAGCGAATTCGGCATGACCAAGTTCCTCGAAAACAACACCGTCGGCGACGCGATCGCCATCACGGTCAGCTTCGAAGGCATCAAGCAAGACGCCGCCCCGCCGCGCTAAACATAAAGCCGCGACCGCCGGTCGCGGGAACCTCCCCATGCCCTTCGGCCCGTCCGATTTGTTTTGGATCGGCGTGGTGCCCTCGGCCGCAGCGGCGCTCGCCATGTGGGTCTGCAACCGGTTGCTGGCCCGACCCACCGCGACCCGACCCGCTGCAACTTGGTCACTTAGCATCGCCTGCGGCCTCGTCGTCGGCATGGTCGCACAAAATGTGCGTGTCGGCTGGCCGACGGCGCTCGACAAACTGCTCCATCCCCGCGTGGCGATCGACTGGCTCCCGTGGCTGGTGCTGGTGGCCGCTCTCATCAGCGTGCTCGCCGCCTACGCGCCCCGCTCCTGGCAGCGCTGGCTCGTCGCGCTCGCTTGCGTCTTCGCGATCGCTACACCACTACGCCTCTTGGCCACCAACGCCTCCGCGATGAGCCGCTGGTCGCTCGGCGAAAAACTCGGCATCCTCGCATTCTGGTCGGCCGCCTTCGCCGCCTGCTGGCTGACCTTCGCGCTCGGCCGTCTGAACCGCCAACCGCTCCTCCGCAGCGGGCTGCTCGTCGTGGTCGCGCTCGGAATCTCTCTCACCGTCGCAGCCTCGGGAGCGCTCACCCTGGGCGAACTCGGCGGCGTCGCGGCGGCCGCCCTGCTGGGTGCCACCGGCATTGCCGCCGCTCTCGGCAAACTCGCCGACGGCCCCAGCCACGCGGCCGGCCCACTCGCCGTGATGCTCGGCGGCCTGATCCTGCTCGGCTATTCTTACTCAAGCCTCGCGCCCACGAACGCCGCACTCCTGGCGATTTCCCTCGCCGCCGCCGGCTGGCTACCCACCAACTGGCCCAGGCACTCCGGCTGGCGAGCGGTCTTACGTACAACTCTCGCGCTCGTGCCACTGGCGATCGCCGTTGCCTCGGCTGTAGCAACCGCCACGGCCGATCCGTACGGCTGATTTTCCCCGCCAATTCCACTCGCGCTGGCGTTTTTTGCACGCTTCGGCGATAATTAAAGGCACACCGAACGATTCACTTGTTTGGCGAGCGAAATTTAGCGGGCGCACCTTGCCCGCCGGTACAAACGGCGCGGCAGAGCGGCCAGACCGGCCGCCCGTCCAACGGAACATATCCCGGCCCAATCAGCGGAACAGAGAACCCGGAGACCATCCCATGTCGACGCTATTTTCCTCGTGCCATGTGCCTCGCCCCGCGTCCAAGAAGCGCGGCTTCACGCTCGTGGAATTGCTGGTCGTGATTGCGATCATCGGCACCTTGGTCGCGCTCTTGATTCCCGCCGTGCAGGCCGCCCGCGCCACCGCCCGCCAAACCCAGTGCATGAACAATCTCAAGCAGCTCGGCATGGCGATGGTCAACTTCGAATCGTCGAAGCAGCGGCTGCCCGGCTACGCCCAACTCGTCAAGCGGGCGAACAACACCTGGGTCACCGCTGATTTTGACAACACGACAAAACACATCGTGGTCGACAACACGGTCGGCTCGGGAACTCCGCCCCAGCCACCCGACGACGCCTGGAATATCAGCTGGGCAGCGGTGATTCTTCCCAACATGGAACGCCAAGACATCTGGGATCGACTCATCGACGTCAACGCGACCATTGCCGATGGCGGCGCACTGGAAGTCATCCCCATCGAGAGCTTCGTCTGCCCGGCCGACACCGATGCCACGTCCAACGTCGAACTGCCAGCCCTCACCTACAGCGGTAACACGGGAGCCTGGGACCGTGAGGACAACGGCGATTTCCTCTTGATCAATCCGTCGCCGCCCGGCCAAGGCGACACCACCGACAACGGCATCTTCTTGAATCTGGCCGAGTACGACCGGAACCGCGTGAAGCCGCCGCAAATGCGGATCTCGAAGATTCGCGACGGCGCCGGCACGACGATCATGCTCTCGGAAAACGTCAATAAGGACTATGAGCCAATTGGGACCGGCGCAACTGATCCATTCTTTACCTGGCTCGGCGGCGCCGACAATGGTGGCGATCCAGAATTCGGCACCGAGCAGCAGCTCGGCTTCGTCTGGGTCGTCAGCGAGAATCCGCAGCCTGGCGCCGATCTGGACGACCAGGAGCGAATCAATCGCGACGCCGCCACCAATCCGCCGAATAATCCTTGGCCTCCTCAGCAAACCGAGTTCGCCCGCCCAGCCAGCAATCACAGCGGCGGCGTGAACGTCGTCTTCGCCGGCGGCAACACTCGCTTCATCGCCGACGACATCGACTACCTCGTTTACCAGCGGCTGCTCACCACCAACGGCAAGAAGTGCGTCGATCCAATTGCTTGGACGCCGGTAAACTTGGACGATCCAATCGACATTTTCCGCAAAGCGCCCGTGCTCTCGGAAACCGACTACTAGTTAATCGCCGCGGGAACTAGAAGCTGTTTCAAAACCGAGGCTAGCGCCCCGCGGCTGATCCAATCAGCCGGCACGCGCTAGCGTCCGGTTCATTCGGCGGTTTTGAAACGGCTTCTAGTTGACTTGTAGCTATTTCGGCAACTGCCTGTTGCCGTTTTCGAGTCGGCGGCCGCCACCGTATTGGGCGGCGCTCCGCCGACTGGCTGCGTGTGTGCTGTTTGATTTTCTGAACAGAGATCAGGAGGCCATGCCATGTCAACTTCTCGTTTTGCGCGCGCCGGGGGACTCACCCTCCGCCCCGCGGGTTTCACACTCGTCGAACTCTTGGTGGTGATCGCGATCATCGGCACGCTGGTCGCACTCTTATTGCCGGCAATTCAAGCGGCCCGCGAAGCGGCCCGACGCGGCGAATGCGTCAACAACATCCGAAACCTGGCGCAAGCCATGGTCGCCTTCGACTCCGCCAAAGGCCGGCTGCCCGGTTACTCGCAGCGGGTTCTCCGCGACACGAAGCATGCTGTCAAAGTCGATCATACCAGCGACCCAGCGCGGTGGTTTATCACTTCCGCCGACGATGGCGACCTGGGCACGCCCGTCAGTTGGGCCGCCAAACTATTGCCCGAGCTCGAGCGCCAGGACATCTGGGACCAAATCGTCGACGTCGATCTTGAGCCCCAGATTCGACCGATCCACTTGTTTGTCTGCCCTTCGGATACCGACGCGATCGCGATCGCAGATGCCGCCTCGTTGACCTATTGCGTGAACGCCGGCGCGCCTGATTGGGACGGCGACACGAGCGGTGAGTATTTCGTGTTCGGGCCTGGCGCGGGCGACACGACGGACAACGGACTATTCCTCAATCAATACGAGTTTGTCTTCCGGCAAAAGAGGGCCCCACGCACGTCGCTCGGCAAGATCAGCGACGGAGCCGCCACTACCATCCTGCTCTCCGAGAACAATCACAAGACCTACGAGCCGTATGCCTCCGGTTTCCCGCCGCGGTTCACCTGGGCCTTCGGCACCGAGCAGCACCTCGCCATCGTGTGGGTCGTGAACGATAATCCGCAACCTGGCAACACGATTGTGGATCAAGAGCGGATCAACCGCGTCGGCGACGATGTTTACGACGATGACCCCATGTTCGATCCCAACCGGCTTCGCTTCGCCCGCCCGGCCAGCAACCACTCCAGCGGCGTCAACGCAGCCTTTGCCGACACTCACGTCGAGTTCGTCCGCGAAGACGTCGACTACATCGTCTACCAGCAGCTGCTCACGCCCAACGGCGCGAAATGCGTCGACCCGACCGACCACACGAGAAATCTCAACCAAGGCGAGCCGATCCATGCCTTCCGCCACGCCCCGCCACTCTCCGAAGCGGACTACCAATAACAACACCGGGAGGGCGAGGCTCCCGCCGAACTTGTGAGAGCCGTCGATGTCGATCTCGCCATCCACCGCGCCGCCGGCAGCCGCGACGAAGCGGAGAGCGTTTTCACCGAATGAGTGGCCCGCATCCCGCCTCGCCCTCCTGGAGAAGCAACTGAGATCGAGCAAGAGTCGCTCGCCGAGCAATGGCATTTTTACTGAAGTAGAAAGTACGGACATGACTTAGTGGAGCGTTACATGAAAGACGATTCACCATTCGAAGCGCTCAGACCTCAGCCCCTTGAATGGCAACAATTTGAGATTGAAGTAGCGCAATACATCGAAGACTCGGTCGCTGATTTAGCGCTCGGGGTCATCCCCTGCAATTCTAAAGTACGACGCAAGCCGAAGTACTTTTCAAGAGACAGGGAGTCGGAGATTACTTTCGATATCTCGATTGAGATATTTGCTGCGGCTGGCGATGAAAGCCCGACTCTGAAATGGGTTTGGGAGTGCAAGGATTTCCCTACACGGACAGTGTCGGTCAACGAAGTTGAAGTGTTCGCTGACCAGATTCGACAGGTCGGAGCGCACAAGGGAACAATTGTGACTCGCAAAGGCTTTCAACCGGGCGCAATTAGTCTCGCCACATCGCGTGGGATCGGCCTAATGGTGCTCAGAAAAGAAAAGGTTTTCCACATCGCGTTTTCACAAGATGCGGGAATCTTGGGCGAGGTTCAGCTTCCAGCAACGTATTGTCTTTTCACCTTTGGTGAGATTATTGAGGGGGCGTATTTGGATGATCTACTGCACTTTGAGTTTGATCGACTCGTATTGACGTGACGTCACATTCTGAAGAGTCGACTAAGCAGACGTTTCAACGAGAATCTGAGGCGCTCGAAGACCCCGTTGAATTAAAGAGTTGATTTTGCCAGTAAACTTCGGGTGCTGGTAAGCCATGTTGACGCTGCAGCTCATTGAAGTCTTGGTGTACGCGGGCACCGATTGCCGAAATTGGCCCGTACACTTCCAAGAATCCGCCGTGAAGAAATCCAAGCAAGGTGTGAGGGTGAATTGCCTTAAGAAGTTCAGTAAGTCGCGCCGCAGCTGGGTTGCTCTTGGGTGCCCGGGAATGCAGTACATGTGCTCCATATGTAAAACATTCGAACAACTCGGATAGGGTCGGTAGCTTGTCGAGCGTTGAAATGCCTGAACCTGGAAGGTGGGACGCTATTTTAAGTCCTTGTGGCGGACTATCCCAAGCCGCAATCGCGGATTGATACTTCGAGTTCACGGTAGAAACCCGATCAGGGAATTGGCTGAGCTTTCCATAAGTATTCTTGGCCCGGCCAAGTAGCTTGTCCGAAAACAGCTGTCGAAAATAGACGACGGCGAATACGAATGCTTCATGAGATGGCAGATCAGATTCCGTAGGGACGCTTATTCCAACTTTTAGCTTGTGTTTTCGCCACGTGCTTCGCTGGATCAGTCCGACAACATCAATAAAGTGTGCGAGCACGTTGGAGTCAGTCTGCTTCTGTAGTTGTTCGTCCGACATACGCGCTCCCTTATCGACTATTGGAATATTCGCAATGACGCACATCGACGACTTTGAGCAGTCGATTGTCACGTACTGCCACAGATTGGCACCGATATTTCAACCGACTGCTGATCGCTTCGACTATGTGCTGGCGTTGCTTCGAGCGTCAGGTCATGAAAATGCCGGATGGGATACGCTTTCAGAATCATTCAAAGTGCTAGATGACCTGAACAATTTGGCATCAGCAGATCTGCCTACGGACTATTTTAGAGAGCCGGAGATCACTCGGCTGCGACTGCGGCTGTTTGAGTACTCCCACCTTGTAGAAATGAGCGCTCCCTACGAGATTATCACCAATCTTTTGCGGGTCAAGCTTGGACGCGCAGTATCTCTCACCCCATTCGCAGCTGAGCCTAAGAGAACTCGGCCGAAGACCAAAAAGCAAAAGTCGACCTCAAGAAAGTCACAGATATCCCCATCAACAAAAATCGATGTAATTAAGTCTCTGTCCAAAGAAGCGGGCCTTCCGGAAATTGGCGCAGCATTCGACGATTTCTATCGGGCCGGAATCCGCAATTCAATTAGCCATTCGGACTATATCATTCATGGCGACGAATTCCGAATGCGAGGCCAAACTATTCCTGATGAACTGGACCCCCGCCTTACGACCTCAGTCATAAAACTTGATCGACTGCAGCAACTTATCGACCAAGCGGGCGCTTTTTATCGCGCCTTTGTGCGAGTAGAGAAAGGCGCTCGACTGAGTGCTGGGGCAAACAAACAACGTGGATTTCCTTACGACCCAACGTACAGAGGAATTTTGGAAGTGTTGGCTGATGATGAAAACTACTTATGTGGAGCTGTAATTCACTGGCCAAATGGACATGAGTCTAGCTATGAGAGAAGTGCAGCGATAAAGCAACATCTCTTCTGTAATTTCCAGGCTTGACGTTTTGGGCGGATCAGTTGGTTTCCATGTTGAGATAGGTTTTGTTGGTTTCCCAGTCTTCGCTGATTTCCATGAGGACGGCGGTGACGAGTCGCAAAGC
>JANNTD010000600.1:0-5088 GCA_031403315.1 Planctomycetota bacterium
TCGCGCTGCGGCCCACGGTCATCGCTGGTGGGAAGTCGACGTTACCTACTTGACCATCTGCTTGTGGGAAAAAATGGGCCTGGCGTGGGATATCGTCATGCCTACGGAATCGTTGCTCGAGCGACGCCGAAAAACTCCAAAGTGAACGGAAGTCGGATTTCAATGAGCGGGCGGCAATTGGTTCGGCGGAAAGCAGCATTCGCTATAATTCTCGTGCTTAGTGCGCTGTCGCACTCGTTGGCCGATCGTGTTGCGGCCGCGGAGACGATCATTGTCGTGGCGGCCGACGGCAGCGGGCAATTCACCAAGGTGCAGGACGCGATCATGAGCGTGCCGGATGGCACCGCCGAGAATCAGGTCTTTATCCGCATCAAGCCGGGCACGTACAAAGAGCCGATCTACGTGCAACGCGAGAAGCGATTCTTTCACCTCGTGGGCGAGGATTCAAAGTCAACGGTGCTGACCTACGATCTGCATGCCAACATGTCAGACAGCGACGGCAAGCCGATCGGCACGTTTCGCACACCCTCGACGACCATCGACGCCGACGACTTCACCGCCGAAAACCTGACGTTCGAGAACACGGCCGGACCGGTGGGACAGGCACTGGCGATTCGCGTCGACGGCGATCGGGCCGTGTTTCGCAACTGCCGCTTCCTCGGCAATCAGGACACGATCCTTCTCAATCGCGGACGGCAACTCTTCGACCGCTGCTATATCGAGGGCACGACCGACTTCATCTTCGGCGGCGCGACGGCGTACTTCGACGATTGCGACATCCACTGTCTCAAGAGCAGCTACATCACGGCCGCCGCGACGCCGGACTTTCAGCCGTTCGGCTTCGTGTTTCGCGACTGCCGGATCACCGCGGCGCCCGGCGTGAAGATGTATCTCGGCCGGCCGTGGCGCGGGTACTCGGCCGTCACATTCTTGAACACGGAAATGCCGGCCGCGATCCGCGGCGAAGGTTGGCACAACTGGGACCGGCCGGAACGCGAGCAGACCGTTCGCTACGGCGAATTCGCCAGCACTGGCCCGGGCGCGAATCCTTCGGCCCGCGTGAAGTGGGCGCGGCAGCTCAGCGAGGCCGAAGCCGCGGCGATCACGCCTGAAAAGGTGCTCGCCGGCAGCGACGATTGGCAGCCAAATCGCGGCAATTGAAGCCGATTCGCTGCGGCCGCACCGTTGCGTGTGAGCTATGCTTTTCGTATCGGCTTTAGCGTCGATTCTGCTCATCTACATCGGAATAACTCCGTGTCCATTACACTCCCCAACCAACAATTTGCCGCGAACCCGGCGACTGTCGCCGGCCAGACCGTGCGTTTTTCGGAAGTCATTGCCGCGATGTCGGCGGCGCTCGACTTGACCGAAGGCCAGCCGGCCGGGCATGCAGCGCGGACGTGCATCCTCGGCATGCGGTTGGCCGAAGCGATCGGTCTCGGGTCGGCGGATCGCTCGTCCTTATACTACGCGCTGTTGCTCAAGGATCTCGGCTGCTCGAGCAACGCGGCCAAGATCTCGTATCTATTCGGCGCCGACGATCGAGTCGTCAATCGCGACGTCAAGACCGTCGATTGGTCGCGGATGAAGGACAACGTCCAGTTTGCAGCCCGCCAGGCGCGGCCGGATGGCAAGCCGTGGGAGCGCATCATGCAGCTAGCCACGATGGCGCTCCAGGGTTCGGGCGCGACTCGCCAATTGATCAAGACGCGTTGCGAGCGTGGTGCCACGATCGCCCGCGAGCTAAGTTTTCCCGAGTCGACCGTCGAGGCAATTCGCCAGCTCGACGAACATTGGGACGGCCAAGGGCATCCCGCTGGACTTCGCGGCGAGGAAATCTCGCTGCATGCGCGAATTCTCGGGCTGGCACAATCGGCGGAAGTCTTCGCGCGGGAGTATGGTGTGGCGGCCGCGTGTGACATGGCCGTTGAACGGTCGGGACGGTGGTTCGATCCGCAGTTGGTCGACGTGTTGCTTGGGCTACGGAACGACGACGCTTTTTGGGATTCGCTACTCGGCGACGATCCGTGTGTCGCCGTCGCCGATTGTGAGCCGGTGGAAGAGGCCCGCGCCGCGACCGAAGGCGATCTCGACCGGATCGCCTTGGCATTCGCCCATGTCGTCGACGCCAAGAGCCCGTGGACCTTTCGCCATTCCGTGGGCGTGGCGGAAATCTCCGTCGGAATTGCCGAAGCGCTCGGATACGACCGCGACGGGCTCACGCGGATCCGTCGCGCGGCCTTGCTCCATGACCTGGGCAAGCTCGGTGTATCCAACTTAATACTGGACAAGCCGGGCAAGCTCACCGACGAGGAATTCGCCACAATGCGTCGGCATCCGGAGTATTCGGAACAGATTCTCATGCGGATCGGGTGTTTTGCTCCACTTGCGCCGCTGGCTGGATCGCATCACGAAAAGCTCGATGGTCGCGGCTACTATCGCGGAATCGCGGCGGATCAGTTGTCGATGGACTCGCGGCTGCTGACGGTCGCCGATATTTTTGAAGCGATCAGTGCGGCCCGGCCGTATCGCGAGGCGGTGCCGACCGAACGCGTGATGGAAATTCTGGAGCGCGACGCCGGTACGGCCATCTGCCCGACGGCGCTCGCTGGACTCACGACGTGGCTCGCACGGCGCAACTTCGACAGCCGAGTCGAGACCCAGTTGCGAGCGCTCGAGCAATTGCAGGACGAGTTGGCGAACTGCGATACGGGCCGCTGCTCGTCGTAAAATAATTCTCCTCGCTCGTTCATTCGGTTGGCTTGCCCATTGGTGTCAGCCGCAAAAGTGCGACGTCGTGCGGCTTGAGTTGGCGGCGGAATTCCGTGTCGGTGGTGCCCGCGTCTTCCTTCTGCCAGACGTCGCGCATCGTGAAGGTGCCCGTCGGCATCTTCTCGAGCGTGTCCCAGTCGAAGGAAATCTCGGCCGGTTCATCGGCCAGGTTGAGCACGCAGACGGCCAACTCGCCGCCCTCGAGCGGCTTCATCCAGACCTCGTACCGCTCGTCGGCATGCACACGATAGCCTTGCTTGCCGAGCGGATCCTGGTCGATGGCGATCGCGTCGCGATCGGTCAAGAGATCGTGAATCTCGGGCGTCATCTTGCGGACGTCGTTGCCGGCCATAAGCGGCGCGGCGAGGATGCACCACAAGCTGAAATGGGCCCGCGATTCCTCGAACGTGAGGCCTTCGTTGCCGACTTCCAGCATGTCGGGGTCGTTCCAATGGCCGGGGCCGGCGAACTCTTCGAGGCCAACCTGCCAGCCGAGAATTTTGCGGACGCTGTGCTCCCACTTTTGTCTGGGCTCGCCGTCCCAGACGTCGCAAATGTCGCCGGTGGTCCGCCAGAGATGGCCGGTGTCGGCGGCCCAGGTCCAAGGCTTCGACTGCCCCCATTCGCACATGCTGAACACGATCGGCCGGCCCGCGGCGTGGAGCGCGTCGCGCATTTTCGGGTACCGCTGTTTTGCGTCGGCGCCTTCGGTGCTGCACCAATCGTATTTCAGATAGTCGACGCCCCACGAGGCGTACATCTTGGCGTCTTGCTCCTCGTGCTCGTGGCCGCCCGGAAAGCCGGCGCAGGTTTTTGTGCCCGCGCAGTTATGGATCCCAAACTTGAAGCCCTTCGCGTGGAGATAGTCGCCGAGCGCCTGCATGCCGCTCGGGAATTTCTTGGGATCGGCCACGAGATTGCCGTTCGCGTCGCGGTCCATCGACTCCCAGCAGTCGTCGATCACGATGTATTGGTAGCCGGCGGCCTGCATGCCGCTCTCGGCGATCGCGTCGGCCATGCCTTTGATCAGATCCTCATTGATATTGCCGGCAAACGTGTTCCAGCTATTCCAGCCCATCGGCGGCGTCTGCGCGAGGCCGTCAAATTTCTGGGCGAACGCGGGTGACGCGCAACCGATCGCAATCAGCAGCGGGAAGAACCATTTCGTCATGTCAAATAGCCTCGCGTGGCGTGTGAATCTGGGCAACGACAGACGCCGCGCCGGACCCGATCTTAGCACAGCGGCCGTGTCGATTCACATAGTTTAACAGGCTGGGTTTTTGCAATGTCGCCGTAAGTCGTTATATTCTCGAAGGGGTCACGTGGAATTGTCGTAAGTCCTTAAAGTTTGGAAGGGGACAGGAAGGAACAGGGTTCAGGGGTCAGAGGTCAGGGAATGATGGAATTCGCCACAGAGGACTCAGAGTACACGGAGGGGGAACAAGTTGGCCGCGGATGGACGCGGATCATGCTGATATCGGTGCTCGTCGATCTGCGTCCATCGGTGCTCATCTGCGGTTCCTCTCCCGATCTGAATTGAAAATCGTCGTGTTTTTGCGAAGGGGACAGGTTGATTGGGGGTTCAGGGTTCGGGGTTCAGTAATAAGTCTCTCGAGGAGGCGCAGAGTGGGCGCAGGGAATGGCCACGAACGGGCGCGAAGAGGCACAAGACAGAGTTCTTGTGTCTTTTCGTGCCTGTTTGTGGCATCTGCCCGCTCGCTGAAGCGAGCTCGCCGATGGTGAGCTCGCCGATGGTGAGCTCGATGATCGGCTCACCTGCTCAAAATTCAACTGTTCAAAAATTTGTAAGGAGCGCTCCCTTGTAGCCCAGAAACACAGGTCGAAATGTAGCGGAGCTCCGGTACACGATCGGCTGGCGTCCACCGCGCGCGGTTCGTCTTGACCGCCGTCGACCTTCGAAGTCGTGATTCACTGCGGCTACCGGGTAAGGGGCTGCAGCCCAAGCACAGGCCTATCGACGACGCACGAACCGCACGTACTGAACACCTGTCAATCGTGCGGGATTCAACTTAAGATATCGAGCGGCCCAATTCAACAACTATTTTTGGCCACCCCCCGATGACAGCGCGCGGCCGGGACTGACGGCTTGACGAGGCATGTACTGAATTGAATAGCACGCGCGAGCTCACCGCGAACTCGATCGCCGACGAGAAGTGATGATCAGGCTCAAGGCGCTCAAGGCAGCCAGCGAAAAAGTAGCCGGTTCCGGCACGGCGGCGGTGGCACCTGAGCCGCTGCCGAGGGTGTCACCGAAGTGGATTTTCCAAACGTCATAGCCGGCCATTGTGTACGACG
>JANNTD010000601.1:0-4387 GCA_031403315.1 Planctomycetota bacterium
TTTCTTTTTAGCGATTGTTCGCAATTAGGCTGTAAGAAACGGCGGCAATCGTCACTAATTAGGCAGAAAGGGACGGCGCATTGGGCATCGCGAATCACGAACTGCAGTTTCGGCAGTGGCTCGGCGAGCATACGGGCTTGCTGGTCAAGGTCGTTCGCTCGTTCGCCGAAGGGCCGGCCGATCAAGACGACCTGTTTCAGGAGATTTTGCTGCAGGCCTGGCTGTCGATGCCCAATTTTCGGGAGGATTCCAAGCCGACGACGTGGCTGTATCGAGTCGCACTGAATACGGCGCTGGCATGGAAACGCAGCGAGAAGAAACGGAGGCACAAGCAGGGTTCACCTTCGATTTCCGATGTTGCCGCACCAAACGTTTCAACGGCCGAGGCGGAACGAAACGATCGGCTCGTCGATCAGCTTTATGCGGCGATCCGCGCGCTACAGCCGGCGAAGCGGGCTTTGGTGGTCCTGTTTCTGGATGGTTTCACGTACCGCGAGATTGCCGAAGTCGTGGGCATTTCGGAAAGCAACGTCGGCGTCAGTCTGAGACGCATCAAGAAAGAGTTGGCAACATCGGTGAAGGAGGATGATGATGAAAACCTTCGATAGACTTCAGCAAGCATGGCAGTCGCAGCGCAGCAAGCCGCTCGATGTCAACCCCGATCAATTGCTCAATGTAGTCCGCCTTGAGCGGCGAACGAATTTTTGGACCGACATGTCCATCAGCACGATAGCGTTAGGTGCCGGTTTTTATACGTTGTGGTCCGCGTTTAGCGATATTAAACAAGACTGGCCCTGGTTGATATACGTAGCGTGCGTCGCATGGGTGGCGGGGTACATCCTGTTCGATCGCTGGCGCCGGCGAGGTGATGCTGCCCATTATGACGAACCATTGCTTGCTCATGTCGAGGGGGCGATCAAAGTACTCGAGCATCAGAAGTGGCTGTCGGGAAAGACGCTTTGGTGGTATCTCCTGCCGATTGCTTTGGGATGCATGAGCCCGCCGGTCCTTTTGTTCGCGAGGGATTACAGCAAGAGGACTCTATTAGATTCGCTACTTCCTTTGCTGTCTACAGAAGTCGTCTTCGCCTCCATTTTTATCTTTTGTTACCTGGTCATGAAATACCAGAGGCGCATTGGACTCGAGAAACGCCGCCTGGAACTGCAGGCGCTTCGGGCGCTTCGCGAAACTCTATTAAATACAGACGAATAAGTCATATGATTCAAGAGCCCGCCAATCATTTTGATGAGTATGAGATTAGGCACCAATGATTTCAGCTCTTAACACTTCCGGTAGAAGGTTTCCTGCGATCCGACATAGGCGGAATACTCGTAGGGCTGGCAATGTGCGCGAGTTGCACTTGCTGTCGACGCGGACCAACAATGGCTGGTGTTTTCCAAAATTGGAAGCGATCAGGAGCACAAACATGTCAGCGAGATTCCCCAAGCAACGATTCCACCTGTTCGCCATCTCAATGCGGTGGTGCTTCGGATTGACAGCTGTTGTTTGCTGTGCCAGTTTCGGAGCGGCATGGGCCGCGGAAGGCAATTACTCGAGCATTTCGCCCGACGAGCACTTGAAAGAGTGGCTGCTGCTTGGTCCGATCCCGGCGCAGGAAGCCAACGACACGGCGGACGTCGACAAGGCGCGGAAGCAGGGGTTTGAGCAGGACCTGTTAAGAGAAGCGGGCGGCGAAATCGAGATCAGCCCCAAATCGGGAGATAAGGTGACTGCGCGCGCCAAAGAGTACGCGTGGCGCGCTCATCAAAACAAGGATGACATCATTGACCTGGCCGACGTCCTTGGCGCAAAAGATTACGCGGTTGCGTATGCGGCGGCGACGATTGAGTCTCCCGAGGCGGAAACTCGAATCGTCGGCATGGGAAGCGACGATGCCGTACGCGTGTGGCTCAATGGCGAGCTGGTCCACGAGAACCCGGCGCCCCGTGCCGTCGTGGTTGATAATGATGTATTCCCAGTCAAGCTCAGGAAGGGGACGAATCGCCTACTGATCAAAGTGGCGAATGATCAGGGCGGCTGGGCCTACAGCTTCCGCTTCCTGTCGCCCCAGTCCCTGGCGGCGAGTTTGTTCCAGGCCGCGTCAGCCGGTAACTCGGACGTGGTGGAAAAGCTTCTATCCCTGGGGATCGATATCGACGCCAAGGCGCCCGCCGGAATTACAGCGGCACAGATCGCCAAGGTGCGCGGGCACGATCGAGTGGTCGACTTGTTGGTCTCCAAGGGAGCGGCTTCACCGCAGCCAATCGATGCTGCGGCCGTAGTAACGTCAATCATTGATGAGATTGCGTCTGACGACGCGCCGGGGGTGGCCGTGCTGGTGGCGCGCGACGGCAAGGTGCTGTTGAGCCGTGGTTTCGGCATGGCGGACGTTTCGAGCGATGTGGCAATCACGCCGACGACAAAGTTCCGCATCGGCTCGGTGACAAAGCAGTTTGCCGCGGCATCGATATTGAAGCTGCAGGAGGACGGGAAACTCAGCGTCGACGACAAGTTGAGCAAGTACTTCCCCGATTTCCCGCGCGGCGACGAGGTGACGTTGCGCCACTTGCTGACGCACACATCCGGCATCAAGAGCTTCACGTCCATGCCGAACTTCTTGTCCACAGTGACCGCGCCCGCCACCAAGGAGCAAATAATCGATTCCTTCAAGAACGAACCGTTCGATTTCGATCCCGGCACGAAGATGTTGTACAACAATTCGGGCTACTTCTTGCTCGGAGTGGTCATCGAAAAGGTGAGCGGCAAATCGTTCAATGATTTTCTGCAGGAGACATTCTTCGAGCCCCTAGGGATGCACGACACGGGTGTGCATTCCTCCTCCGCGGCGATCAAGCACGAAGCGACCGGCTATAGCTATGAAGGAGGGAGGCTAATTAAGGCCGCGAACTGGGACATGTCGTGGACCGGCGCGGCGGGCGGCCTGTATTCGACGGTGGATGATTTGATGCGCTGGAACGAGGGCGTGTTTGGCGGCAAGATCCTGTCGGAGGACTCGTTAGAGGCGGCATTTACACCCTTCAAACTCGACTCGGGCGCAGAGCCGTCAATGTCGTACGGCTACGGCTGGGCGATCGGAGAGCACCGCGGGCTAAAGACGATTTCGCACGGTGGCGAGCTGAGCGGCTGGTCGGCGGAGCTCACGTGGTATCCCGAGCAAAAGACCACCGTCGTCGTGCTCCACAATGCGCTGCCGCAGAAACCGGGATTGTCGCCGCAAGAAGTGAGCAAGTTGGCGGCAGATGCATTCTTGTGGGAAGAGATGAAGCCCATTCCGACTTTTGAAGAGGATGAGTCGGCCGACCCCACGACGTTCGTCCAATATGTGGGCCGCTACAACTATATGGGAGCGGTAATGGACGTGGCGCTCGAGGGTAAGCAATTGACGGCGCAGCTGACTGGCCAACCCCGCCACCCGATCTTTCCGTCCGGCGACGATCGGTTTTATTGGAAGGGGGTAGACGCGCAGGTTGAGTTCCTGAAAGACAACAAAGGGCAAGTCACCTCGGCCCGTCACATGCAGGGTGGGCAGTCGTTTGTGGCGGATCGACTCGCCGAGGAAAAAGAAGTGCAGGTCGACGAGAAAAAGCTCGATCGCTATGTGGGCAAGTACGAATATCCAGGGATCGGCTTACTCACCGTCCGCCGCGACAAGGACAAGCTGATGGCGCAGATGACCGGCCAACCCGAGTTCGAGATTTATGCCAAGGCCGAGGACCTGTTCTTTTGGAAGGTGGTCGCCGCCGAGGTGAAATTCGTCGCGGATAAGGATGGCAAAGTAGAAAAAGCCATCCATCAACAATCCGGCGCAACAATCGAGGCGAAGAAGATCGAGTGATCCGCGCGGGCATCCATCGGGCGAAACCTCAACTCGGCCGCGAGCAAACGTTCGCCTTCGCGCTAAACTCAAATGTTGCCGCCGCCGACGGCATGCATCGCGAAGCCGGTTTGGGAACGGCGGCGTTTGTTAACGAGCCGCTGCGGAACATACCGATGTTTCCAGGTATCGTACTGATCCTGGTCGATGGGACCGCCGCCGACGTCGTTGAGCAGCTTGACGGGGGCGGGCCGAGATTGTCGCGCCAGACGGTGTAGTCGGTCGCGTCGACAATGGGGTTCACTTTTGTTCATCTCTGCCTTTTGTTCCGGAAAGGGTTCCTTTGATGGGGCGTTTCTTTGGCGGGAACGGCCGCCGGGTGTCAGGCCGAGCGCGGAGATGAGTTTCCGACGCACTCTTGAGGGTGCCGAAAAACTGGTGCCGGATTGCTTGCCATGAGCGGGCAGAGAGGCACCAGCCTAGTGTGTCAGCACGGTCCGTTCTTGGCGCGTCTCACTCAAACGCTGGGCTGACGGGTAGTTGGCACCTTTC
>JANNTD010000602.1:0-12871 GCA_031403315.1 Planctomycetota bacterium
TCGCCGACCGCGTGCAGGCCCTGATGGAAAACGGCGGCGTCCTGTCGCCTGCCGCGGCGGAGGCCGTGTATCAGGCGCGGATCGATGAAATCACGAGCGTCATCGTCGGCGAATCGGCCCGCTGGGGCGACAACCGCAACTATACCGATCCGTACACGCAAGCCGACTTTCTCGCCGTGAACAACGCGGTGATCGACGATTTCTTTCCCGTGCGGACCAGCCAGGTGAGGACGCAATTCGAAGTGGCGGGCTGGTTGCAGTCGCTCGCTGCGCCGGTGTTCAACAGCTTCGGCGGCGAAGTAAGTCCTGGTTTCGACCTGTCGATCAGCAAGCCGGGTGGCGCTCCGATTGGTGCCGAGATTTACTACACGACCGACGGATCCGATCCGCGGCTCGTCGGCGGCGCGGCGAATCCCGCGGCCACGCATGGAACGGGACCGTTCACGGTGGACATAAACGTCGCCAAGCAGGTGAAAGCGCGCGTCAAGAATGGCAGCGAGTGGAGCCCACTCATCGACGCGACGTTTACACTGCCCGAGCCGTTTTCGCTACGGATTGTCGAGTTGATGTACAACCCGGCGGGCTCGGGCGACGAGACCGAATATTTTGAGCTGCTGAACACGGGCGACGCTTCGATCGATCTCGCCGGCGTCCAGATCACGGAATTCTCCGCCGGTGGTTACACGTTCGCCGGCGGGACGCTCGCGGCCGGCGAGCGGATCGTGGTCGTGAAGGATCAGACGGCGTTTGCGGCCGCCTATCCGGGCGTGACCAACATCGCAGCGGGAGTGTTTTCGGGAAGTCTGGCGAACGAAGGCGAATTGGTCTCGCTGCGCGGACCGTTCGGCGAGCTGCTGCAATCGTTCTTTTACGGCGATAGCGGTGTTTCCGGTTGGCCGGCGACTGCCGACGGCGGAGGGCGATCGCTCGAATACGAGGGCCCGTTCGACCAGGATGTGGAAAATCCCGCCGTGATCGTCGGCGATCCGTACGACACGGCGGCCAATTGGCGGGCGAGCCTCATCGTTGGCGGTTCGCCGGGGAGCGACGGAGAGCCGGTGGTTGATCCGATCCCGGGTGACTACGACGCAAGCGGCACGGTCGACACGCTCGACTATACCAAGTGGAAGGCCGACTTCGGCATGTTGGTGATGTCGGGACAAGGTGCGGATGGTAACGCGAACGGCGTGGTCGACGCGGCGGATTACACGATATGGCGCAACAATCTGGGAGCCACGCAGCCGCCTGGTTCGGGTTCGCTCGTGGGCGGCGGGGGACTGGCGGCGAATGCGGTGGACAACGAGGAATCGTCGGCCAATCAGACGGAAAGCGCTGAGGCGCCGCTTGGATTCGCCTTTGATTTCCAAATCACTTCGCCCGCGATCGGCGCTGCCACCAAGATTCAGGAAGAGCGAACCGCTGCGGCCGCATCGCAAGGCGATGCTGATTTGCTGCTCTGGCAACTCTTGGGGCAGGCTGGGTCCGGCGATCGGGGTGTGGATGTTGTGTCCAACAAGTACGCGATCGACGACTCGATTGACACGCTCGATCCGGCCGTCGTCTGGGAGGATGATGCTTGGCTCCGGCGACTTGGTTGGGGCGTTTGAAAGCTGAAGGCAGGCGGAGCTAAACCGCAAGCGATGGGGCCGGCCGTGGTGGGTGCGCGGTAGCTTTCGGCCGGCGGGCGGCGTGGTACAATCGGTGGCATGCCCGTCAACTCCAGGAATAACGTCGCCTCGGATCGGCCTGCGTTCGCGGTGACGCTAGGTCTCTTGCCGCCCTACACGATGGATGACGTGAAGCGGGCTTATCGCGACAAAGTCAAAGATGCTCACCCCGATCGTGGCGGCGACCGCGAGACCTTTGATCGAATTCAACGGGCGTTTGAAGAGGCTGGCGGGCATTTTAAGTTTCGTTCCGACCGGCGGCTGTGGATCGCGGCCCGGATGGATGAGTACCTGGGCGTCGTCTCGCTGGTCGAGCGGCTCAAAGCCTTGGGAGCGGAGGTCGATTCCGCCACGCTCGATTGGGTACGCAGGTCGTTCGGCGATTTTGCAAATCTCACCGAGTCGATCGTCGGCATCCGGCTGCACGATTCGAAGAACGCCGCGGAAATGGTCGACCTCATGATCCGCGAGCAGGCGTCGCTGCCGGGGCTCAAGCGGATGTCGCTTGCCGGCTGCCAGGTCGACAATCTGCTCGCGCTCCAGTTGCGGGTGTTCAAGAGTGTCGCGGAACTCGACTTGAGTCGGACGCCAATCACGGACCGGGCGCTCACGGTGGTCGAGTTCCTGCCGGACCTGACTTCACTCAACATCGAAGGCACGTCGATCGGCTGGTGGGCCCGCCACAAGGCGGAACGCACGCTACGAAAGCGACGGCAATCGCGGCCGGATCCGATCTTCCATCCGGCGAACGTGCGATAGCGCCGCTACCGGCTACCGACTTTCGATTCTTGCTGGCGGCCGGCGCGGCGGCGGTCGGTTTCTTTGAGAATCCGCTTGCGGAGGCGGATTTGCGTCGGGGTGACTTCGAGCAGTTCGTCCTCTTCGATGTATTCGAGGGCCGTTTCGAGCGACATGATCCGCGCCGGCTTGAGCAGGATGTTCTTGTCGGTGCCGCTGGCCCGCATGTTGGTGAGCTTCTTTTCGCGCGTTGGGTTCACCGACATGTCTTCGCCGCGGCTGTTTTCGCCGACGATCATGCCTTCGTAGACTTCATCGCCGGGGGACACGAACAGCTCGGAGCGTTCCTGGAGTGTGTCGAGACCGTAAGCGACCACGCGGCCGCCGATCATCGAGACCAGCACTCCATTGGGCCGGTCGGGAATGTCGCCTTCCTGCGGGCGATAGGCCTCGAAGCGGTGGTGAATGACAGCGGTGCCTTGCGTTGCGTTCAATAACCGCGTCCGCAGGCCGATCAGCCCGCGGGCGGGGATCGAGAACTCGACGTACGTGTAGTTGTCGTGCGCGTCCATGTGGGAGAGCTGCCCGCGGCGGGCGCCGACCAGTTCCATCACGGGGCCGAGCTTGTCGTGCGGCACTTCGACCACCAGGCTTTCGAACGGCTCCTCGACGACGCCGTGGTTCTTGTGCAGCACCACGTGCGGCTTGCCGATCGAGAGCTCGTATCCCTCGCGGCGCATGGTTTCGATGAGCACGGAAAGATGCAGCACGCCGCGGCCGTAGACCTGGAACGAGTCGCCCGAATCGGCCGGCTCGACGCGCAGCGCGACGTTTCGCTCCAGCTCGCGTTTGAGTCGCCCGGCGAGGTGTTGGCTGGTGACGTACTTCCCTTCGCGGCCGGCGAGCGGCGAGCTGTTGATGCCGAAGACCATCGAGATCGTCGGCTCGTCGACCGACACGCGTGGCAGCGCGCGGCGCGAGTTGGGGTCGCACACGGTGTCGCCGATCGTGACGTTTTCGAGGCCGACCAGGGCAGTGATGTCGCCGGCAGTGGCTTCTTCGACTTGGGCCCGGCCGAGCTTGTCGAAGAGATGGACCTCGACGACTTTGACGAGCGACGACTCGTCGTCCGCCTGCATCAGCGCGATTTGCTGCCCGGGACGAATCGTGCCGGAGTAAATCCGTCCGATGGCGATCCGGCCGACGTAATCGGACCAGTCGAGATTCGTGACGAGCATCTGCAGCGGCGCGTCCGGATCGACTTCCGGCCCGGGTACGGTCTCGATCATCAAGTCGAGGAGCGGCTGCATCGAATCGCCGCGGACCGCGGGGTCGTGCGTCGCATAGCCTTCCTTGCTGGTGGCGAAGATGTGAGGGAAGTCGTCGAGTTTGTGATCCTTACTGAGATCCATCAGCAGATCAAAAGCTTCGCCGGAGACTTCGTGGGAACGCGCATCGGGCCGATCGATCTTGTTAATGACGACAACCGGCTGCAGGCCGCACTCGAGGGCCTTGGCGAGGACGTAGCGTGTCTGGGGCATCGGCCCCTCGGCGGCGTCGACGAGCACCAGCGCCCCGTCGGCCATCCGCAGCACGCGTTCGACCTCGCCGCCGAAGTCAGCGTGGCCGGGCGTGTCGATGAGGTTGATCTTCACGCCCTTGTAGTGGATGGCGATGTTCTTGGCGAGGATCGTGATGCCGCGCTCGCGCTCCAGGTCGTTCGAGTCGAGGATGCAGTCGCCGACGAGCTGGCTGGCGCGGAACTCGCCGCTTTGGCGCAAGAGGCAGTCGACGAGCGTGGTTTTGCCGTGGTCGACGTGGGCGATGATGGCGATATTTCGGATGTCGGGTCGACGCATGGCAGCAGGTGGGCAGGGGGCGGGATGGAAGGGCGGTGAAAGCCCCTCATTGTAACCTATTTGGCTGGTGCGGGGTACGGCGTTTCTTGCAGGTCGGCGGGCGTCGTTTATATTAGGGGCGGCATTCCAGGCATTCATTTTGAGGGTGGCCGACATGAAGCGTTTCTTCACAGTTTCTTTTCTTACATCACTCGTTGCGGTTTGGACACTTGCAGCCGGGGCGGCGGAGCCGATCCCGCGGGATTCGAAGTATCCTTCGAGTTGGTGGACACCCGTGCCGAAAGAAGGTGTTCCGCAGTGGGAAATCTTGCCGCAGGAGGCTGGCGCAGACGAAGTAATTCTCTCGAAGCGGAACGAGTTGGGATTACTTTCGAATTTTGCGGCCACGCCGTTTGAGTATCGCGGCAAACGATATGGAAGCGTCGAGGGCTTTTGGCAGGCGATGAAGTATCCGGAAGGACCGGAGGACGAGCGGGCCAAGTGGTCGGACGTCGAATGGCGACGCACGCGCGACGAAGTGTCCGCGATGACGGCGTGGGACGCGAAGCGGGCCGGCGATGTGGGCGACGTCATCATGCGCAAGAATGGCATCGATTGGGTGACGTTCGAAGGCCAGCGGATGGAGTATCGTCCCGGTGCGCCCGGCGAACATTACAGCTTGATCGTCGAAGTGACGCGGGAGAAAGTGCGGCAGAATCCGGAAGTTGAAAGGGTGCTGCTGTCGACCGGCGATCTGGTGCTGCGACCGGACCATCATCAAGGACGCAATCCGCCGGCGGCGTGGCGGTACTACGATATTCTTACCAAGATTCGAGACGAACTTGGGAAGCAGGCGGAATCGAAGGTCGAACCAGAGGGGAAACCATGACTCGGAGCGTATTGTTCGGCTTGGCGTTGGCGGCGGCGTGTCCGTGTATTTCGATCGCGCAGGAGGACCCGCCGACCGACTGGATCGATGCGAAGACGGGGCACCGCGTCGTGCGGCTGTCGCGCGAACCGGGGAGCGCGAGCCTGTACTTTCATCAATATCCGTATTCGGCGGACGGCAAGAAGCTTGTCTTCACCGCGCCGAGCGGTATTTGGACGGTTGACCTCGAGACGCACGAGCTGGAGCAGGTCGTGAAGGGCCGGGTCGGCATTTTGCTCACCAGCCGCAAGACCGGCGACGTGTTTTACATCCGTCGCGAGCGGCGCGGAGATCGAGACGATTTTCGTCCGCAGGGCGACGTGCGGCCGCCGCGCGAAGGCGCGTCTCGGAGAGACGCGGCCACGTGGCGCTCTCGCGGCGGAGGCGACGTGTACGCAACGAATCTCGACACACTCGAGGAGCGGCACATCGCCAAGCTGCCCGCGGCATTCGGCGGCGGCGGCGTCTGCGTGAATGCCGACGAAACGTTGCTGGTCGGGATCGGAAATGACCCGGAAGGGACGGCCGTCCCGCGGACTCCGCCCGACGGTCGCTTTGAAGGCCGGTTGCTGCCCGGTTGGTCATCCGGCTCGCCACGCGTGATTTATACGCTCGACCTGGCGACCGGCGACGTGAACATCATCCACCGCAGCAACGAGTGGCTCAATCATTTGCAGTGTTCGCCGGCGGATCCGGAGCAAATTCTCTTCTGCCACGAGGGGCCGTGGCATTTTGTCGACCGCACGTGGCTCATCCGCAGCGACGGCACCGGCCTCACGCAGGTTCACCCCCGCACGATGGACATGGAAATCGGCGGCCACGAGTTTTTCAGCAACGACGGCAAGACGGTGTGGTACGACCTGCAGACGCCGCGGAGCCTGGTATTCTGGTTGGCGGGCTACGAAATCGGCACGGGCAAGCGGACCTGGTACCACCACGAACGAGACGAGTGGTCGGTCCACTACAACATCTCGCCGGATGGCAAGCTGTTCGCCGGTGACGGCGGAGGGCCGGAGAGCGTCGCCAACAAGAGTCCCAGCGGCGAGACGCTCGATCCGCCCGGCAACGGCATGTGGATTTACTTGTTCCGGCCGGAGTTGGTGAAGATGACCGGCCTGCCGGAATCGGCGGCCAAGCAAGTGAAGGCGGGCGTCTTTCGTGCGGAGCGGCTAGTGGACATGTCGCACCACGACTATCAATTGGAGCCGAACGTCACATTCACACCAGATGGAAAATGGATCGTGTTCCGCTCGAACATGCACGGCCCGTCCCACGTGTATGCCGTGGAAGTCGCCAAGTCCGAGTAAAATTGGCGTCGCGTTGGCGCGATTCCTGTCCCGATGGCAGTCCTGGAATCGTTGCTGCGTGCCCGCAGCGGGGCGGTTGCTTGCGTTACAACCGCTACAGCCCAACTCTCGCCTGCGGCGAGGAAATTAAGCTAGGCTTCCTGAGCGGTGTTTTGCGCCCGACGCTTTTTGGGGTGCAAATGTCCGTCTCGTCTGCTGCGTTACTTGAGTTGTCTACTCCGTTGACTGTTTGCGGGGCTGCTCGTCGAAAGCCGCCCGCGATGGGGTCGCGCGTGCGAAGGGTCGCTGTATGGCGTACATCTGGCTGATTGGTTTGGGTTTCTCGTTGGTGTCGGCTGCGGTGGCATTTTGCGCCGGCTGGTGGTGGCGCGGCTTGCGGACGGCGACGGCCACGGCATCGCCGAAAGCGAAGACGGAGCGCAAACAGCTCGCCGAACAAGCTCTCCAGGGTCTGCACGCAGCGGCCGAAAGTGTCCGCTCCTGCGTCGATGAGCACATCGAATGCATCCAGGCGGTCGAAGCCGAGTTGAAGGATGCTTCGGCGACCGAGCCCGCGATCATCTCGAATGCGGCCGAGTCGATCATCGCCGCCAACGGCCTGGTGCAGCACCAATTCAACGACATTCAGCGGATGCTCGACAATCGGCATGGCGAGATTCAGGATCATCTGACCAGCCCCTACGGGCTGTTTTTCACGTTTGCGTCGCTCGATCGGCAGCGGCACGTCTACCGGCAGGTGCTGAGCTCGCTGGAAAACCTCGCGGCCGAGCTGATGGGGAACATCCACAGCCACGGCCAGCGGCTGAAGAAGATCAGCAACGGCCTGGAAGACTCCGAGCCCAAAAAAGTAGAAGACATTACGGAAGCCGTCGCGCAGATCTTCGATGCCACGGACGAGATGCAGCAAAAGATCGAATCGACTGAGGAGCATCTGGGCGAGCAGGCCGAAAAGGTCCACATGCAGGCGGTGCTCAGTCACACCGATTTGCTGACGTCGCTGCCGAATCGCCGGGCATTCGAGGCGGAGGTGGAACAACTCGCCGCGCGGACGCACGGCAAGTCGACCTATTTCACGGTCATGTTCCTGGACCTCGACGATTTCAACAAGATCAACTCGCAATACGGCCACCAGGGCGGGGACGTGATCCTGCGACAAGCGGCGGGCATCGCCAAACAACTGATGCGCGGCCGGGACATGGTCGCACGATATGCCGGCGACACCTACGCGTTCGTGTTGCCGCAAACGACCATGCACGACGCGCTGCCCATCGCCGAGCGGTTGCGGGCGGCGATCGAGCGGACCGAGTTTGGCCATGGAAACTATCCGCTCCGACTCACCGCCAGCGTGGGCATTGCCCAGTGTCAGCCGGAGGAATCGCCCGAGGACCTCACGCGGCGCGTCGATCAGTCGCTGAAAGCAGCCGATCAGGCGGGGGGCAACCTGTGCTATTGGCACGACGGCAAGGAATGTTTTGCCGTGTCGTCGGCCTTCAAGCCGATCGACGCCACGCCGAACGGAACGTCGCCGTTGGTGACGATGTTTCGCCGCAAGCTCACGGGCGAAGACGGCGAGGAGCAAGCCGCGCCGGAAGAAAAACCGACGCACGACGGGCAAACGCTGACCGGGCGATCGTTGTTCCTGGCGAATCTGCAGCGACGGCTTGCCGAGTGGAAGCGCGGTGGGCCGACGGTCTCGGTCTTCGTTTTGCAGATCGATCAAGCCCAGCAATTGACCGAACGCTTCGGCGCGTCGGCTGAGTCGTTTCTGCATCAAGTGCTCAGCCGGATGCTCGAAGCGGTCACGCGCGACATGGACGAACGCTGCGAATTTCAGGATGGAATCTTTGCGATTCTGCTGCCGGGTGTCGACGAAGCCAATGCGCTGGCTGTGGCCGAGCGGCTCCAGTCGCAAGTGCGACAGTGTAAAGTCCGCATGGGCGACGGCTTGTGGAACATCACCGCCAGCGTCGGGCTGGCCAACTCTGCGGTGGGGCCCGGCGTGGTTGAGGTGATGCGGAGCGCCGAGGCCGCGATGAAGCACGCCGCGGAACGCGGGGGCGACATGATTTGCATGGGCGAGCCGAGTTCGCAGCAGCCAGCCAGCGCCGTGGTCTGAACCAAACGGCGCCTCGGCGACAATGGCTACGGTGTCGCGCCGAGCGATTCAAACAGCGAGTCAGCCACCGTGGCGAACGCCTCCTGCGGCAAGCAACGTGTCTGAGTGTCGTGATTCGGCGACGTTGAGCCAAGATTGAGCGACTCGGCGATGCGGCGAGCCCCACGCGGCTCGAGCGCGTCGAAAGCGGCAAGAATAGCCAATTGCCGGTCGACGAGACGACCGCTGACGCCACGGTCGCCGCGAGACCGGACGTGGTGGGAAACGGGACTCTTTGTCGGGGCTGGCGTTGTCCAATCCGCGAGTGGCTGGCTTTGAATCGCCGTCGTGGCAACAGCGGGGCTTGAAATCGACGCGCCTCCGCCAGTTGCCGCGGACGATTGCGCACCCAAGTTGTTGCGCCAAACGGTGTAGTCGGCCGCGTCGACGACGCCATTATTATTGCCGTCGGACGCCAGGAGCAGGTTGGAACCGAAATTGTTCTTCCAAACTGTGTAGTCGTCCTGATCGACTACTCCATCAACGTCGTAGTCGCCGGCAAGCGGAGTTTCATAACGTACACGGAAGATGCGTGCGCCGACGCCGGTCGCTCCGCCCGCGCCCGAGTCTTCATACAGCTCGGTGAAATACAGGCCATCGGGGCCGGCCGCGAGACCGACCACCGAGCCGCGGCCGGTGCCGGAATACTCGAGGAGCGTGGTCGGGCCGCTCACGCGATTGCCGTTGGCATCGAGTACGAATTCCACAATTCGTTTGCCACTGGACTGTGGTCCCGCTGCGTAGGTGGCCCCCGATTCGCTGACAAACAAATGGTCCATCTTTCCGGCCGGAAACTGACTGCCGCCGAACGTCGCCTGCTGGACAAACGTGAGGTTCACGGGGGCGTGGGCCGGATTCCAATTGTAGATCGCGTTGATGGCCATGGATGCGTCGGTGTTGTTCCAACCGTAGTTGACGCCGCGATTGATTTGCGCGAGTCGGTCGACGCTCGGCCCGTTTTCGACTTCGTAATGCTTGCCGTCCAACGCACGCCACGCACCGCCAAAGGGGTTGCGAAGTCCATAGGCGAAGACGTAGTCGCGGGCGTTGATGCCGTTGGCGGCGTTGTAGAACGGGTTGTCGCTCGGAGCGGTGCCGTCGAGGTTCATGCGGAGCACTTTGCCGCGAAATTGGTCCAGATTCTGAGCGGTGGAGAAATTGAATCCATCACCCATGTGAACGTATAGCTTGTTGTCGGGGCCGATCGTGATGTTCGAAATCTGGTGCGATTGGCCCTGTGTCTCGGGTTGCATGTTCAAGAGCACCGTGCGCGACGCCATCGCCAGGCCGCCTGCGGCGCTCGTGATCCGTTCGACTTTGGGAAAGTGAAAATCCGGGCCGGGCGGGGCGCCGTTGTCCCAGAGCATGCCCACGTAGAGATGGTAGACTTCCGGATCGACGGGGTCGCGCTGGACGGCGAGCCCGGTCAGGCCTTGCTCGCCGGTCCCGCCAAAGGGGCCCTGGGGGTTGTAGTCCAGCAGACCGGTGGCAAACGTCTGGCGGGTGCCATCTCGACGGACGACCTGAATCGAGCCGTAGAGTTCCGTAACGTAGTACAACGGATCGTCTGGATTGGGACCTGGATTCGGCACGAACGCGATATTCACCGGCAATCGCAACCCGCTGGCGACCACGTCGATTTCGTAGCCGGGCTGCAGTGCGACGAACGGCAGATCGGCCGAGCGGGCGATGTCGGAAAAGTCGGGAGCGGTTTGCGCCGCTGTGCCGTAGTAGGTTGAGCCGTCGACGCCCACCCACAGGTCCAAGCGCCCGTTGGCAGCCAGGTTGATCGCGGGAAGAAAGACCGTCCGCTGCAAGCCGCTGTCGTCGCGAAACGACAGTTTGGAGGTTTCGAGCGACAGACCGTTGCTGCCGGCGACCACTACCACGCGGAGCTGGGCATGATGGGCGAGTGCCGGCGGATTCGTGGAAGTTCCACCGGTGCGCGACCACAGCAGTTGCCCGTCCGCCGATTCGAGTCGCAGTTGCGATGGGTTGGGAATCGCCGGCGGGAGGGAAACGGCACCGCCAGACGTGCGGATCCAGGTGGGCGCAGGTGCCGCCACGATATCCTGCAGTTCCATCGGAAAAATGGTCGACGCCGGGGCGACCGTGAATCGACGCGTGGCGTAGCTGCTCACTGAACCCGTGTCGTCTCGATAGCGCACCCGCAGCTCGTATTCGCGCGGGGATGAGTTTAGGAGGTCGATCGACTGCGAGCCGCCGGTGCCGTCGGACGAGATGGTAACGTGAAAACCGTCGATGACGGACGCAAAACTCGCTTCGACCTTGGCTGTGAAAGTGAGTGTGTAGTCGCCACTCATCGGTGCGACTACCACTTGTGAAACCTGGGCGTCGACCGGACTCGCGGGACTGCCGCGAAATCCCTTGAACCAGACGCCGGTGTTCCCGGCACTTGCGGACCAAGTGGCGGACTGAAACTGAGCGGCCGGCTCGATGCCGTCGGATTGTGCGGTCAAGGCCCAGCTGCTATTGCTGGTTTGCGTGCCGGACGTGGCCAATTCAAAGCTGCCGTCGGCGAGGAGGCTCTGGTTGATTGGCGAAAGCAGTGTAAACGCATCGACCATTCCGGAGATGCCCGCGCCGCCGCCCCCGATGGCGTCGATCATCTCGGCCGTAATCGTGAGGTTGTCGCCCGCCGATACACCCGGCAGGATGATGGTGTAAGTGTTGAATTCGAAGTTTTGAATCGGATCGGAGACGAGATCGGTGCGGCCGGCGTGTGAGTTGATGAAGACGCCGTCGCCCATGTGCGTGTGCTGCCGCTCGACCCCTTCGACACCGAGCGTCTGCCAAACCGGTTCTGCCCCGGGGCCCACGGTCCAGATTTCCCAGTCCGTCGATTTGTGTGCGTTTCCGTCGGCGTCGAGGTAGCCGACCGACTCCATGTGAACGTCGCCGGGATGCACCTCCTGGCCATCGGTGTGCGGCTCGGTAATTGTCGGAGCAGCGGGTGCCGCATTCGGACTGGCGGGCAAGCCGACGATATGAACGTAGTTGATACGCGTCGCCATCTCGGCAGCTGCGCCCTGATTGATCGAGAGCCGGCCGTCAGAAACGGTGATCTCTTGCGTAGCTGCGAGGAAGCTGTTGGAAGTGAGCGGGACCGCATTCCAATAGTTCACGCCTTCGACGTTGATCGTGTGCGTGCTGGCGAAAAGTGGGTCGCCGATCGAGACGGTGACCGCGTAGCTTCCGTTGGGAAGCGCAAATTCCCATTGCTGGTTTTGATGGAAGTGCACCAGCGTGTCGAGGCGCTGATCCAGGCTCGAGTCGCGATGGCGCGCCGTGCCAGTGTGGTCGCTGGACCAGCCGTACGACAGTCCACCACCGCGGTCGCCGAATACCTGACCGGTGTCGGGCAAGTATCGGTTGGGTATGGCGCTACCCGCGAGCTGAAAGTTAACCAGGTAGGTGTCGCCCGCGAGAAAGAGCCGCTGCTCTAGCGGCTCGATCCGCAGTATGCGACGAGAACTACGTCCACCGCGCGACCTCTTAGTCGCGTGGCCCTTCTGCCAAATCATGGTGCTGCCCCGCTCGATGGTGAGCGACCCGCCCGGTGGATCGCATAGACAATCGCTTATCTACGAGCTTACACGAGGAATCGGCCCGAGCAAAGAACTTTGGCGCACCGCAAGACAAATTTGGGCGAGGAACTGTTTCTAGGCCGGGTGGGCAGACCAAAGACCGTCTTGAAACCGATGCTCAGTTTTCGTCGGCGAAGTACAACTGTACCTGCACGACTTGATCGCGGACACTTAGGAAGGCGTCGAGAACTTCGGGGTCGAAGTGTGTGCCGCGCGACTCTTGCATGATCTGGAAGCATTCGTCGAGCGGGAAAGCTTTCTTGTAAGTGCGGCGTGAACTGAGCGCGTCGAACACGTCGGCCACTGCGGTGATCCGGCCTACGAGTGGGATGTCTTCGCCCTTGAGACCGAGCGGATAACCGGTGCCGTCCCAACGTTCGTGGTGCGTGAGCGCGATGGTGCGGGCCATGTCGAGAATCCGCGACGAACCGACCTCCAAAATATGCGCACCCACTTCCGCATGACGCTTCAGGGTCGTTTCCTCGTCGGAGGAGTAGGAACTTAGAATTCGCTTGCCGAAGCCCGGGTGCTTCTGCATCATGGCGAATTCGTCTTCGGTCAGCCGCCCTGCTCCACGACATCGGCAAGATCGGCATCCCCGATTCGGTCTTGCTAAAACCTGGCCGGCTG
>JANNTD010000603.1:0-5625 GCA_031403315.1 Planctomycetota bacterium
CGTGATCTATCGCGTGCTTGCGGCTGAACTTCGCGGAATTCAACGCCCGCGGCAAGCAACGCCTGTCCAACGGACTGATTTACCACGTAAGTGCGATCGGAGAGAATCGTTCCGGGTGAATGTCGCAACAAAATGGGCAGCGCTTTTGTTTCTTCATCTTCGCTGAATTGAACGATGATGTTCGACATTTCGGTGCTCGCCTCGGATCGTATCGCCACCGATGGATTATAGCACAATCCGACCCGGCATTGTCAAAGCCAGTCAGCCGTACCTTGGGAGACCGAAATTATTCGCGGCGAAACTCAGCGCTTCATTCTCCGCGAGTGCCGACGTCCCTCACGCTACCTCGCCCCACTCCGCCACGAAATCCTGCTTGCACTTCGGGCAGCGGACCTTCTGGCCGAGGAATTTCCCTGGCGCGACGTTCGTGTGCGAACAGCCGGGGCAGGCCAAGCGGAATTTCACTGCGCCGCCCTCGAACGCCTGCAGCCATTCGGCCGGCAGATCCTGGAACTCGATGTCGGCCTCTTCCAGCAGCATCAATTGTTCCTGGTCGAGTTTGGCCACGTCGGCGATGCGATTGGCCATCCGCCGCACCGCGTGTTCGAACAGATTGCGGGCCGCGCGGCCGTTGCCGAAATGCTTGTCGCGCCGCCGGTGCAGTTCCGTCAGGCCGAGCATCAGCTTCGCCCGCGTCGCCGCTGCCAGCTTGTAATGGTTCTTCGCGCAAAGAAAAGCGAAAATCCGCGCCAGCTCCAGCGGCGAATAGTCGTCGAACGCAAGCACGCGATTGAACCGCGACGACAAGCCCGGGTTGCTCTTCAAGAGGTCGTCCATCTCCTCCGGATACCCAGCCAGAATCACCACCAGCCGCGCACGATCGTCCTCGGCCCGCTTCAGCAGCGCCTGCACCGCCTCATCGCCATACGGATCTTGGGCCTCTTGCACCGCCAAGCTGTACGCCTCATCGACGAACAGCACGCCGTCGAGCGCTTCATTGATCTTGGTGTTGGTCCGCGGCCCCGTCTGCCCGACGAATTCCGCCACCAGCCCGCTGCGATCCGTCTCGATCAGATGCCCTTTCTTGAGAATCCCCATCGCGCCGAAGATTTTTCCCAAGACCCGCGCGACGCTCGTCTTGCCCGTGCCGGGATTGCCCGTGAACACCATGTGCAAACTGATGTCGGTATCCGGCAACCCCGCCTCGCCCCGCCGCCGCTGTAGCTTCAAGAAATTGGTGAGCGTACGGACCTCGTGCTTCACCTTGTCCAGGCCAATCAGCGCGTCCAATTCCGCGAGCGCTTCGTCGAGACTTGCTGCCGAAGGGGGAAGGCGGAAGGTGGCAGGGGGAAGGTCCGATTGCTTCTGCCCTCCGCCCTCCACCTTCCCCCCTCCCCCTTTGTCCGGCCGAGTTGCCGCATAAATATCATCCGCTTCCGCCTTGAGCGACTCGATCGCCTGAGCCCCGATCGCCCCGGTCGCCTCATGCTCGTTCGGCTCGTCAATCGGAATCGGCCGCAGATGGTGATGCAGCTCCTCCTGGATGCTCTTGATGACGCCCGCCTCGTTCGCGTGCAGTTCCCCATCCGCCCGCGCCACCAGGTTCGCCAACCGCATGACCAGCGTCTCGAGCGTCCCCACCCGCTCCCGCAGCGGCACGATCCGATCGAACGGCCGCACGATGCTGTACCACTTGAGCTTCACTGCCTCTTCCGAAAGCCGCCGCGCCGCCGTCCGCAACTCTTCGCCGGTGAGCCGTTTGCCCCACAAGTGGTCGAACAACTCCTCCGCCAGAAACCGCTCGCGGCTCGACCACTTCATATCGGCCTCAGCGACGCCGAAATACACCTTCAGCACCAGCGCCCGGTGCAGATCGTCCATCAGCGCGATGAACTGCTCGGCCGACTGCGTCTTCTTTCCCTTCCCTTGCGGCAACAGCTGCGGAAACTCCCGCGCGCAGAGCGTCGCGCTCGAAACATACAGCTCGCGGCACTCCTCGAGCGTGCGCCGAAAGAGCGAATCATGATCGGGAATCGTCGCGTCGGGCATGGCAGATTAGTAACTTGCCACAGAGAGCACAGAGATTAGAATGAATATAGACAGGATCGACAGGATTAACAGGATGTCATCGACGGATTCTCAAATCGCTACAAAATTTGTCTCTATCCAGTCGATCCTGTAAATCCTGTCTAGCTTCTTCTCTGTGCTCTCTGTGGCAAACTTATCCGTCCTTCGCTGCGCCCGCCGGCTTCGCCGCCAGCGCCGACTCGTAGAACTCGGCCAGGTCCTTCCGCAACTGGACCATCGACGGCTCGTAGATGTACATCATGTGCCCGCCCTCGTACATCCGCACCGTCACGTTCGACCGCAGCTCCGCCGGCAACCGCATGTGGCTCACACTGTAGTCGTTGGTCGCCGGCGGCGTTGCCAGATCGTAGTAACCCTCCGCCACAAACAGCTTCATGAACGGCACCTGGGCCATCGTCTGCCGCAGCGTGTCCGAAGCGTCCGGCGGCCCCAAGCCGAAGCGGTCGTATTTCCACGGCTGCACGTTGCCCGTGAGAATCTCGTACACGCGGTTGTCCTCGAACTTCAGCTCATTCCGCAGATAGTCGTTGATCGTGGCCGTGAAGGGCCCGAAGATCGCGGACTCGCTCGGGTCGTACTCCGAAGTCTCGCCCGCATCGTCCGCGTCGATGCCCGTGTATCGGCTGTCGTAGCGGCCGACCGTGCGACTCCGCTCCCGCAACAGTTCTTTCCCGAATCGCCCCATCGGAATCCGCAGCTTGATGCCTTCGACGTATTCCTTCGACAGCCCCGTCAGCCGCGCCAGCTTCTCCGCGACCGCGCTCCGCTCGGCATCGCTGATCGTGTTGCCCTTCATGAGCGCGAGCGCATACTCCCCGTTCGCAAACTCTACGGCCTGCCGATAGACTTCGGCGAGCGGCAGCGCCTGCAGATCGCCGGGCAGCGCCTTGTGATACCAGGCAGTCGCCGTGTAGCTCGGCAGAAACAGCAAATTCGGCAGATCGTTTCCCGAGTTGAACGCGATCGTGTTGAAATTGATCGCCGGCGAAATCATGGCGATCCCGGAGAGCGCGATGTTGTAACGATCGAGCAAATAGCCCGAGAGCCCCGCAGCCCGCAGCCCGCCATAGCTCTCGCCGATGAGAAACTTCGGCGACCGCCACCGGCCGTACTTGCTCAGGTATTCGTGGATGAATTGTCCGACGCTCTCGAGGTCTTGTTGATAGCCGTGGAATTGTCCCTTGTCCTCACCCTCAGCCGGCCGCGAAAAGCCCGTGCTCACCGGGTCGATGAACACCAGGTCGGTGATGTCCAAGAGCGAATGCGGATTGTTGGTGAGTTCATAGGGCGGAGCAAGCGGCACCGCATCGTCCGGCAACTTTACCCGCTTCGGCCCCAGCATGCCCAGGTGCAGCCACACCGACGACGACCCCGGCCCGCCGTTGAATGCAAACGTGATCGGTCGCCGGCCCAGATCCTCGACGCCATTCTTCGTGTAGGCAATGAAAAAGATGTGCGCCTTCGACTTGCCATCGTCGCTCTTCATCACGAGCTTGCCCGCCGTGGCGGTGTATTTCAGCTCCTTGCCTTGAATCACGGCGGTATGCTCTGTCGAGACGACTTTGTCCTCGTCGTCGTCCTTGTCTTCATCGTCTTTCTTATCCTTGTCGACTTGCTTCGCATCGTCTTTCCCAGATCCGCTCTTATCGTCAGCCGATTTGTCTTCTTTTTTCTTGTCGGCCTGCACTTCCGCAGCTACTGTTGTCGCCACCGCCACCGGCACAGCGAGCGGCAGCGCTCCGGCACCCATCAAGACGAACAGCGACCAGACGAGCGAACGATATATTTTCATGGATCGATTTCTCAGCCGAAATGCAGGCAGCCAGGAGGGAGGGGCGAGTCAAAGAATGGGCGCTCACGCGCCCTGATAATAATAGGCCATAATGGGCCTGGAACCAACCTACGCACCAGCCCGGCGAAGCGTTCGCAATCGCGGAAAAACGCGGTGAAACCGCCGACCTGGTCGCGCTTAACCGTCGCCACCCAGCAAGTCGAACACGCGATCGAAAGCTGCGCAGGATTCGCCGACTGATTCCGCCTCAGCGTCGGACAAAGCAACCTCTGCCGCGTCGTCGCTCGCCTTCGAGACTGCCCGCGATTCAAGCAAATCAACCATCGCATCGGTCCGCGCTGCATTCAGATAGATTGGCCGCGAACCGACAACCCGCGTTCCCGGCCTGGTGACCGCGCGCGATAAGCTGCCAAACGCCGCCTCTTCGACAGCCGGGGAGCCACGCTCGCCGGATTCGACCGTTGCGGACGCCGCGAGAGGTAGCTCGCCGGCTAGCGAAGCACCGCCCGTGCCGCCGCCAACCACGACCACATTGCCAAAATTCATTTTCCAGAAATCGTAGTCGAGCTGATTGACGGCCCCATCCGGCGTGCCCACCACCGCCCCGCTCCCATCGGCCCGCAAGTCGGTCGTCGAACCCACCGTCGAGCCCCACACCGTGTAGTCCGCCGCATCGACCGCGCCGTTTCGGTTATAGTCGCCTGCCAGCGTGCTCGTTGCAAACTCGACCGCCCCCAAGTCGATCCGCCCATTGAGGACGCGACTGAACGGCGTCCCGCGCTCGTCAAACTGCGGCACACCGCCCACGCCCGCCACCGCCGCCGGATTACCGGCATTGATCGCCGCGCCGCCGGGCAAGAGCGCATGCGTGAGCAAATGTTTCGCTCCTGGTAGCGTCGGTCCGCCGTTGTCCGCCAGGGCACCGAGTTTCGGATCCACGCCCAATACGGACGGCCCGGTTCCGACGCTCACTTGCTGGTTGAAGCCGGCAATCAGCTCGACCAGGCTGTAGTCGAGGCGAAATTGGTGCCCCGCACCTACCGCCGTTCCCGAAAACAAGTCGTCGGCCGCGCTGACTCCTACTCCCGACATCCGATCGTTGTCCCCCACGATCGTGTGAAAAAGCACAATCGTAAGATTCGGGTCGACCAGATTCTGCGCGTTGACGTATTGAATGCCGCCCCCGACGGCGGACGCTTGGGCGTTTCCATCCGCATTGGCGGTATTGTCGGCGATCGTGCTGTGGCGAATCTGGAGCGGCAGCGTCGCAAAGATCCCACCGCCGCCGCCATCGGCGGTATTCCCGCTCACGGTCACCTGGGTCAATACGATGCTGCTATGCGAGGCCACGATGCCGCCGCCATTCACTTCCGCGTGATTGTTCACGATCGAGCTACCGGTGACGGTGAGAAGACTGTCGCTCGAGATCCCGCCACCCGAAGTGCCTGCGTCGTTACTTTCGATCAACGAGTTGGTAACTTTCACACCGCCGGTTCGATTCGGCGACACGAAGATTCCGCCACCGGTGCCGGACGTATCGTTGTCGCGAATCGTGCTGCCCACGATCTCGGCCGGAAACACGCTGCCGCTGATTTGAAACGCACCGCCGGACGAATTTGCGTGGTTGTTGTGAAACTCGCTGTCGTAGACAAACAGCGGACCACCGGCGCCAATCGCACCGCCATTGGCCGCCGAGTTATGGTGAAATACCGACTCTCTCACCGTCAGCGACTCGAGCGATCGGA
>JANNTD010000604.1:0-18200 GCA_031403315.1 Planctomycetota bacterium
GCGCGATGATCAGCGCGCCCAGCGAAATCCGCTCCATCAGCAGGTCGCCCTTCATGTACATGACGAAGAACGTCGCCATGATCGTGAGAAACAGCACCAGGCCGATGATGATTCCGGTCTTTCGCCCCATGGCCAGGAGCAGCACCACGAACACGATGGTGACCGCCTTCGCCAGATTGAAGACAAAGTCGCTGGTGGCTGCCGCGACGGCCTCGGGCTGGAAGTTGATCTCGCCGATCTCGATGCCAATCGGTTGGTCGGGCTTGAGACGTTCGAGCAAACGACGGACGCCTTCGCCCATGGTGACGACGTTACCGCCTTGTACTGTGGAGATGCCCAGTCCGACGGCCAGCTGGCCGTCGTAGCGTAGCAGGCGGCGCGGTGGATCCTGGTCGCCGCGCTCGAGCGTCGCCACGTCACGCAAGAATAGCTGGCGGCCCGACTGGTCGGACCCGATCACCAGGTCGAGCATGTCGTCGGCCGAGCGCAGTTCACCCTGTGGATCGAGCGCAATGTGCTCGTCGCCGACGCGCACGCGGCCGCCGTCGACGGCGATGTTCTTGGCCTGGAGCAGGCGATAGATTTGCTCCTCGGGGATGCCGAGCCTGGCGAGCCGGTTGCGCGAGATTTCGAGAAACACAACTTCCTGTTGCTGACCGAAGAGCTCGATGCTCTTGACGTTGGGCACGGCAAGCAATTCGCGGCGGAGAAACTCAGTGTAGCGGCGCAATTCGGGGAACGTGTAACCTTCGCCGGTGATGGCGAGGAAGACGCCGTATACATCGCCGAAATCGTCGACGACCAGCGACTTGCCGCGGACCGCGGGGGGCAGCTGCGGTTGGACATCGGCGATTTTGCGGCGCAATTCGTCCCACACCTGCGGAATGGCGTCCTTGTGGAAGCGGTCCTGGATTACGGCGGTGACGACCGACATCCCGCGCGACGATTGCGACTCGACGCGCCGAAGCTGGCCGAGCTGCTGGCAGGCGCTTTCGATCGGATTGGTGACCTCCTTGGCGACCTCCTCGGCGCTGGCGCCGGGGTAGGGGGTGATGATCAGCGCTTCCTTGATCGTGAACTCGGGATCTTCGAGCCGGCCTATTTGCTGGTACGCCACGAAGCCGCCCACCAAGAGCAGCAGCATGGCCACGAACACCACCCGATTGTTGCGGACGGAGAGCACACCGGGGTTCATGGCTGGCCGCCTCCGAGAGCGTCGCCCAAATCGCGCACCTGCATTCCCTCGCGGAGGAACGAAACGCCGGCGGTGGCGATTCGATCGCCGGCCTGCAAGCCTTCTGTAACTTCAATCTGTCCGCCGCTGACGGCGCCTACTTTGACCGGCCCCGGCGACACTCGGCCGTCGGCAGCGACAATCCACACGACCTGTTCGCCATCGCTGCGCTTCGCGACCGCCGAGATGGGCACGAGCAAGCGATCGCCGAGAATGCTGGCCGGCCGATAAGTGGCCGTCACGGTGGCCGTCATGCCAGGAAGTGCGCGGATACCGTCGGGCGCTCGCATGGCGGTGCGGACTTTGAACGTCTGTGTGGTCGGATCGGCGACTTGGGCGATCTCGCGAATCTCGACCGGGAACAGCAAGCCGGGCGCGCCGCTGAGCTCGGCGAGCATTTCGACGATGTCGGCTCGGTCGATGTCGGCGGCCATCACGTTCTCGGGAACGTCGATCACAATCTCGACTTCGTCGACGTCCTGGAACCTGACCACCGGATCCTTCGCGCGAATGTTTTGTCCCTCATCGACGAATCGCCGCGCGATGACGCCATCGTAGGGCGCATTGAGCGTCGCATCCTGGAGCTGGAGGTTGGCTTCGACGACGCGGCCTTCGAGCCCGCGAACTTCTGCTTCCTGGGCGTGGATTTCTTCCTCGCGGCCAATCGAGCCTTTCTCAGCGAATTGGACGGCCGCTTGATGATCTTCCTGGGCGACGCGATAGGCAGTTTCGATGAGTTCGAATTCGGCACGCGGGATGACTCTGCTTTGCACCAACCCCGCGGCGCGATCGAGCTCCGTCTTGGCGTTGGCCAGCCGCGCACTGGCCGCTCGCAGTTGCGCTTCTCGTCGCAGCCGCTCCTCGGGCCTTTCTCCGGCGCGCAGCGCCGCCAGTACGGCGCGGGCCCGATCGAGCTGGCCTTGCAACGTGGTGAGCCGGGCCTGGAATTCATCCGGACGAAGCTGGGCGATCAATTCGCCAGTGGCCACTTTTTGGCCTTCCTTGACCGGAAGTTTGACGAGCAGCCCCGGAACCTGGAAGGCAAGCTCAACCCGCCGCGATGCTTCGACGGTGCCGGGGAAGGAGCGGACGTGATTGTTGTTGCCGGCCGCGACGACCATCGTCTTGACGGGTCGCACCAAGTCGGAAGGTGCCGCAACTTCCGACGAACACCCGGCGACAAGATTGATCGTGATCGCGGCAACCGACAAAATTCCACCCAAACCGACCCGGCCGCAACTTCTTGCATTCATGTTTTGACTCGCCAATCCGATGCCATCGTGCATGCTCGCTCCGCATCCGCTGCTGGCAATCGATTGTAACGATGTCAGGAGAGATTGCCAATTTGATGGGTTTCTTGGGCAACTGATCGAGAACACGTCGTATGACAGCGAGGTTTTGACGGCGTGGAGAAGCAACGAATTGGAGTTCCACTTCATGTGGACGAGAGGCCCAGTTTCATGAAATGCACTGTGAAACTCCCCATCTGAGGGAATCGAGTCAAAGTTGTCGCCTCCCTCCAATCGATACAACTTTTACAGCCCACAAGGTCCCTCGGCGGCGGTGCGCGTTGCGTGTCGACCTCACAGGCTCGCGAACCATGCGGAATCTTATCCGGTCACCATTCTCGCTGCCTCGACTGCGACGGCAACGGTCGTTCCTGTGGATGGCCGTCGTTCTGTCGACCTCGATGGCGAGCGCGCAAACGCGACTACCGCCCGTGCCAGCACCGGCAGCTTCGATGTCGCTGGCAGCGACTCACCTCACCCTTGCCTTTCAACCGCCCGAGCTCAGCACCGCTCCCATCGAGTATCCATCCTCAGATACACAGGACGCACCTGGTGCGACCACCGATTTAGCGGATGACGAATATCGAGCACCCGCGCTGCCCGCCTATTTCTACGAACCTTGGTACTACAACAACTACGGAATCGGAGCCCGGCCGCTCGCCGACTATGCCCCGCCCGGCTACGAACCGCGCGACTATCAGGATGCTCCCGGTGTGCCGGAGTTCTCGCGGATCACGCCACCGCCGCGACCGCCCGCAGGTGACGTCGGCTTGGTGGTCACGCGCGGCATGTACCCCAACTCCTTCCTCATACCCGGCATCAATACTTCGTTCCGCATGCGCGGCTTCGTGCGGCTCATGGCACTCGGTGACTTCGAACCGATCGGCGTTACCGACGCCTTCGTCACCAACTCGATCCCGGTCCCGCAAGAGTCGGGGCAGAACTTCAACATGAGCGCGCGGATGAGCCGCATCGGGTTCGAATCGTGGACGCCGACCAACTACTGCGATTGGAACGTCCACACACTTATCGAGGGCGACTTCTTCAACGGTCCGGCCCAGGCGGCCGGCGGCGGTGGCAACCCGTTCCGACTGCGGCACGCCTTCTTCGATTTCGGCTATTTCCGTTTCGGCCAACAGAACTCCGTGTTCATGGACGGCACGAACTGGCCGAGCCTGGTCGACTTCCAAGGCCCGAACAGTTGGGCAAACCAGCGGCAACCCTCGGCGCGCATCACGCTCCCCGTGGTCGACCGCGTCTACTGGGCCGCGAGCATGGAACGCCCCTTCTCCGACATCACGACCAATTCGCTCGGCACCAACGTCCAAGACGTCCCCGACTTCGCCACCCACCTCCGCTACGAAACCGACGTTGGCCACCTGCAGTTCGGTGGCCTGATGCGCACGATCGGCTACGAACCCACCGGCGGCGACGTCACGCGCCGCGTCGGCGCAGGCGTCAACGCGAACATCGTTTTTCACCCTTGGGCAATCATCATGGGCACCGATCCCGTCCACGAAGATGATCCCTCGGGCCTCACCCGCAGCCGCATCCTGCTGCAGTGCAACTGGGGCCCCGGCCTCGGCCGGTACATCAACGATCTCGCGGGCCAAGGGCTCGACGGCCAAGTCGACCCGATCACCGGCGAGTTTGACCTCGTCAAGGCCACCGGTTGGAACGCGAGCTACGAGCACTGGTATAACGCGAGCTGGCTCTCCAATTTCACGTTCGCCAATGTGCAGGTCGACGACCAACTGGGCCAACCGGCCGCGACCTATGATTCGGCGAAGTACGTCGCCGGCAGCCTGTGGTGGATCCCCATCCCGCGGATGTCGTTTGGCATCGAGTACCTCTGGGGCCAGCGCGAGAACCTCGACGACGAGACGGCCGACGCCCAACGTCTCAACGCGCTATTTCAGTACAATTTCTAATTGTTCTAATTGCCTGCGCGATGCCTCATGGTGATAATGGGGCCGTGATGCGTGGGCCGCACGAAGGAATGGGCGGTCGCACTCTTTTCTAAAGGGCGCGGAATGAAACAGCCAGAGAACGTCCCCAAGACGTTGACGCAGCGGATCCTCGACGTCGTTGAGGCAGTCGGCAACAAGGTTCCGCATCCGGTGATCATTTTTCTGATCCTGATCGCCATCGTCTTGGTCCTTTCGCACATCCTGTATCTCTCCGGCGCGAGCGTCACCTACCAGGTCATCAATCCCGACACGCACGAAGTCGAGACCACCACCACCGCCGCGCGCAGCCTGCTCACCGCCAGCGGCATTCGCGACATGGTCACGCGGCTCGTGCCCAACTTTATGGGCTTCACCGCGATCGGCCTGTTGATCGTGGCGATGGTCGGCGTCGGCGTCGCCGAAGAAGCAGGGCTGATCAACTCGCTCATTCGCAAGCTGGTGGCTGTTTCACCGGCGTGGTCCTTGACCTACATCCTGGCGTTCGTGGGCATCATGTCCAGCATCGCCTCCGACGCCGGTTACGTCGTGTTGATACCGCTGGCTGGCGCGGCGTTTTTGAGCATCGGCCGCAATCCGCTTGCAGGACTGGCGCTGGGTTTCGCCGCTGTGGCCGGCGCCTTTTGCGTCAACATGCTGATCAAGCCGCTCGACGCCGTGCTCACGGAAATCACGAACGACGCGATCCACATGGTCGACCCGTCGCGCTCGATCGAGCTCACCTCGGGGTTGTGGTTCTCGATGGCGTCGGTTCCGTTCTTGACGATCGTGATCGCGCTGATTACCGAGCGGATCATCGAGCCGCGCCTGGGCAAGTACGAAGCCGCTCCGGACGATCAGGCGAAAACGCCGGCCGATACCGCCCTCTCGGCCAACGAGACACGCGGTTTGCGCTTCGCGCTGCTAGCGCTGATTGGCGTGTTCGTCGTGTTCGGCCTGCTCACGATCCCCGGCGCTGCGCCGCTGCGAAATCCGGATACCGGCGCGCTCATCGGCAATTCCCCATTTATGAATGGTCTGATTGTGCCGATCATGTTCCTGTTCCTGGCGACCGGAGTCGGCTACGGACTCGGGGCAGGCACGATGCGGAGTGCGGGCGAGGTCATCGGCGCGATGACCAAAGCCGTTTCCAGCTTGGGCGGCACCATTCTCCTGTTCCTGGTCATCAGCCAGTTCATTGCCTATTTCAACTACAGCAACATCCCGACGCTGATGGCCGTGAGAATGGCCGATGCGCTCAAGTCTGCGAACATTGGCCCGCTTTGGTTGCTGTTGGGATTCATCTTCGTCGTGATCTTGCTCGACTTGGTGTTCACGCCGGCCATCGCCAAGTGGGCCATCTTCGCTCCTGTGTTTGTGCCCTTGTTTGTCACGCTCGGCGTCGATCCCGCCGCCGTCCTGTCGGCATATCGCCTCGGCGATTCCCCGGCAAACGCCATCACTCCGCTCAACGCTTATTTTGCGCTGGTGGTCGGTTTTGCGCAGGTGTATGACAAGAAAGCGGGCATCGGCACCGTCGTCGCGCTGCTGCTGCCCTATGTCCTCTGGATGATCGTGCTCTGGACGTTAATGTTCGTCGCCTGGTACTTGCTGGGTCTGCCTTGGGGATTTTAACCGCCGGACATTGAGGACTCGATCATGAGCGTTAGTATTCCACTCGACGCCGCAGCCGCCGAAAAGCACTTGATGAAGTTTCTGGCAATCGATGGCGTCACCGGCCACGAAGCGGCGATTGCCAGAGCCGTCAGCGATGAATTGAAGGCGGTCGGCGTGCCAGCTTCCGTGATCCGCTTCGACGACGCGCACAAGCGGATTCCGTTGCCCACGGAGACCGGCAATCTGATCGTCGAGCTTCCCGGCACAAAGCCTGGACCACGCATCCTGTTCGCGACGCATCTCGACACCGTGCCCCTCTGCGCCGGAGCGAAGCCGAAGCGGGAAGGCGACCGCATTGTGACTGACGGCTCGACCGCGCTGGGCGGCGACAACCGCACCGGTTGCGCTCTACTGGTATCGCTCGTCGAAACAGTGCTCAAACACAAATTGCCTCACCCGCCCATCACACTCTTGTTCACCGTCCGCGAAGAGAGCGGGTTGCACGGCGCCCGCGAGCTGAACCCCGCCGAGTTGGGCGGGGCGGTGATGTGTTTCAACGTCGATGGTAAGCTCGCGTCCGAGCTGATCATTGGCGCCGTCGGCCAGGAAAACTGGGACGTCGAAATCAAAGGGAAGGCGTCTCACGCCGGCGTCGCCCCCGAAAAAGGCATCTCCGCCACGCTCGTCGGCGCCATAGCGCTCACCGAGGCCCAGCGCGCTGGCTGGTTCGGCAAAGTGATCAAACCGGAAGGCCGCGGCACGAGCAACGTCGGCATCTTCGGCGGCAATGAAGGCCAGCCTGCTGGCGACGCGACCAACGTGGTGACCGACTACGTCCACATCAAGGGCGAAGCCCGCAGCCCCGAAGCCGCCTTCGCCACCGCGATCACCGCCGGTTACCGCGCTGCCTTCGAGAAAGCCCAGCAAGAGGTGAAGGACGCCGACGGCGCGACCGCCGAAGTGAAGTTTACTAATACACCGTCCTATCCGCCCTTCACGCTCGCCGAAGACTCGCTTGTCGTCTCGCGAGCCAAGCGGGCCATCGAGGCGATCGGACTCAACCCAACAACGCTCTTCTCCAACGGCGGGCTCGACGCCAATTGGCTCGACAAACACGGCATTCCCACGGTCACCATCGGCGCCGGGCAGTACGAGATTCACACCATCAAAGAATACGTTGACCTGCCGGAGTTCTTGCAAGGCTGTCGGCTCGCCGTCGCACTCGCCACGATGTAGCGGAGCGCTGGGTGGCTGGGGTCGAGCGATAGCGAGCCCCCAGTTTGCGCCTGTCACACTTCATTCCGCGCTCACGGCCCAAACGGCAACCCCAACAAATACCACGCGAAGAACAGTGCCGTCCACGCCAGAAACGTCGCCATCGAAAACGGCAGCATCATCGCCACGACTGTGCCCACGCCCGCCGTCTTCTGCCACCGCTGCGCGAAACCGACAACCAGCGCGAAGTGCGGCAGCAGCGGATTGATCACATTCGGCGGCGAATCGCTCACGCGGTAAGCCGCGAGCACCGCTTCAGGTTCAATTCCCAGCTTCAAGAACAGTGGCACAAACACCGGCGCGAGAATCGCCCATTTCGGCAAGATGTTCGGCACCGGAATGCTCATCAACACCCCAATCACCAGAAACGCCAGCAGCAGAGTGACGCTGTTCAGCTCCGCGTCCTTGAGCACGTCGGCCAGCTTTACCGCCAGCACCGTCCCCACGTTGCTGAAATTGAAATACGCGACGAACTGACTGATCACGAAAAACAACAACAACAGCCCGCTCAAATCGGCAAGCGTCTTGGTCATCGCGTCGATCGCCGCGTCGGCCGAGCGAATCGTGTTCGCACCCCAGCCATAGGCAAGCCCCGTCACCCCAAACGCCAGCATGATCAGAAACACAAGGCTGTCCATCAGCGGCGAATTGCCGACCAGCGCCCCGGTCTCGGGGTTTCGCAGCGGCGCATTCTGTGGCAGCGCCAAGAACAAGACGATCGCCAGGAAAGCAACCAGCGCCACGCCCGCCCAAACTAGCCCGCGCGATTCGGCGCTCGTCATCCCCGCATTCTCTGCCGCCGGCGCTTCCCCGTCGTAGTCGCCCAATCGCGGCTCGACGATCCAATCGGACACCAGCGTGCACACCACGATCAGCACCACGCTCGACGCGACGCCAAAATAAAAATTTGACATCATGTCGATCGACAGCGTGGGATCGACCGCGTGAATCGCGTCGTTAGTCATCTCGGCCAGGATGCCGTCGATCGGCTTGACGAGAAAATTCGCGCCAAACGCTGCCGCCACTCCCGCAAACGCTGCCGCCAAACCCGCCAGCGGATGACGGTTTAAACTGTGAAACGCGATTGCCCCCAAGGGAATCAACACCAGGTAGCCCGCGTCCGACGCAATGCTCGACAGCACGCCCAGCGTCACGATGATCGCCGTGATCGCGCTCCGCGGTGCGACCTCGACCGTCTTGCGGATCAGCGCCTGGATCAGTCCCGAGCGTTCCGCCAGCCCGATGCCGATCATCGCCACCAGGATGATCCCCACCGGGCCGAAATTGATGAAGTTCGGCACCACCGACGTGAAGATAAAGCGAATCCCCTCGGCCGACAGCAGGCTCCGCACCGCCGTCGTCACCTGCTCTGCTTTGTGTGTCTCAATGTTGATCCGCTCGTACGAAACGCTCACGCCCCACAATTGCAGCGCATGCGACAGCGCGATCACCATCACGATCATCAACAAAAACAACACCGCCGGATGCGGCACACGATTGCCGAGCCGCTCGATCACATTCAGCATTCGGTTTCCGGCTTTGGGCATTTCCGGCTCGCTACTCATGCGGCCCACCTGTTCGAAAAGTTGATCCGACTGGTCCGCGATAGAATCGATCGCCCGACCAGCCGCGACCGCATTCTAGCCGACGATGCGACTTCTCGCACCGCCAGAGTTTCACTGCGACACGACCTGTACGGAGACTTCCATCCGCTCAAAAGCGTTCGCCGGGCCATCCCAGCTGCCGGCGAGCGGCATGACTTTATCTTGTTCGCGTGCCACCGCTACGGAGACGTGTTCGGCGCCGACCAGCTTGTTGTTCGTTGGATCGTAGCCCCGCCAGCCCGCGCCGGGAATATAAATCTCGGTCCAGGCGTGGGTCGCGCCGTGTTGGCCCTCGGCCATCTGAATGTAGCCTGTGACAAACCGCGCTCCGAAGCCCCAGTGCCGGGCGGCTTCCATCATGAAAACGGCGTAATCGCGGCACGAACCGGTGCCCCAGGCGAGCGTCTGACAGGGCAATTGAACCCCTGACTCCGCGCGATATTGATACTTGAACGACTCAAAGATCCGCGTGTTGAGTTGGCTTAGAAGCTCGGACGTGTCGATGAGCTGACCGGGCTGGTAGAGTTGACGCAGCCATTGTTGCACGGCGGGGCCGTCGTGCGGGTAGCTTGGCAGCCGGTAGGGGATGAGCTCGACTTCGTCATTCGCGGCAGACTGAAACGGATAGGATTGGGCGCCGGGATCGATGAGGCAATCGATGGGCGCATCATCGTACAGGTCGACGTCGACTTCGCTGAAGACGTGCAGGCGCTGGGCCGGTTCGGCGAAGTCGAGAATAGTGATCGAATTGCCGTAGACGTCGCGCCGCCAACGGACTTGTGCGCGGGGTTCGATTTCGAGTTGCAAGGCGGCGACGTGGACGTCATGCCCCTCGCGCGGCCGCAGCATTGCCAGGTGGGTGCCGAACGTGACCGGTTCATGGTAGTGATACGCGGTGTCGTGAATGATGCGGATGCGCTTCATGGCGAGCTCCTGAGTGTCATGCCAGCGGGCGCGAGGCGAAAAGATTCAACCCCAATTCGTCGGCCAGGAACCTGGCGACGAGCTGTCCTTTGACGCTGTTGCCCGACGGATCGAGCGGCGGGGCGAAGGTCCCCAACCCGCCTTTGCCCGGGGAAACTGCGACCATTCCGCCGCTGACTCCGCTCTTGCCGGGTAGCCCCGTGTCATACAACCAGTCGCCGGAATTTTCGTACAACCCGGCCGTCACCATCACCGCCAACACGTGCTGACAGTGGATCGGATCGATGACCGGTTCTTTGGTGAGCGGGTTCACGCCGCCGTTGGCGAGCGTCGCGGCCATCACGGCCAAATCCTGCGCCGTGACATTCAAGGAGCATTGCTTCGTGTAAACGTCGGTGGCCGCGACCGGGTCAAAAAAAATGCGATCGTAGCTCTGGAGCACATTGGCGATGCTTTGATTGCGTTCGTTGGTGGCCGCTTCGGATGCGTAGACTTCCTGGTTCAAGTTCAGTTCTCGGCCGGCAAAGCGCGACAAACCTTCGTGGAGGAATCGCCATTTAGCGTCGGCGGTCGCCCCGGGCGCCAGACTGGCCGCCGCGATGGCCCCGGCGTTGACCATCGGATTTGTGGTTCCTGCGGCCGTCCGCTCGATGGCCACGACGGAATTGAAGGGCAGCCCGGTGCTGTTCACGCCCAGCTTGTCGCGGGCCGCGTCTTCGCCGATTGCCTGACAGACGAGCGCGAAGACGAAGGGCTTGGAAACACTTTGGATCGAGAATGCGTAGTCGCAGTCGCCCGCAAAAAAGGCGTTACCGGTCGTGCCGACGACGCACACTCCGAACAAGTCTCGGTTCACCTGGGCGAGTGCCGGAATGTAATCCGCAACCTGTCCATCGTCGACGGCTTTGAACCGCTCATACGCCTCCAAGACCAAGGCGCTCACACGCTCGCTTTGTGGCAAACGGCCGGTCGATGCAGTTTGGGAATTTGCAGGCATGGAGAGACGACTCTAAAAATTGACCAGGACGTTGATCACCACGGCATTGATCACCCCAATGAAGAAGCCCCCAACGAGCGGCACGAGCAAGAACGCGCGGTGGGCCGCGCCGTATTGCTTGGTGACTGCCGTCATGCCCACGATGGCCGTGGCGGTAGTTCCCAGCGTCAGCCCGGAAAAGCCGGCCGCGATGATCGCCGCCTCGTAATTCTTGCCGAGCAGATTGTACACGACGAAGATCGAAAACAGCGCGGCCATCAGAATCTGCAACGTCATCACCGCGGCCAGAAACACCACCGAGCCTTGCAGCTCCCAGAGCTGCATGCTCATGAGCGACATCACCAGGAACATGCCCAGCGAAATGTCGGAGATGAGCGCGAGGCCCTGTTTCTCGCCCGACCAGGTGATCTGCGGAAACACATAGCGGCCGACGTTGCCGATCGCGATGCCCGCGACGAGACAGGACACGAACAGCGGCATGTTGACGCCGGCGGCTTCCAAGCCCAGGTTGAGAAAGTAGCCGAGGATTAGCGCAATGTTGAGCCATAGCCAGGCCCAGAGCACGCCGTAGGAGTCCACCGGCCGGTGCTGCTCGTCGTTCGGCTCGCCAATGTCGAGATCATCATCTTCGCTGGTCTCGATCTTGTGGCGGTTGATTAGAAAGGTGGCGCTCGGGCCGCCGATGATGCAGGCGGCGATCAGACCCAGCGTGCTCGCGGCCACTCCCAGCTCGACGGCGTTGGCGATTCCCAATTGTTCGACAAACGTCGGCCCCCACGCCACCGTCGTGCCGAGTCCTCCCGTGAGCGACACCGATCCGGCCATCAACCCGATTTTGGGGTTCATACCCATGGCGGCGGCCACTCCCATCCCCAACAAGTTTTGCAGCACGATGTAGATCGCCACCAGGGCGATCATCACGGCGAGTGGCTTGCCGCCGGTGACGAGGTCGCGGAGATCGGATTTTAGTCCGATGCCGGCAAAGAAATACAGCAGCAGATACGGCATGGCGTCGAGCGAGAAAGTCACTTCATAGTCGCACGCGAAATAGAGGATGCTGACCACGATCGCGGCCAGAAACCCGCCGACCACCGGCTCGGGGATGCTATACTGGCGGAGGATTGCCGAGCGATTGAGCGCGATCTTGCCCACGAAAAGCAAGACAATCGCCAATGTGAACGAAACGAAATTCGTAATTACCAAGAGTTTGTGTCTCCGCCGTCGCTTGCCGACGCTGTGGCAATTAGCAGCGAAATCGGGTAGCGGGTCAAGCGCCGACAGGTCCAGTTGAGCACTTGGCTCTGCCACGCCAAAATGGAAAGAATTGCGTAGTCGTCGCGCAGCGGCGTTCCGTTCGATGGTAAGATTGGACTTGCACCAAAGTTCGTTCAATCGACATTTTTACCCAGTGAGACCGAGTTTGATGAAACGAATGTCAATTTTGGCCGCGTTTTGTCTAGCGGCGGTCTTCCATTCCGCGGCCGACGCCGCCCGGCTCTGGACGGATACCACGGGCAGATACACGCTCGACGCCGACCTAGTCGCCTTCAACGACAAGAGCGTGGTGCTGCAGCGGGCCGATCACGAGCTGGTGGCCGTTCCGATTGAAATACTCTCGAGCCCGGACCGCGAGTACTTGACGTCGAAAGACGCCGACGAGCTGGCCCGCAAGTCGATCGAGGGCCGGCAGACCTGGACGCTCCGCGACGGAGCTAAAATCGTCGGCCGCGTGGTCGACTACACGCATGGCACCCTGGCCCTTCAGCGGCGGCGGGGCCGAATCTACGTCAACGATCGGCCGCTGGAGAATCTACCCGAGTTCTATCAACTACTGGTCCCGAAGATCGTCGCACATTTTGAAAACTTGCGGGGCGCCGATCGGCGGTCGCTTGAGACGTGGTTGGTGCGGCAACGAGGGCAGCGGCGAACATTCGAATTGGAAGGCGTCGTCCTCGAACTGGACAACGGCGACGAGTACGCCGTGCCCTTTTTCCTCTTTGCCGACGACGACTTGAAAGTTTTGAAGCTCGGCTACGACGAGTGGCTCGCCGTCCATAATCGCAACGAATTCGACGCGGAGGATGAGCGGGCCTTTCTGCTGCGATCGTTGGCGGCGGCGCGTCAGCGCGACAGCCAGGTGCAGCGTCAAATTGCGATGTTGCAGCTGCAGATGCAGGCGGTACAAACTGGACTGACATCGCTGTGGGAGGTGACGCTCTATCCCGCCGCCGGCCGAGGCGGCAGGCCGCAGTGGGTCGTTGTGCCGGGCCGCGACAGTCGCCAGGCGGTTGCCGCCGCTCTCCAACAACATCCTGGTTACGTCGTCGGGCCGGTTCGCCGGGTGGCAGGGCGGTAAGTCAATTGGGATTCGGCGTTGGGCCTAACATCGGCTGCAGGGTTCCAACAACCGCGCCCGACGCGTCAACTACGAGGCGGAGTCTGATATGAGGCGGCGCCTGAATTTCGCCACGAATCAAACGGTGTGACGCGGAAAGAACCAACAAACGTTCCTTGGCGACGCCCTCCGCCACGTGCGAAAAATTGACAATGCTCCGGTAGTAACCTAATCTATGCTTGGCTGAGTCTAGGGCTCAAGTTTTGGTCGAGAGGCCGTTGGTGCTGTTGTTCTAAATTCAATTGGCTACAAGGCGAGACTTAAAATGAATACCGTTCTCCCCACTCCCGGTCTGCCTACGACCACACAAGAACTGCAAACTCTGCAAAAGCATTGGCCGTGGTTCTTAGCGCTTGGCGTCGTGATGACCGCACTTGGTATGTTCGCGATTGGTTCGGCCTGCATCGCGACAGTTACAGTGACCGTGACTTGGTTCTTCGGCTTCCTGATGCTCGCGGGCGGCATCGCGGAAATCGCAAGTTCCTTCTCGGCCGGCCGCTGGAGCGGCACTCTGGTCCATTTGTTGATTGGCGTCCTGTACGCTGTGGTCGGCTTGATGATCATCGAGCAACCGGCAAACAGCGCTATTCAACTGACGCTAATAATCGCCATCTTCTTGATCGTGAGTGGCATTTTCCGCATCGTGTCGGCGCTGAGCGAACGATTTGCGGGTTGGGGCTGGGTGCTCTTGAACGGCACGATCACGCTGATGTTGGGACTGCTCATCCAGAAGCAATGGCCCGTCTCCGGCCTGTGGGTGATCGGCTTGTTCGTCGGCATCGATCTGATCTTCAACGGCTGGGCTTGGATCATGCTGTCGCTCGGCCTGCGACGAGTTCCGGCAGCCGCATGACCCGGCGGAGAAAATCCGAAGGCCGCGAAGCGGCAGCGAGTCGATGACGCGCGCGTTTTTGTTCACGCACCCCAAACCTTCATTCTGCCTCCGCCTTGGCTGCGGCTTCTTGTTTCTTTAGTATCTCTCTCAGTCGCTGCGAGAAGCCCTCGTCAAGCGGCGTTTGTTGCATCCAGCCATCGATGCGGAATGCTCGCCGCGCCTGCTCAAAGGGCAAGTCCGTGTCGAGATAGTCGAAATGGTGGGCAACGCGATCGGACAGCCCAGTGAGCAGCACCAACAGATCGTGTGGCACAGGGCGGCCACCGAGGCGCCTGAGATGATAAGTGATGTTGTTCATGCAGTTGTTGGTGATGAGATGATAAAACTCCGGTTGTTCTTCCAGCGAATGGGCCCGCTCCATCATGTCCAAAAAGATGGCTCGCTTTATTTCAATGGAGGCGCGCGCAGGGTAAAAGTAGACCGGCTTTCTCCAAATGGCACCGCGCAGACCCACGACGTCGCGCTCGTCGCCGACGACATAGATGAGCTGGTACTGCCGAAACATTGATGGAATCAATCGGTAAGGCTGACCCTTCATTCGCCGTCCCTCCACGGAGACGGCGACGTGCTGACCGTCGGAAAATCCAAAGCACACAAACACATGGGCCACCGCCTCCCACATGGGGAGCGAGGCGACCACGTAGTACATCGAGTCAAGCTTGCTTAAATCGTAGACTCGATCGTAGTAACCGGGCGTAAAGTCGGTCGCTGTATGCCAGGTGAAATTGCGAGCATTGCTTACGTGGACTTTGTCTCCCACGATTTCCACGTGCGGCATCCGCGCTTGTTCCGGCGCCCAATCCAGATTGGGATCGGGGGTCACGAATCCGAAATAATAAACGGCGACGATCGCGGTCACGCCTATCGCCGCCGTAGAGCGCCACTTTGTCGGCCAGGGCAAGCCGAACCAGTCGCCGATTCGGAATTGTTCGCGCCGAATGCTGATGTAGATGCCGGCAATTCCGGCCGCCAGCAGACTTGCGAGCCAGAATGAATTAAACGCCGTAAAGAAGGCGGCCAGCGTGGTCCACAATCCAAGACCCCACCACGCGCACGCGTGAACGATTCCCCACGCTTTTGACACAAGATTGCGCGCACCGTCTTCACCGCTTGGCTAACAAAGTTTCATGCGGCGCCACCAATTATCGTCGAGCACCTGCCGCGGCGTCATTATAACGAATTCTTGCTTACGCGGCAGTCGGCGAACACGTTCCGACTCGAGAACGGCAAAGACGAGCGGAATCACTCATCGGCCGAGGATTCGCGGAACGCCGACCAGGCGATCTTCAACTTCCGCATGCGGGCGCGGAGCGTGTGGGGGTTGATCGCCAAAAGCCGGGCGGCGCCGTGCCGGCCTTCGATGCGGCCGTGCGTGGCGCGAAGGGCGGCTTCGATGTGCGATTTCATCGCCGCTTCGAGCGTTTGCACGATGGACGGAGGTGTGAGCACGCTTTCGGTGGCTAGATCAATCGTCGTGGCAACTTCCGCGAACCGGCGTGGTGCGGCGAGGCCCAGCGCTGCGGCGAACTCCAGCGACCGGCCGTTGCCGAGAATTGCCGCGCGATCGATGACGGTGCCCAGCTCGCGGATGTTGCCGGGCCAGTCGTAGGACTGCAGCAGACGGATGTCAGCTTCGTTGGGTGTCACCGGGGCAAGACCGAAGCGGACGGCGGCCCGCTCCGCAAAGTGCCGGGCCATCGCCGGGATGTCTTCTGCTCGCTCGCGGAGCGGCGGCAACAGGATCGGGAACACGGCGATGCGGTACCAGAGATCTTCGCGAAACGCGCTCTCGCGGACCATGCTGGCCAAGTCGCGGTGCGTGGCCGCGACGACCCGGACATTGACGCGGATCGGATCGGCGCTGCCGACGCGCTCGACGTAGCCGTCTTGCAGCACGCGCAAGAATCGCACCTGGGCGTCGAGCGGCAATTCGCCAATTTCGTCGAGAAACAGCGTTCCCATGTCAGCCCGCTCGAACCAACCTTGCCGTGTGTCGGCCGCGCCAGTAAAGCTGCCTTTTTCGTGGCCGAACAACTGCGAGTCGATCAGCTCGCGCGGGATCGCGCCGCAGTTGACGCGGATGAACGGGCCATTGTGGCGGTCGCTGTGGTTGTGGATCGCCCGGGCGACGAGCTCCTTGCCGGTGCCCGTCTCGCCGAGGATCAGCACGGGGACGTCGGAACGGCTGACCATGTCGACGCGCTGCATCACTTGCCGCAAGCCGGAATCCTCGCCGACGATCGTGTCGCCAACGTCCTTGCGGCCGAAGCGATTTAGTAGCGAACGGCGATCGGCTTCGGCCGCTTCGCGCAAGGCCGCGATTTCGTGTAGTCGGGCGTCGTTGTCGAGCGCCGCGGCGAGCGGTTCCGCGAGGCCGGCTAGCAACGTGGCTTGATTGCGAGAGAACCGACGGTCGGCCGGCGTGAGTGCCAAGAGGATTCCGCTTGAGCCATGTTCACCGATGAGTGGCGCGAGCACAGCGTCGCCTCCGCGCATTTCTGTGCCGATGCTACGGAGAATCTTGTTGGCCTTGGCGGGGTCGTCGCCATGATGGATCGCCTCGCGGCGGCGGATCCAGCGTTCCAATTGCTTGGCGACTTCTTCGGTGAGATGGATGTCGCCCGGATCGCCGGCGGCACGGTTTCCGGTGGCGTGGTTTCCGGCGGCATAGTTTTCGGGAAAGCTGCCGACGATGCGGACTCGGCGATGCTCTGGCTCGAAGCAATGGATCGAAAATCGATCGAGCGGCACATGATCCATCAATAGTGCGGCGACGGCAGTGGCCGACTCGTTGATCTCGAGATGCCGGCAAACTTCCTGCCAGACGCGGAGCAAGATCTCACTCGAAAACGACATGTCGCCCAAACTCACCGGTAGTTCCGTGAAATGTGATGGCAGTTCCATCGTTAAAGACGGGTCGTATCTATCATATGTCACAGAACAGGCTCCTGCAAGCGACGGTCGCGTCGGATTCCGGCTGAAATATGCAACTGGCGGACCAAAACGGCGTTTGGCATCCGGCTTGCGTTACAACCGGACCGAATGCGTCCGCCGTGCGCCATCAGGGCCCGGCAACGCTCCCCGCAAATCACTGACCCAAAGACTGCCGGAGGTGACCGCTATGAACCGTCCCACCCCACAAGCCGAAACCACAATCGCCCGGGCCGCGCGAACGCATGGCCATTTGGCAACGCTCCTTGTCGCCCTCGCCGTTGCCGGCTGCTCGCCGTCCACCGCGTCGAGCCCGGGCGCCGCACCGACGGCGACAAGCACGTCGGCTGCTGAACAGCCCAAGACCGCCGAAGCGATCACGCTATTAAATGTTTCCTACGATCCGACGCGCGAATTGTATGTCGAGTTCAACAGGGAATTCGCCAATCACTGGCTCGAAGAGAAGGGGCAGAAGGTGACCGTTGAGCAGTCGCATGGTGGCGCCGGTACGCAAGCGCGGGCGGTCATCGACGGTCTGAAGGCCGACGTGCTGACGCTCGCCATCGCTTACGACATGGATCAGATTGCCGAGATCAGCGGCTTGTATCCGAAGGATTGGCAGAAGCGACTGCCGCACAATAGCTGCCCCTACACTTCGACGATCGTATTCCTGGTCCGCAAGGGCAACCCGAAGGGTATCAAAGACTGGGACGACCTAGCAAAGGAAGGCGTCGAAGTGATCACGCCGAATCCGAAGACCTCGGGCGGTGCTCGCTACAACTACCTGGCCGCTTGGGGATATGCCCTCAAGCACAATGGCAACGATCAAGCCAAGGCCAAGGAGTTTGTGTCAAAGATCTTCGAAAACGTGCCGGTGCTCGATTCGGGCGCTCGCGGCTCGACGACGACGTTCGTCCAGCGGGAGTTGGGCGACGTGTTGCTGACTTGGGAAAACGAGGCGCTCTTGGCGCTCAAGGAACTTGGTCAAGAAAAGTTTGAGATGGTCGTGCCCTCGCTGAGCATTCTTGCCGAACCTCCGGTGACGGTGGTCGACAAGAACGCGGCGGCCCATGGAGCGACCGACGTGGCCAGG
>JANNTD010000605.1:0-2814 GCA_031403315.1 Planctomycetota bacterium
TTGATCTCTTCGACCGCGTCGCGGTGCATCTGCATCACACGGAGCATCGGCTCGCGGTTCTTTTCGTAGCTGTCGAACGGACCGACCGCCTCGGAGAGCTCGCTGCTGGTGAGGTTGGCCGCCCCGTGCAGGAGCGCGGTGACTACGCCGCAGAGGCCGCGCGCAGCATCCGAATCGTACGACGTGCCCTCGGACATGAGCAGGCTGCCGAGGTTTGAATAGCCGAGGCCCAGCGGCCGGAACAGATGGCTGTTGCGGGCGATGTCCTGGGTCGGGTAGCTCGCGTGGTCGACGAGGATTTCTTGCGCGATGAAGAAGATCCGACAGGCGGCCTGGAAGCGCTCGGCGTCGAAGATGCCGTCGGGCAGGCGGAACTTCATCAGGTTGATGCTGGAGAGGTTGCAGGCCGTGTCGTCGAGGAACATGTACTCGCTGCACGGGTTCGAGGCATTGATGCGGCCGCTGTTGGGGCAGGTGTGCCACTTATTGATCGTCGTGTCGTATTGCACGCCGGGATCGCCGCAGTGCCAGGCACACTCGGCCATGCGATTGACGACCTCGCGGGCCGGGTAGGTCGGGCCGGGCTGCTGGGGATTGGTGACCCAGTGGGTGGTCCAATCTTCGTTCCGCTCGACGGCTTGCATGAAGTCGTCGGTGACGCGGACCGAGAGGTTGGCGTTCTGAAACATGATCGAGCTGTAGGCTTCGCCATTAAAATTGGCCTCGTAGCCCCCCTTCTCGATCAGCACGCGGGCCTTCTGCTCTTCCTTCCATTTGCACTCGATGAATTCCATCACGTCGGGGTGCCAGTCCTTGATGGATTGCATCTTGGCGGCACGGCGGGTTTTGCCGCCCGATTTGACGACCGCCGCGACCTGGTCGTAGACGCGCATGAAAGAGAGCGGTCCACTCGGCTTGCCGCCGCCGGCGAGCTTTTCGCGGTGGGAGCGGAGCGTCGAGAGGTCGGTGCCGGTTCCGCTGCCGAACTTGAAGAGCATGGCCTCGCTGCGGGCGAGTTCCATGATGTCTTCCATGTTGTCTTCAACCTTTTGGATGAAGCAGGCCGAGCCTTGCGGGAACTCGTACGGGTTCTCGGGCTGGACGACGTCGCGCGCCTGGGCATCCCATCGCCAGTTGCACTTCGAGCCGGTGACGCCGTATTGGTGATAGAGACCAACGTTGAACCAGACGGGTGAATTGAACGCGCCGTGTTGATGCAGGCAGAGCCAAGCCAGCTCGCGGTAGAAGCGCTCGCCATCTTGCGGCGAGGCGAAGTAGCCGTCTTCGAGGCCCCAATCGGCAATCGTGCGGGCGACACGGTGCACAAGTTGCTTGACGCTGTATTCGCGCTCCGGCGTGCCGACTTCGCCGTAGAAATATTTACTGCAGATAACGTTGGTCGCGAGCTGGCTCCAGAACGATGGCACTTCGCAGTTGGTCTGCTCGAAAATGAGTTCGCCGTTCTCGCCCTTGATCTGCGAGCTGCGGACTTCCCAGTCGACGGTCGAGAATAGATCGTCGACATCGGTCGGGCAGAAGGTCGCATCGACCTTGAGCCGACCGTGGAAGCGCTTGGCCGTCGATTGGGTCGGGTTGGAAGAGGCGGTTTTCACAGGACGGGCGGCTTGAATATTTGCAGTGGCCATCGCGGCAGCTCCTTTGCGCGTGAGACGGGCATCCTACCAGTATGAACAATTGTACATTGCACGCCAGTGAGGATCGGCAACCTCGCGGCCCCGGTCTTCATCAAACTGGCAGAGCCTGCACCAGATTTAGGGCCTCGATTGCCCAAAACCCGAAAATTCGGGATCAGCGTCAGCCAAAAACCACAATATGTTGTGCCCGATGCCCTCGTGGCTACTACATACTGTTGTTAGGGAGACTGATCTTACTCGCTCCGATCGATTCGTCAATGCAACTTCTTGGGAGTCGTAAAGTGCTATCATACAAGGGGTTGTGGCAGATGTTAAATTCTAGCGTTGCCAGCATGAAGGTCCAGTGAAGGCAAAAAGCGGCTCAAAAATCGGGGTCCGGCGCATTTCGCGAGGACTCGAAAAACTCGCTCTGGGAAGCGGCAAGAATTTTCGAAATTGTGGCGGCAGGCTGCGGGGACTTTGATGGCGAGGCAAACATAGGTCCGAACATCTACTGCCTCAGGCGTGTCGGTGGCGAACATATGACGACCTATCGATGGAACACGAGCGCGGCGGCCGAGGCGTTTGACGCACATGCGCCAGCGATTCACCCGTTTTACGTGGCGTTGCAGGATGAAATTCTGCGGCTTCTTGCGGAGGAGAAAACGCCGGTGCGGTGCGTGGTCGATCTCGGCGGCGGTTCGGGGCGGCTGGTGGAGCGTGTGCTCGAGCGATTTGGCGAGTCGCGGGCGGTGCTCGTGGATCAATCGGCGGCGTTTCTGGCGATCGCCGAGCGGCGGCTCGCGCGGTTCGCTGATCGCGTGACGTTCGTTGAGAAGCGGCTGCAGGACGATTGGCCGGCGGAACTGCCGGCGGCGCCCAATGCGCTCGTGAGCATGTCGGCGATTCATCATCTGGAGCCGGCGGAGAAGCAATCACTCTACGCGCGCTGTTACAAGTCACTCGCGCCGAATGGGCTGTGTCTCAATGGCGACGAATTGCGTCCAGAGAGCGATGCGGATTATCTGGCAATGATGGAATGGTGGTCGCAGCACAAGGAGCTCGAAACGGCGGCGGGGCGGATTCCCGAATCGTTTCGGCCGATGTCCGAGGCGTGGCACGAGCGGAACATCTCGCGCTTTAGCGAGCCGAAGCAGAGCGGCGACGATTGCCACGAAAC
>JANNTD010000606.1:0-7507 GCA_031403315.1 Planctomycetota bacterium
AACACTATCTTAGCGAAATCGGGGCAAATTGCCAGCAAAAAACCCCGACTTGCGATGACGGGCGCGGGGACCTCGCGGCAAACCTCTAGCGCCGCCACATCGCGAGGGCCAACATCAGGATTCCGGCGGCAATTACGCAGAACACGACCCACGTCCGCCACGGCGATCGCTCGTCGGCCAGCGAACTGGGAGTCTGCAAGCGCTCGGTGAGATTCGGCTCGTCGGGGTGAGCGGCCGCGGCGAGGTCGGCGTGCAGCTCGTGCGCGGGCCGCGGGGCAAGTCGCATCGGGCGGCCGTGCAATATGTCCACCAATGCCGCCTGCACTGCGGCCGCTTCCGCGGGGCGATCGGCGGGGCTCTTCTCCAGCAGCTGCATCACGAGGCTAGATAGTTCGTCCGGACAATCGCGGACCAGCTCCGTCGGCTCTTTCGGGAAGTCGCTGAGATGGGCCTCGAAAATCTCGACGATCGTGCGGCCGTCGAACGGCGTGCGACCCACGAGCATCTCATACAAAATGCAACCGAGCGCGTAGAGGTCGACCGCGCCGGTGAGCTGCTCGTCGCCGGTGATTTGCTCGGGCGGCATGTAGCGGCAGGTGCCGACCGTTTGGCCGTCGAGCGTGAGCCGCGCGCTGTTGAGATCGCGGGCCAGGCCGAAGTCGCCGATCTTCACGCGGCCATCCTCCGCAAGGAACAGATTCGCCGGCTTGAGGTCGCGGTGAATCACGCCGATTTCATGCGCGTGCGCGAGTGCGCCACAAATCTGAATTGAACATTCGACCGCCTCGCGCCACGGCAGCTTGCCGCGTTGCCGCAGCACTTCTTTGAGCGTGCCGCATTCCACGAGCTCCATGGCGAAAAAGATGCGGTCCTCGGCCAGTCCGCAATCGTAGTGCCGCACGATGTTCGGATGGTTGAGCTTCTCGACGATGGCGACTTCGCGGACAAAGCGGCGCTGCAGATCGGGCTCGGCGATCGCGTGGCTTTGTAGGAACTTGATCACGGCCGGCCGGCCTGACTCGACGTGCCGCGCGCGATACACGTCGCCCACGGTGCCCGACGCGAGCAGTTCGCCCAACTCGAAATCACCGACGGTTTGTGTCGCCACCGCTGTCGCGCCCCAAAGAGGACTTCGCCCGGGCGCAATGTAATGCGAGACGCGGCCGCTGACAACGGCGAGACAAAGAGGTTTGTAGCCCGCCGTTAGTTCAAGCGGTCGGCATCGCTACCATTTTCGTCTTCGCGGCGAATTTGCGCGAGCAGACGGGTCATCGTGTTGGCATGTACGCCCAACAGCCTTGCCGCCCGGCCCTTGTGGCCGCGCGTGGCCCGCAGAGCCTGTCGCACGGCCGCGCGCCGCAACTGGCCGAGGTCCATGAAGGGCAATGCCGCGTCGACGCCGCGATGCTGCAGCGAGTCCGGCAACCGCGGTTCACAATCGAGCACATACGCCTGCTCGATGATGTGACCCAATTGGCGGATATTACCCGGCCAACGGTACTCGCAGAACTCGCGGAGCCGTTCGGCCGAGGGCTGCCAGCGCGGCCGCTGGTACTTGACCGCAAACTTCTGCGCGAAGAATTCGACGAAATGTGGAATGTCCTCGATGCGATGCCGCAACGGCGGGACGCGCAGCTCGACCATGTTCAGGCGGTAATACAAATCTTCGCGGAACCGGCCTTCGTTCACTTCGTTGTCCAGTTCGCGGTTGGTAGCCGCGATGATCTGGATGTCGATCTGCTGGGGAATCGACGAGCCAACCGGCGTGACTTCGTTCTGCTGCAACACGCGCAGGAGCTTGGGCTGCAGGTCGATCGGCATCTCGCCGACTTCGTCGAGAAAGACGACGCCGCCCGCAGCTGCGCGGAACACGCCCAAGCTGCGTCCGGCCGCACCGGTAAACGCACCCTTCTCGTGGCCGAACAATTGGCTCTCGGCCAAGGTCGCGGTCAGCGCGGCGCAATTGACGGGAACGAATGGTTTGTCGCGGCGCGGACCGAGTCGGTGCAACAGCCGTGCCCAGACTTCTTTACCGGTACCGGTTTCGCCGGTGACAAGAACGGTACAACCGACATCGGCGGCGCGTTCGACGTGGCGCGCGATGCGGCTAACCTTGGGATTCGAGCCCAAGACCCAGCTGTCCGGCTCTTCAGGAGCCAGTCTCAGCAAGGATTCAATCGAAGGTGCGACGTTTGCCTGTGCCATGTGCTTCTCTGTGCCGACACGTTGACGCTCCGCACGCCGAATCATTCGTCGCCGGAAGTTCGCAGAATGGCGATTCCACACGTACACGTTCCTGTGTGCGTGGAAATCTTTAGTTGGTCAATCTCACGAGCGTCCCATCCAGGAGTGCTACACGCATATTTCCAGCCCTACGCTCACTGTTCCTGCAAGCGCCGGCCCACAGTTCCCATTGTAGCCAAGGTTGGGAATACCTCAATGAAATGAATCAGGAAACGGGGGGAAACTACGGGAAGGCGGGCAATGGTAGCGGTTTTTCCTGGGTGTCACGAAGGTCCAGTTTGCGGCCTTTGATCGCGCGTAACTGCTTTTCAGAAAGCGAGTTACATCCGAAATCGGTAGATGCAACCGCACTCAAACTTGCTGGCGAGGCCATCGAGGTTGAAGGGGCCCGACGGATTGTCGCGGAAGTCGTGCTAGCGGGCAGGGCCGGCCGGAGCCGGTGCATGCATGCGGAGATCCAGGATCAATGGCTTGTGGTCGGAGCCTGGTCCGGCGCCTTCGGCGATCGAAATGCACTCCACCTCGGGCGACAAGAATGCCTGATCGATGCGGATCGGCGGAATAGGTAGTTTGCCGTTCGGCCAGGTTGTGACGTAGCCGCGGCCGCGATCTTCGTGCGCCGAGCGCATCCCGTCGGCCTTGAGCAGCTCGTAGACGAGCGAATGTTGCGTTGCATTGAAATCGCCAATCGCCACCACCGGCCCGCGTTGTTCGGCCAGGATCGGCTCGATCTGCTGCCAGAACTTGTAGTAGTCATCGTTCATTTGCCGCATCGGTCGCGGGCTGTGCAGTGCAAAGAGCCGCAGCGTTTCTGTGCCGAGCGAGATGTCGACCACAAGGCTGGTGCGGTTGTCGACCAGAATCTGTTCCATCCGCTCGACGGGCAAGCGCGAAAACACACCAATGTCGCCAGAATTGCGACGTTGCAAATTGGTGCCGTAGGGATACGCTTTGAGCGGGTTCTTGTCGATCATTTTGCGCCACCACCAGCGTTGCATTTCAGCGATTACAATCACGTCGGGATCGCCGTCGAGCGCCTCGGCCAACACTCCATCCATGTCGTAATTGCTGCCACCGCGAACGTTGGCGTAGAAAATCTTCAAGGGACGCGGTGAACCGGCCTCCGCTGCGACCGGCGGCACATAGGGCGTGGCCGGCCGGAAGTCCGGCAGCACCCAAGTCAAATGGCAGGCGACCACCGCCAAGCTCGCCGTGGCCAACCACTTCCGCTCCGACCAAACTGCGAAGACCATCACCAGGTACACCGGCAGATAGACGTAGAGCGTATACGCGTTGATCCAGGTGAGCGGCACCGTCGCGTCGTGACAAAAAAAGCGGAGGGCCGCGACGACGAGCAGGCCAAGCGTCACGCCCCAAGCCAACGCCGGCACGAATCGTGATCGCCACGATTGCCGCGGCGTTTTGCCGAGCCGATCCCACATCGGCAATTCACCGCCGCGAATCCCCGCCTCGTCGCTGACCAGCGTCGCCACGCGCGCAGCAAACACGGCGGGCGGGAGCGGAGCACCGTCGTTCGGCTCCGTGGCCGCAGTCGGCTGGTCTGTTCCGGAATCACTCATCGGGCGAGGTCGGCAAGAAATGGATCACTCGAGGCAGAAATCCATTATACCGCACGCCGTGGGCCCTGGCAGCGTAGCTGATCGGCCAGGGCCTTGAAATCTCGCACTCCGGCGGTGCTGCGGCGCAGATTTGCGGGCGTCGCTGTATGATGAGACTCATGAAAAATTGCCCTGGTAGGCGCTGTATTTATTTCTGCGGTCTTGGGTTCATCTTGCTGGCTACGGGCGAGGTCTTGCGCGCTGGCGCAGTGGAGGTCTACTCCAACGCCTTCGACGCGCCGCTCGGCACAAGGTATGCCGAGTGGACCTCGTCGAGCATCCGCTTCCGTAGCGCGGACGATCCGCCGGGGTCGGGCAACGTCGAGCCGCAGGCGATCACCAATTGCGAATCGCCGAACGGTGCCCAGCGCTTTCTCGGTGAATTCGGCGGGCCGAAAATCGGCACCGCGTCCGACCCGGGCTACAACCGCACGCTCGTCGAGCAAACAATTCGCCTCACGCTGCACGAGCTTCCGCCGCATCAGGCGCTGAGGCTCTCGTTGGATCTCTGTGTGCTGAAATCCTGGGACGGTAACAGCCCACAATACGGCCCGGACCGCTTACGCCTCGCGGTGGCGGGTGAGCCGACGCTGCTCGACACGAGCTTCTCGAACAACCACAAAGTCGACCGGCAAGGCAGCGTCCAAGACCACCCACAACCAAAGTGCTCGCCCCAAACGGCCGCTGTCAGCACGAATACGCTCGCCTACAAATTTTTCGGCGACGCGATCTATCGTTTGGAGTTTACGTTCCCACACAGGAAGGACGTGCTCGAACTCGACTTCACGAGCAGCCTGTTCGAAGGGAAGGGCACGGACGACGAAAGCTGGGGCGTCGACAACGTGAGAATCGAAACCGTCGAGAGCACCGAGAGCGTGTCGGAATCGACCCCAATTTCTCGTTAAACCACGCGTGCGTTTTCGCACACCATTTGTTTTGTCGCGATCACTTGTGCAAGGAGAATACCGATGCGTCAGAAACACTTCGATTCCATCTCGATCGCGCTAGCCGCACTTGCGGCCGTGGGTATCATGGGCCGGGCCGCGAGTTCGGAGTCGGCCGGTGCGGCGACAACCAACCGCGTATTTGAAATCCGCACCTACACCGCCGAACCGGGAAGGCTCGATGCACTCCACGCGCGGTTCCGCGACCACACGACGAAGCTGTTCGAGAAACACGGCATGGCCAACATCGGCTATTGGACGCCCGCCGACGAGCCGCGCTCGAACGACACGCTCATCTACATCGTCGCCCACGACAGCCGCGACGCGGCCAAGAAGAATTGGGAAGGCTTCATCAACGATCCCGAATGGCACAGAGCCCGCGACGAATCGGAGGCCAGCGGCACGATCGTCAACAAAATCGAGTCGGTGTTCGTCAACCCGACCGATTATTCGCCGCTAGAGTGAATGGAGCCGCATCGCTAAACAAAACGAGCCCACTACCGTCAGCAGCCAGGCGGCCGGCTCCGGTACGGTTGCCAGCGATCCGCTGCCGCTTCCGAAAATGCTCGCGCCCAGGTTATCGCGCCAAAGAGTGTAGTCGGCGGCGTCGACCGTGCCATTGCGGTTGCCGTCGACAAACGGGCTGGTCGTCGAGTTGAACGCGGTCTTCCACGTGGCGAAGTCGCCGGCATCGACGTTGCCGTCCAGGTCGTAGTCGCCCGCAAGGTAGATCGCCGGCAGACCCGCATCGCGGAGCATGGCGATGTTGAGCGGCTCGATGTCGTAGCGGGAGCCACGGTAGTAGACCAAGCCGTTCATCAAGTCGAGGATCAGGTCTTCGCCCGGCCGCGGGGCGAAATTCGCCACGTGAAACACATTGGCGAAGGTCAGCGGCACCGGGCCACCGTAAACCGCAACCGCTTCGGGCCCGTTGAAATAGAAATTAGTGCCGTCGAAGCTGGTCCTTTCGTCGTACGTCGACTGGTAGTCGCTCGGATAGGTGCCCGTCGTGCCGTTGATCCAACCGCTGTAGCCCAGCGCGTGGCCGAACTCGTGCAGAAACGTGCTCATCGCATCGGTGCGATTGACGTCGACGGTCGCAGTGCGGGCGTAGGGATCTGGATCGAACCACAACTCGTCGTACACATAGCCCGGATTGATTTCGATTTCTACGTCGGGATCGGCGCCGTTGGGGTCGACGCCGGTGCGAATCTCGGCCGCCATGCCTTGTTCGAACACATTGAATGTGCCGTTGTTGCGGACGAACAGATTGGTGAGACTGCGTCCCTCGGCATAAGGAATGGCAAGGCTCGTGCGAATAACGACTTCGATGTCGGCGTCGCCGACCAGATGGCCGGCCCAGCGCTCTCCGGCGGCGACGACGTGCGACTCGATCAAGCCGGCTGCCGCGGTCAGGTCGCCATTCGGATCGTTAAAAGTGACGGAAAAATTGATCGCCGCCTCGGCGTAACACGGCAGGATCCACAGCGCAGCAACGAACCCGCAACGCAGCCATCGATTCATAATGCTCTCTCCCCGTTCGGCCGGCATGAATCGCCGGCGATGTCTGTCCGCCGCGATTGTAGCGGCCCGGGGGGACCAGCCACAAGCATCGACAACATGTCGCAGGATGCACCCGCTGCGAGTGGTAGCTCGCGACGATAACTCACGCGGCTCGGCCGTGCCGTGTGCCGAAATCGGAGTTGATGCGAATCGTAAGCTCGTCTCGGAGCTTGGTGAAGACATCGGTCCAGTCGTCGAGACGCTGTTGGCGGAAGAGGCGGACCGAGCTGTGCCAAAGACATTTCTCGCCGCTGGTTTGCCAGCGCCATTCGCCGCCGAATGGAACGAGCGTCCAGGTGGGCGTGCCGAGGGCGCCGGCGAGGTGGACGGTCGAGTTGACCACTGTGATCACCAGATCGAGCTGACTCACCAGGCCCGCGAGATTTTCGAGGTCGTGCTTTTTGTCGAGGTCGTTCCAGTCGTGGAACCGTGCGCTCGCCGATCGCTGCCAGGATTTCAGCTCTTCCGGCGAGGCGTCGTACTGGAGGTTGATCCAGTGAATGTTCGAGAGCGCCGTGAGCGGCCGCCAATTGTCCGGGTCGGTGCGGCGATGGCTGGCGTCGGACTTTTGCGCGCCGCCGCCCCACGAGATGCCGACCTTGAGGCCGGGTCCCAGCGCATCGAGCCGCTTTCGCCAACGTGCTTGTGCGAGCGGATCGGCCGTGACGTAGCTTGCGCCGGGAAACACCTGTGCGGACCGGCGGAACACGCGCGGCAGGCTGCCCGCCATCAGGTAACAGTCGAACAACCCGCTCTTGGCGAGTTCCGGGAGCAAGCCGCCGGCCACCACGTGGATCGTCGGGAAAGATCGACGCAGCAGTCCCACGAGCCGCGGTTCGCAACCGACCGTCACGTGCGGCACATGCTTGACGAGATCCGCGAGGCACGAAGCAAACAAAACCTGCGTCCCCACGCCCTGTTCCGGAATCACGGTGATCGATTGCTTGCAGTCGGCCGGACCCTGCCACTGGGGTAAACCGAGCCGGCGAATGTAGTAGTCCTGAAGTTGGCAACGCGCTTCGTAGTCGTCCCAGCCGTCGGCGAATGAGCCGAGCGCGATGCGGGACATCGCCCGCGTCAACTGCGCCTGCCAGGCCTTGCTATCGAGCGCGAGTGCCCGCTCGCAAAATTCGCCGG
>JANNTD010000607.1:0-7233 GCA_031403315.1 Planctomycetota bacterium
CTCACACAATCGCAGCGTCGCATTCGATCCTGTCGCTGCAATTTTTCCGCGCCAGGTGGCGCCGGTGGTTCGCTATGCTGCCGATGGGGAGCGCGAACTCGTCATGATGAACTGGGGCTTCATGCTGCTACAACAGGGGAAGGCACCACGACCGGTTACCAACGTGCGCGATGATAAGCTGCGCACGAGTTCGTTCTGGAAAACGTCATTTGAGCAGCGGCGCTGCCTAGTGCCGGCGTCATCATTCTGCGAACCCAACGGCGATGTGAAGCCAGCCACGTGGAACTGGTTTGCGATCAACGGCAACGACGCGCGGCCACTGTTTGCATTCGCCGGCATCTGGCGGCGCTACGCGGGGCCGGTGAAGAAGGACGGCGCCAACGTCGATATCGAAACCTATTCGTTTCTTACCACCACGCCGAATTCGCTGGTGGCGACGATTAATCATGAGCGCATGCCCGTCTTGCTGACGGGTGACGACCAATTCGAGACCTGGCTCACGGGCTCACCCGATGCCGCGTATGCGTTGGCACGGGAATATCCGCCCGCACACATGCGCATCGTCCAGCAAGGACTTGAAAAGAAGGATATGCTCGATGCGGCCTAACGACAGCCCGGCCACCGCGGCCGATCCTTCGGCGCGATGACTTCGCCAGCAAAGTGAGCACAAAAGCTCTCGGCATGTGCGCGTTGAGCAAAACAGAACACGATCATGTCGTGGTCATGGCGCCGGAACGCGTGTCCGCGCGGGCAGAGTGACAATCCCGCGCAGAACCGGTGGATGATGTCGTGGTTGTGGCCACGGCACCGTTCTGCCATCAGCGCCACCTGGTGCGGCCACTCGCGATCGATCGTGGCTTTGCTCAACTCGCCCTTGCGGTAGACCATGAGGCACAGCACTCCACATCAATGATACGTCGAAGCCGTTTTGCGAGCCGCACTGGTGCTGCAGCGGGCACTGCGAACACGAGACTTGCGTGCGGCGATCAGAGCGTCTACCAATAAAAGAACAAAGAGGGAACTAATATTGCGAGACGACGATGGACGCAGCATGCGACATACCGGACACAATTGAGCAATTGCAGGTGTTGGACCGCCAAGCGGAACGCGAATGGTGGTGGCTTAACGGCGCCCTGCATGCGGTGGCAGAGCTCAAGGCGGAGCAAGACATCGGACGGCTGCAATGCTTTCGCGAGATGCAAGATCAGATGCGGGAGGTCGATCGACGGCGCGTACAGATCGCCGTGCGCATTGCGGAGATACAGCGAACAAGCTCGGTACTGCTGGCGCATGGTAGTGTCGTGCACCAAAACTGATCGACCGGCGACTTTACGGAGGGCGGTATGTTCAAGATCGTAGCTCTGACTGCCATGATACTGATTCTGGGGTTGGGACCCGCGACTGGGCAAACCGTCCGTCCGATCGAGGTGGTACCGCCTCGACCAGTAACTCCAATGATCACGCCGGTGGCGCCGGGGGCAGGCATTGGAACTTCACCGACACTTCCTGCGCCTGCGACGCCGCTCATCACGGCGCCACCATTAGCGGTCGTGCCGGGTCATCCGCTTGTAGCGGCACAGATCAAGAAAACCCAACCCAAAAAATGCTGGTGCTACGCCCGAAACCCTACCAGTAACGCAAGCCAACGAACGACGTGCGAGATCGAATGCTGCAAAGGAGACAATCGCGACCAGCGCTGCTAGGCCCGTTACTTAAGGTGTCGGCGTGCCGGTAGGGGCAAGCGGCAGGGAATTATCGCTAGCTGCATCCACAACCGGAATCGAGGCATCCACCATCGGTGGCGGCTCTATAAAGTCCGGAGCTGGTTCGTTATCGTTAGCCGCGTCCGGCAGAGTCGACGTTGAAGAGGCTTCCAATAAGGTTGTTGGGGTTGGCAGAGATGCGGGATTGCTGGCGGCGATCTGCGCTTCGAGCTGAGCGACGCGTTCCTCCAATCGCTCAGTGCGTGCGAAATATTCTTCGAGGCGAACCCAGATTTCCTTAATCGCCTTTACGATGACCGAAATAATTGCGCGGTCGTCGATGCCGGAGACGGTGCCGGAGGCGTTGTAGGTTGCGAACTGGGCATTCACGACAGCGGCATCTTCGGCGATGAAGCCGTACCGTACGCGAGTGTCAGCACCGTTATAAACAAATGAGACCGGCTCCAAAGCGGTAACGAGGTCAAGCCCGTCGAAGCCAAGAGCAGTGATGTCGTGTTTGGTTGCGCGTGTTGAAGAAAGACAAGCGTCGGAGCCACTATTATAGACGAGTTGCTTGTTCGCATCCAAACACACCGAACCTGCGCCGGTGGCACCCGTGAGCCCATCGAAGCCGACGGTGCCTGCGACTGAAAGGGAGCGCCATGGCGTCGTGGTTCCAATGCCGACGTTGCCATTCGAATCAATGCGTACACGCTCTGCGGCAGAAGTTGAGCCCAGAGGTGTTGTTTCCAGGCGCAGATATGAACCATGGGCAGCCGAAGTAAACGTCTCTGAAGCAAACATACCGAATTGTGCGGCAGCTGTGCCGAATGCGCCGGAGCTGTCGTAACCGAATGCGGTGATGGCGCCGATGCGATCGTTCGCAATAAGTCCGGTCGGGTTCGCTATTGTGCCATTTGCTCGGCGCAAGCGGATATTGGCTCCGTCCGAAGAGTTGAACTCGTCAAATCGGATACCCGTATTGTCCTCGTCGACTATATGGAGAGAATCAGTAGGTGTCGTCGTGCCGATGCCAACTTTGTCGGTGCTGTCGGCGAGGAAAGATTGTGTGGCGTCGTTCTGCCAGCCGCCTGCGGTAGCGTTCACGGGTGCGATGAGGGCGCCGGTCATATAGGTTCCGGTCACTGTACCGCTAATGGTTGTCTGATCGGTATAGATAAATCCTTCGACATAGTCGCTTGTCCCATTCATGTTGACTAGAATGTTTGAATTGACAGCGCGATCGATCGCCGTGGCACCGTAGCCTCGTGCATGAGATATCGCCACGCCATTTTTGAGTATCTCCGGTATGCAAAAACCGGAGTTGGTATTCGGACAGAACACCGAAAGCGTAATCAAATATTTGCCGGGAACAGTTGGTGTGAAGCGATAGTTCGTGGAGGAGTCGAAATTATTATTAGTGTCGAATGCCTCGGTCGTGAATTGGATTTTCGTGTTCCCGCTTTGGGTAACCGTCTGATTCGTCCCATTTTTATGCACCGAGAAACTCGGTCCCGTCGTCGCCGTCGTCACACCCTGCCACGTACCACCGGAGTTTTTGAACTCGATCGTACCTGCATTGTCACGCAAGCCGTAGCCGTTGGTGCCAACTGCTGTTGTAGAGGTGGCTCCGAAGTTCAAGTATCGGTTGAACCCGGAAATGGTGAGATCGCCGTACACATCCAGCTTGGAGAGAGGCGATGTCGTGCCGATGCCCAGCAGGCCTGATTGCAACAGTGTCAATGTTGAGGTGGCCGAAAGGGAAGAACCTGCGGTATTGTAAAAGGCGAATTGACCTTGCGTGCCGGAGCCCACGCCGCTCGAGCCACCGCCAACACAGCTGCCGTTGATCGAGAAGCAGCCTCCCGCCAAGTCTATACCGCGCGCAAACGTCGAGGTCGCGGCGGTGCCGGTGATGTTGAGGTACGTTGATTGAATGCCAGCGCCGAAAGTAGAAGTGGCGGAGCCAAATATCGTCGTCGTTGCGGTGTCGCCGACATAGAGGCGATTGAAAACAGAGAAGAGAGACGACGAGGCGTTTGAGAATTGATTCAGCGCGGCGAATGTGTTTGCGGCATATGTCTTTGGAATGGTCGTCGACGAATGCACAAATGATTGCACACGGCTATCGAGGTAGTACAGGTTCGAGCCCTCTGCGATACTGGTGGTGAGGAGACCGAGCGAAGAGGTTGCCACTTGCGTCCAGCCAGTTCCGCTGGAGTTGCCGACCATAATCTGATTGGCGGTGATGCTTGAAAGTCCGGTGCCGCCCCGTGATGCGGCGAGGAGACCGGTTGTGTCGCTGAGTGCAATCCCAATAGACGACGTTGCAACATCTGCCCACGCAGCGCCGTTCCAGAAAAACAAATCTCCATAGTTTTTGGTGATTGCCGCAACGTCGCTAACATCCTCAATCGAATTGTTGGTGAGATCATCAGCGGTGCGGGTGGTCTGCTGCGATTCCCAATGATCGGCGGATGTCGTGGAGAACGCGGTGCCCTGGTTCAGCGCGAGGAAGTAGTTCGTCGATGTGGTTGAGAAAAACGATCGGGTACTTTGCCAAACATCGGCCGAGGTCGTTGAAAAGCTGTTCGCCAAATAGAAGCTGCCGTCTTGACCATCGAAGGTGCCCGACCAATCGCCGCTCGTTGCACTGAGATAGTCGGTTCCAGCGATTGCAACCGATACGACGCCGGACGCACTTGTTTTCAAGAGGCCGCCGGATGCGCCCGAAACGGTGAGATTGGTGGTCGACGCCGTACCGAAATAGCCGGTGCCGGAAACGGTGAGCGCCGTTGAGCTCGCGAAAGGAAGCACGCTCGCCGTCGTCGACGTGGCGACGAACGAGGGAGCGATGATCGTGCTGTACGCACTAAGCGAGCCACGAAACAGGGAATTGCCCGTGACTTCGAGAATGTTGCCTGTTGTCGTGGTTGCGTTGTTGCCGACAAGCAGAACATCGGTTGTGTCGACAGGATACACGGCCAGACTATCAGTCGTGGTCGCCCACGCCGACGAGCCGCCACCGCCGGAAATGTCCGTTGCCCATGCCGGCACGCCACCCACCACCTTCAATACCAAACCATTTGCGCCGGTGGCGAGTGCCGCAACTGCCCCGTTCGTTGCAGTCAGAACGCCGGTACCGCTTCCGAGCCATGTCTCGCCAGACACGTACAGATTGGTCGTCGTTGCGTTCGTGGTTGTTGAATTTGTGAACGTGACGTTCGTCGCCGTGATGGTGTTGGATGTGAGATCGGCGATCGTGCCGAGCAGGGAATTGACGGTGTTGGAAATCGTGCCGCTGATGCTACCGCTCCCGATCGAGCCACCGGAGATCGTCGAGTTCGTTATGTTGACGCCGTCGAGATTTTCGATACGGGCGACAGCACCGAGCGTCTGATAGATCGTCGTTGACTGCTGGTTTGCGCTTGCTGCAACAGCTGCAATTTGCACTTGCAGCGATTGTCGCAACGTTGCCATTCTTTCATTAACGTACGCGGCGCTCGTTCCACTTTCGACAACGGTGCGTTCGGTTTCGCGTACGCGCTCGTCGATCGGTTGATTGACGATCGTGGCTGGTGACTTCGATACCTCCGGGAGTACTGCGGCAACAACCGGATCAGACCGCGACAGTGGCGGCGATTGAAGTCGTGCGGACGATGTCGCGTAATGATTTAGGGATGTAAGTGTCCGTGTCCGCGTGGCTGTAGTTGAAGTAGGCGGCGCTGCACCTTCCGATTCGATGCAGCTGTGGAACAATGGGCACAACGTGTCATAGACTTTGGTTGCCGCAGTGTCGAAGAGCGGGAACGAAGCCGCAGCGGCCAATTGTGTTGTCTTGAGCGCACTACGTGATCCGACAACAACACCCGCGCCAGAATTGAACGGAATGATTCGCTCCAACGCGACACCCGTCCCGACCAGCATGCCGACGACGGCAAGCAAAATGCCAAATATGCGAGTGCGCCTCGCTCGTGCCTGATAGCCTTTGAAACGTGCGTTCAGTTCTTTTCGTTGCGGCATATGTTAGGCGAAAGCCGCCGGATGACCGGCGATGCGTTGTTCTTTGGCTCGGACCCTCGCTTACGATCGACGAACCACGAGCCGTCGATCAACCGGCCGTCGATGATGTCCGCGCGAGCAAGCCGAGAAATGTAATTAGATGTGAATTTTACGATGCGCGCAGCGTCGCGCGAGCGCACAAGAGTGACGCCTGTTATGAAAACGTTTCGGGAAGACATGATTGGACGATACGACTGCTAAAACCGCAGCCCGTTCGTGGGCTCAATTGTAGCATCGCAATGGGGGTTCCAACCGACCTGTGCACAGCTTCCAATCAAGCGCGGAATAAAAAAGCTGCCCCACCACGTTGGTAGGGCAGCGGCACATCGCATTCGACAACGTTCTCAGTATTCGCTGGCAAGCATGATGGTGAGCACGCGATCCATCGTAGCCGAGTCACTGGCGTCCTTGGCACCAAAATCCGGGTCGGCCTTGTCGAGATAGTCAATTTTCCAGAAGATTTGTTCGCCATCCAGTTCGAAGCTCCCGAAATCATGTTCCCCATAAGGGTCATTGTCTTGGGTAAAGTTGGCGAACGCGGCAGTCGCGGCCAACGCCTGTACGACGAATTCTGCACCGAACGACGCAACGCCATCAGTCGTGAACACCTTGCCGTATCGTGACGGTGATTTGCGCAGTTGGTCATTCAGCTCGGCGATGCGCGCTGCTTTGTTATCCACTCCAGACATGTTGGTCTCCTGCTCGCAACCGAGGCCTGAACCATTCAGACTCCGGATAGCAAGCGGGTTTGGTGCAACATCAGCGAAGAATGTTCCCCGACCACAGAGCGGCCGGGGAAGGTCTTTGCCCAATCATCTCAATGTCATTCCTAGTGCGCTTCGATGCCAGTCACCGGCGGCGGCAGAAAGCGCTGCGTGAGTGTCCCATTCGCAGGTCGCTATCCAATCGGCGAGCCGATCCTTGTCATCAACCGGCAAGTGATCGAACCACGTCTGGACCCGCTGGCGATGCCGATCGAGCGCAGCCTGCGCCAGCTCTTCCGCTTCGACAAGAATGCGTGAAAACGCGAGTTGCTCACTCATGGCGCTGCACCGTGAAAACCGCACAGCCGCTCGTGTCTCACAGTGAATTCTTCAGCCAGCTTTCGTGCAATCGCTGTCGTTGCGCGCTGCAACGTGGCATAGGGACCGAGCCAGACAGCTTTATCCTGCGACGTTGCGGTTGGCGCTACGTAGAACTTGGTGCCGCGCTTTTCAATCGTCCACGATTGCAATCCATAGATCGGCCGGGGAATGTGCTTTTGCATGTTAGTCGCTCCTGCTCGCTACCGATGCCCGAACCATTCGGACGTCGGCCAATAAGCAGGAGAAAAAAGAAGCCCCGCGCGGACGCGGGGCTTTAGTGCTGATGCGCCGTTCTATCGCCGTCACTTCTTGCGGTACTTGACGGACTTTTTTTCTTCTTCCTCCTTCTTGGCGTCTTCGTCGGTGAATTCGCGAAGCACGAG
>JANNTD010000608.1:0-2102 GCA_031403315.1 Planctomycetota bacterium
TCCGCGATGCGCTGGAAAAGCTCTCGATCAACGACCCCAGCTTCGACTTCGAGCCGGAAACGAGCGACGCGCTGGGCTTCGGCTTTCGCTGCGGCTTTTTGGGCCTGCTGCACATGGAGATCGTCCAGCAGCGGCTCGAACAGGACTCCGACATCGACCTCGTGCAGACCGCGCCGAACGTGACTTATCAGCTCACGCTCAACACGGGCGAGGACGTCGAGGTTCACACGCCGCAGAAAGTGCCCGACCAGGGCGACATCCGCGAGATTCGCCAGCCGATCGTTCGCGTCAACTACGTGTTGCCGACCGAATACATCGGTCCCATCATGAAGCTCTGCACCGACCGCCGCGGCACGTACGTCCGCACGGAGTATCTCTCAACGACCCGCGCGATGCTGACCTACGATTTGGCGCTCGCCGACATCGTGTACGACATGCACGACAAGCTCAAGAGCTCCACGCGCGGCTATGGCACGATGGACTACGAAATCCTCGGCTACCAGCCGGGTGAATTGGTGCGGCTCGACGTCCTGGTGAAAGGCGACAGGATCGACGCGCTCTCGATCATCTGCGATCGCCGCGACTCAGAAGTCCGCGGCCGGGCCGTCATCAAGAAGCTCAAAAAAGAAATCCCCCGCCACATGTTCGAAGTGTCGCTGCAAGCGGCGATCGGCAGCCGCATCATCGCTCGCGAAACGATCTCCGCGATGCGAAAAAACGTGACTGCCAAATGTTACGGCGGCGACATCAGCCGCAAGCGCAAACTGTGGGAGAAGCAAAAGAAAGGCAAGAAGCGAATGAAGTCGATCGGTCAGGTCGACATCCCGCAAAAAGCGTTTCTCGCCGTGCTGGAAACGGGCGAAGAAGAAGGCAAAAAAAAGTGAGTTAGCCGGCGGCGTTCAGCCGCCGTGCAACTCACCAACCGGTTGCCGGGGCGTAGCCGTAGGTTGTCGTCGTTGGCACGCTGCACGGATCGGCGGCCATCGGTGGGCAAGCCGGCATGGGCGCCGCGCAAACGGCCGGGGCGGCCGGCGCGAAGCAGCTGCAGCATCCGCAACCCGTGGCGCTCGCCGCGAGCGCCGCGACAGCAAGTAACATCAAAAACTTGTTCATGTTTCCGTCTCCATACTGCCCGTTCGTTGGAACGGGGAACGACAAGTGACGAGAATTTGCGGCGATCCACCGCGCCGCGTTCGGCGGCAGAATTCTTACGCGGGCGGTGCGCAAGAGTTCGCCACACAACCGTACACGCTAGCGAACGATGTGCAAACGCAACCGTTCACTTTTTGCCTCATTCGTGGTGACGGAGAATCCAGGCCTGCCGATTGTGCCGGACTTGCGGCCGGCTCGTCGACGGTTGCGGTCCGCGCTGCCAGCAGAAACCGCCTAGCACTGCGCGCAACACGAGCGACGCAAATTCGCCAACCAACCTATACTTTTTGACACTCGTCATTGGAAATCAATCATGCGTCACTTCGCGGGCCAACGTCGTGGCGGTTTTACACTTGTGGAATTGGTGGTGGTCGTGATGGTCCTCGGCATCATCGCGTCGATCGCGGCGCCGCGCCTGCTCGCCACTTCGGACGTCGCCCTCGACAACAGCCTGCGGCAAACGCTCGCCGTGATCCGCGACGCGATCGACAGCTACTCGGCCGAGCAGGGTGCGCTGCCGGGCGCCGACGGCAATCAGGCCACTTTCAAAGCAGACATTGCACCGTATTTGCGGGGCGCGGCTTTTCCTACCTGCCCCGTTGGCGACGCGGCCAACGCCGCCATTCGCATGCAAACCGGCACCGGCTCGATCGCATCGGGCATCGGCGCCACCGCCGCGACCCACGGTTGGGCCTACAAACACGAAACCGGCGACTTCCACGTCAATTCGACCGACACAGCGGCCGACGACGCCACGACGTACGACCAATTCTGAGTCACTTGTTACCAGCAACCGCCAACTACCGCTTGCGGTTTAGCTCCGCCCCACGAAAAAAGCGGCGGAGAACTCTCTCCACCGCCGTTTGGGACAACAGCTTGCGGATGGCTGCGGGCCAATGAAGGCAGGCAGGACACCGGCACACTGCCGTAGCCAGTCGACGAGCCATTCG
>JANNTD010000609.1:0-11414 GCA_031403315.1 Planctomycetota bacterium
GGCCACGTCTCGCTCTTGTGCTGTTGCTTGGTCCCGAATACTATGCTGCACATAGTATCGGCGACTTGGGCGGCAGTGTCAAGGGATCTGCTATGACGTCGACAAATCTACTGTCCTAAAGTCGGGGGTCAGACTTTAGGACAGTAGATCACTGGGCTGCCGGCGACCATACGACACCTGACATTTTTGCGAGCGCCAACATGAGCGAGTGTGTTCCCCCGCGGGCGTGGCCTTGGGCGGCGACTTCGCGGTAGAGTTTTTCCGCAAGTTCCAGCCCCGGCAGTTTGAGCCCCATCCGCTTCGATTCCTCGAGCGCGATTGCCATGTCCTTCAAAAAATGCTCGACGAAGAAGCCGGGGTCGAAATTGCCGGCGATGATCCGCGGTCCGAGGTTCGAAAGCGACCAACTGCCCGCCGCCCCGGAGGCGACCGACTCCAGCACTCGGTCGAGATCGAGCCCCGCCTTATAGCCGTAGAGCAATGCCTCACAGACGCCGATCATGTTCGTAGCGATCAGAATCTGATTCACCATCTTGGTGTGCTGGCCCGCGCCTGGTCCGCCCTGTCTGATCCACTTCGAGCCCATCACTTTCCAGAGCGGCTCAAGCGCAGCGACGGTCTCGGCGTCACCTCCGATCATGATCGAGAGCGTGCCATTCCGCGCGCCGACGTCGCCGCCAGAGACCGGCGCGTCGATGCTCGCCACGCCGCGCTTGGCGGCTGCCGCGGCGATCTCGACTGCGAGCGCGGGCTCGCTGGTGGTCATGTCGACGATGACATTGCCGGCGTTCGCGCCGGCGAGCAAACCGCTTTTACCGACGAACACCTCGCGCACATCCTCCGGATGGCCGACGATCGAGAACACCACGTCGGACGCGGCGGCCACGTCGCGCGGCGAATCAGCCCAGCGCGCACCGCGCTCGACCAGTTCGTCCGCCTTCGACCTCGTACGATTGTAGACTGTCACGGCGTAGCCGGCGTCGAGCACGTGTCCGCACATTGAGCGGCCCATCACGCCGGTGCCGATCCAGCCGACGCGCGTTTTCTGCGGCGAGATTTCGAGCTTCATGCGGTCCAGATTACTCGGTTGACTCGCTGCGGTCGAGCGCGGCCACGAGCACGCTGCGGACAAATGCAGCGACCAGCGGCTCCTGCGACGCCCGAGGCCCCGCGACATTCAGCCGGCCAACTTGATGCTCACCAAGAAAGGTCAATAGTTCGGCCGCCGGGTCGGCACCGGTCTCCGATGCCGCTTCGCTCGATAGATGCAAGTACGGTTTGCCGAGCCGCCGGGCGAGCGCAAGTGTGAGCGCGGTGCCGCCCGTCACGTCGCGCATGATACTGAACACGACCGTCGCGTCGCTGTCGCGGACATTCCATTCGGTCCGCTGGTTGTAGCGGTGCGAGGGCGTTTCGGTGAGCTCGTACCGCTCGTCAATCGGCCCGTCTTCGGCCTTACGGCCGCGTGGACACCAACCGCCATGCGCAAGACTAAACTCGATGGCGAAATCGATGGCCGCGCGGTCCGCTCCCGTCTGGCCGCCGGAAACGATCGTGATGCCCCTCACGGATCGAGACCGTCGGGGACGCCTTGCGGAAACTCTTCGGTGATGACTTGCTTGATGTAAGCGACGCGGTTGGCGGGCTTGGGATGCGTGCTGAAGAACTCGGGCGGGGCTGCGCCGCCGCTCGCTTTGTCGAGCACTTCCATCACGCCGATCATCGCCCGCGGATCGTAGCCCGCCAGCGCCGTGAGCCGCACGCCCCACTTGTCGGACTCGAGCTCGTCGCCGCGTCCGTATTTCATTTGCACCATCTGGGCAACGGCCTGGGCCATGCGGGCGCTATTCGCGTCGCCGCCCGCGACGCCGCCGGCCGCCGCGAGACCCTGGAACAGCTGGTTCTGAGCCATCCGCTGGTTGCCATGTCGCTCGATGACGTGGCCCATTTCGTGACCCAACACGCCGGCGAGCTGCCCTTCCGTTTCGAGGTCTTTGTAGAGCGCGGCGGTAATAAACACTTGCCCGCCGGGCAGCGCGAAGGCGTTCACCGTCTTTGGATCCGCCAACAGCGTGAACTTGAAATCGTCGCGATACGGATTCGTGCGGTTCTCGGCGGCGAGTTTCTTGTCGAGGCCGGCCAAGAGCCGCTGGCCGATGCGCGTGACCATCGCTTGGGCGGCCGCGTCGCGCGTCGGCCCGCCGTGCATCTGGACCATCTCCGGCGCAGCCTGCAGACCCATCGCCACTTCGTCGGCTTCGTCACTGAAGACGACGCGCTCCTTTTCGCCCGTGATCTGGTTCACGTCACCTGGGTTGCCGTAATACGACACGAGGGCGAAGATGGCGATGATCGCGGCGATAATCAGCCGCGCCTTGAAGCTGCTGCGCTGAGTACCGCCGCTGCCGAACATTTGCCGGCCGCGGGGGTCGTCGCCGCGGTCGACGGGAGAATAACGTCGCGGAAGCGGCACTGGAAAGCGGGTCATAAAAGCACCTAGGCTCGAGAGGAGTCTGTCGATACAACGGGTGCATCGTGCGGGGTCGGAGCGGCCCGCGATCGCATAGCGTAACTTACCCGTTCGGTGTGCCGCTTGGCAAACGAATTCCCGCCGATGACCCATGACTCACCCCAAAAGCCCGACGCCGCGACGATCTGGCGGGTGCTCTTGGCGGGCTACTGGCTCGCACTCGCGGTTGGCACGCATCTGCCGCCCACCGTTGCGGGGTTGCCGGGCGACTACACCGACAAGCTCGTTCACGCGGCGGCGTTCGCGGTGCTCGCGTGGCTGCTGGCCATGGCGTGGCAAAGTTCCGCCGGCCGGCTCAATGGTCGGCATTTGCGATTCGCCTGGCTGGCCGTGGTATTGTACGGCGCTGCCGACGAGCTGACGCAACTCTTGGTCGGCCGCTCGGCCACCCTGGGCGATTGGTTGGCAGACGCGGTCGGCGCGGCGCTGGGTCTCGTGATTTTCGCCGTTCGGCAGCGCAAGGCTGGGTAATTTCTTGACACTGCCATAAACTGACACGCTGAGCCCAGTGCCAAGCCAGGATAGCCACATGATGAGACTCGCGCGCTACTCGATTGTCGTTGGATGCATTTTCATCGTTGCAGACGCAAGCTGGTGCGCCGCGCAAGAATTGGTCGTCCGGCCGCAACCGTCCGCGGCAGTGCTCGAAATCGGTCAGCCCGTCGTGTGGCAGGTCGAATGGAAAGGCGCGGAGTCGCCGGTCGAGATCGGTTATACGATCGAACGCGGCGGGCGGACGGAAATCAACCACGGCTCGCTGACGCTGGTCGATAGCCACGCGGAGCTCCAAGCATCGCTCGACACGCCTGGCACGCTGCTGGCGATTTTTTCGGCAACTTCGGCCGATGGCAAGAAACACATCGGACGCGGCGGTGCGATCGTCGCGTCGCAGGCGATTCAACCCTCGGCCCCGCGGCCCGCCGATTTCGACGCCTTCTGGGACGCCAAGCTCGGGGAGATCGCCGCGGTGCCGTTCAATGCGCAGCTTGAAAAAGCCGAGAGCGGCTGCCCAGACGTCGACTATTGGAAGATCACGCTCGACGGCTACCGCGGCACGAAGATTCGCGGCCAGCTCGCCAAACCGGCGGCCTCCAAATTGAAGGACGGCGAGAAGCTGCCGGCGCTCTTGATTCCGCAGTGGGCCGGCGTCTATCCGCTCGAAAAGGGCTGGGCCACCGATCGCGCGTCACAGGGCTGGCTGGTGCTCAACATCCTCGCGCACGATTTGCCGATCGACGAGCCGGCTAAGTTCTACGAGGAGCAAAACGCCGGGCCGCTCAAGGAGTATTGGGCGATCGGCAACGACGACCGCGACGCGAGCTATTTTCTGCGGATGTATTTGTCGTGCTACCAGGCGGCCGAGTATCTCACGAAGCGGCCCGATTGGAACGGCAAGACGCTGGTCGTGATCGGCGCGAGTCAGGGCGGGCAGCAGACGCTGGTGACCGCGGCGATCCATCCGCGGGTGACGGCGGCGCTGGCGCTCGTACCGGCCGGGTGCGACATGCTGGGTCCCAACGTCGGCCGCTCGCCCGGCTGGCCACAATGGTACGACCGTACCCAAGGCAGGGACGCGGCAAAAGTCCACAAGGCGAGCCAGTATTTCGACGTGGTAAATTTCGCACCGCGGATCAAGTGCCCAGTGCTGGTGGGCTTCGGACTGATCGATGAGGTCTGCCCTCCCGAGGGCGTGATGGCAGCCATCAACCAAATCACCGCGCCGAAGGAAGTCGTCATCCTGCCGCTCGGCGAGCACCAAGAAATCGACGGCGCGCACCAGGCATACTACCAGCGGATGAACGACGCCTGGCTGCCGGCGCTCCGTAAGGGCCAGCCAGTGCCGTCGATCAAAGACTGACGCGCGTCGTGCCCTGCGACATTCTGCTGTCGAAAACCTGAGGATTTTTTCTCCACAGGGGCGTGCGCGACCATCCGACCAACCTGTTTTAACGTGTTCTTAACACGTTTCTAACAAACGCTGCTTATCCTAAGTCTCCTGTTTCGCGTGACCAAACGAAGTAACAAAGTGTCACTGCTTCGGATTGCTTGCTTTCACCAGTTGAGGAGATTCGCTAATGGAGAAACAAATGTTGTTGCGCTTCTGTGCCGCCACGGCGATTGTCGCCGTGTGCTTTGGTACATCGCAGGCGGCCATGTTGTTGAACGAGATTTTTGTGAACCCGTCCGGTGGCGACAATGGGTTTGAATTCATCGAGCTCAAGAGCAGCACCGGGGGCGTGGAAACCATGGCCGGTCTCACGCTGCTGGTGATCGAGGGCGAAGGGACGGGTGCTGGTACGGTGGACCAAGCCCTCAACTTGAATTCATTTTCAACAGGTACCAATGGCCTATTCCTTTGGCGCGACGCGGCCGCGGTTTTGTCGCCGCCGCCGGCAGCCGCCACGACAATCAACGTCGCTGATTTCGCATCCGATCTAGAAAACGGCGGACAATCGTATTTGATCGTGAGCGGTTTTTCGGGCGTCTTGGGCACAGATTACGACGCGGCGAACGACGGCGTCTTTGATTCGATGCCGTGGACGAGCGTCGTCGACGCCGTGGGGTATCGTGACAATGGCGGTGGCGACGTCGGCTATGCCGCCGGACTTGGCTTCGTTGATTTTCCCGACGCGCCGGCCGGCTTTGACACTGAGTCTGTGTTGCGACTCCGCGATGGACAGTGGATCCTTGCCGATGTATCTGGAGCGTCTCCCGGACCCTTCTTGTTCGACCCGGCTGAGACAATTAGCCCCAGTGGGGCATTGGTGGACAGTTCGAGGTTCGATATTCAGACTCTCACGCCGGGTGGCAGGAATCCTGTGGTTCCCGAACCGTCGGCCGTCGTGCTGGCTGGGTTGGCGCTTATTACCGGAGCGGTGGCAGGCCGCCGCAACCGTGTCGCTCGGTAGTGCTGGCCGTCGTGGCAGTTCGACGAAACTCTGCCCCTCTCGCCCGGCGAGAGGGGCTCTTTCACGCGCTTCGCCCCAACTCAAACGCTACTTCAACACTGGATAGTGAATCTTCGGCTCCTTCACCGTGACCCACGGGAGTTCGTCGAGGGTCAGTGCCGGCTCGCTCGCGTAAAGGGCGCGGTACTCGCCGAATTGCCGGAAGCCTCCGCCCGGCTCGCCCCAGGCCATAAACCACGTCCAGCGCGGTTGCTGGGCCAGGATTTCCGGCGCGGGGACAGCTCCGACTTCGCCGCAGGCAATCGGCTTGTTGCCGGCCAGCGCGAGCAATTCTTCGTATTGCTCCTTGGCGTAGCCGGTGCCGTAAATGTCGGTTGCCAGGACATCAACAACGTCGTGGCCGGGAAAATACTCGGTGTAAGGATCGACGTTCTCGCGGGTCTCGTTGCCGTTGAAGACCCAAATGAGATTGTTCAGCTTGTGGAAATTCACCAGCCGGTCGTAGAGCATCCGCCAGAGTTTTCGATAACCGTCGTCGCCCGGCTTCTTACCCCACCAGAACCAGTCGCCGTTCATTTCATGGTACGGCCGCCAGAGGACGGGCACGCCGGCATCGCGGAGTTGCTTGAGGTGCCAGGCAATGACGTCGACCTGCGACTTCCAGCGCTCGTTGAGCGCTGTGCCGGGCGTGGTGAGCTCTTTCCACTCGGTGTCGCTGAGCTCGCCTTGAATCGACTCGCGAAACGTGACGGGCTCGTCGTCGCTGGGCCGGACGGCGTGCCACATCAGCGTGATGATGAATCCTTCGTCGTGCCGGCGGATGGCTTCGTCGACGATTTGCTGCCGATAGTTGATGCCGTCCCACGTGCCGGGCGCGCTGAAGCCAAAATCCTGTCCGAAAACGGCCGGATAGCGGCCTGCCGCACGATGCACCGCCGGCAGCCGCAGCGAGCCCGTGAGCGGGACGCAATGCTGGCCGGTGAGCGTGTGCTTGCCGGAGATGCCGTAGAGGTACTCGAGCAACTCGACGGCCTCGGGCGAGGCATCCGGCGAGACAGGCTTCGCCGCCGGTTCTGCCGCAGCCGCCCAATTCACGCTGCCCAGAACCAGCCAAAACGTGAGCCAACTCGCGCGTTGCATGCCGCCCATGGTGTGCTTCTCCCCTTGATTATTGATGCGCCAGCCGACGCCGGCCGGAATTTTTGCTCGAAATCGTGAACGCCACATCGTCGCCGATGTTGTTCGCGTGAGCGTCCTGAGGCACAAGCTCTGGAATTGTCACCTTGAGCCGACCGTCGGTCGTGGCGACGGACACCGGCTCGAGGTAACGGCCCGCCCAGGTGCGATACAGCCGAACTTCGTAGTCGCCGTCGTCGAGACCGGAGAGCGTGAACGACTCCTGCGCCACGCCGGAGGTCGGATTCACGATCCAGCCATAGATCAGGTCGTCGCTTTTCATTGCCCAGCCGTCGCCGGTCGTGACCTGGACCTCGAGCGGCTTCCAATCGGCGCCGGCGAAGTCGATGTCGCCCACGAATCGCGCGAACGCACGCAGTTCGCCCGTCAGCACACTGTCGTTCACTTGCGGCGAGAAGGCCCACCAGAACGGCGTCGCGCAGGTGCCGCTCGCGAGCGCCGCCCACAGCGCGTTGTGATGCATGGCCAAGTAGCCGGGCGTGCCGGGCTCGTAGAACGTGTGGTCCCAGCCGCATTCGGCGATGATCGCCGGCTTGTCGAAGTCGCGCCACAGTTTGCGGGCCTGCGTCGCATAGTTCTGATACGAGTAGCGGAGCGGATGATGGTTCATGAGATCGGGCTTGCCGCCCGGCGGCATGGGATGACCCTGAGCTTCGTAAATCTCACGGCCCGCGATGTCGAAGATGCGATAGCCCTCCGGCCACCACTGGTCGAGGCCGCCGCTCTGCGTGCCAGTCGTCGGCCGGCCGTAGGGATCGTGCGCATGAAAAAAGTCGTGCATCTTGCGGCACCAATTCTCGGCGACGGCGTGGTCCCCTTCGGTCCAGCCATCGGTGCCGTTGATCTCGTCGATGACAAACCACAGGTAGAGCGCCCGGCTATATCCCCAACGAGCAATGACATAGCGGTAGAGCTTTTGCTGATGCTGCCAGGCTTCGTCGCTACCGTAAAAATCTTTGGCGGCGGTGATGCCGCGATAGGGATTGATACGATAGAGCGTCGGGTCCCAAACGGTCTCGGAAAGATGGTTGTGGAACACGAGGTTCCAACTGATCTGGATGTCGCGGTCCTCGCACCACTCGAAGACTTCGTCGAGCCGGCTGCAGCGGCCCAAATCGTAACGCCCCAGGCCGGTGGCGAGAGTTTCCAGCGGCTCGTGGTAGAAACTGACAAAATTCGCGCCGTGATCCTTCAGCTCGTCGAGCCCAGCTTCCGTAATGGACCCCTGGCCGAAGCCGTTATAGTTGTCGTTGTACCACATGCCGACGCCGTAAAAGCTCGTGCCATCACTGTAGCGCAGATAGCGCTTGTTGGGAGCGATCGCGACGAACCCGTGGTGCTCGCTGGGGACGCAGCGAAATTCGCCGGGCTGGGAGTCGGCCGTGCCTTCACGATCGCGGACGTGCAGCCGATACTTCCAGGTGCCGGTTTCGGTCGGCGAGAACCGCATCATCCAGACGGCACGAAACCGTTGGGGACTGTAGAAGCCCCAGTTTTTCTGCACCTTGCCGGAGGGTGCAATGAACTCGGCCCAAAGATCGATTTCCTCCGGATCGAACGGATTCGAGAAGGTCGCCTGCAAGTCGATGTTCAGCTCGAATTTGTCGTACAGGCCGATTTCCGGCGTCTGCCGTTCGCGATCACCGCGGCTGCCACGGTCGCCGCTGCGGTCACGGTTGCGGAAGCGCTCCAGCCACTGTTCGCGGGTCAGGGTCGGTCCGACGTAGTTGAAGGCCGGCGGCGCCGCGAACAGCGCCGAGCAGGCAAGGCAAGTGGCGGCGATTAGCAAGGGTTTTAGCAGCATGTCGACCCCAAGTAGCTTAACGGCAAATTGGTTGTGCAAGTATTTTAATAGGCACAAAATCTCAATTTACGCCACGGCGCTGGCCGGGGGAATGGTTGGCGAGCGAAGGCTTCCTTTTGATCTGCCAGTTTTGAACTGCGGGTATCAAAATGCGACTGGCGCTCGGGGATTATTGGATTTTGAATTTGCGTCCGATTGCGGTGAACTCGTAACCTCTTGCCGGGACAGAAGTTATATTTTGATCGGTGCTGCGAAATCGCCGGAGAGGCATCAAAATGCTTTGATTTTGATGCGTCGTGACGTGGGAAAGCTCGGTTTATCGGGGGTGGTTTGCGGGGCGGAGGCATCACAATTCGTGGCAATAGGGTCACATTTTGATCGGTGGGACGGGATGCTCGATGCTCGATTCCGTGAGCACTGAAGTAAGTGAGTAAGTGACGATTGATCTGCGCGGAGCGGTCGATGGGTCGGTTGCTTCACTGGTTGGCGCGGGGTGACCGAGCACTGGTGTAAAATTCCGGATTGTCATTGAATGATTGTACCGGATAGTGTATATAAGTATATATATTAGTACGTTGGCGAAGTCAACAGCTATCTTTGGCCGTTAGTTCTGGCCACGAATTGCACGAATTGGGCCCGCGGGCGGTCATTCGGGTGATTCGTGGTGGAGATTTTCGGTAGGAGACGGAGAGGCGCACGGAAGCTTGGTGCCTCCGGTTTTCTCCAGCGCACTGCGCCTGTCATGCCCCCGCACGAAGTTGGATGGCGACGTGGCAGTGCTAAACTGCTATTGCAGCGCGTGAGAATGCCCCCGTCGCAACGCACGTCGCGAGCGACGCGGCTAAATCGGCGAAAGTACGCGGCGCGCCATTATTCGGCCGCGAGGTCCACCGCGACGCATTCCTTGTCGTTGCGGACGTACATTCGCTTGTTGGCGAACGCGGGCGAACACCAGACGACGGGCCGGCCGAAGGCGTCGCCGGTTGGTTCGAGAATGTGAGCCCGGCCGAGCTCCTTGTAGCCCTCGGGCGAGAGGTCGGCGAGGATCAGGTCGCCGTTCTCGGTGAACAGCCAATAGCGATCGGCTTGGCGGATGATGAACGCGGTGCCGCTGCGGGGCGGCCGCTCGGCCAATGGCTCGCTGGTGTTCCACAGCCGCTCGCCGGATGGGAGCTTCACGCCATATAGCTTGCCGTCCTGATCGAAGCCGTAAAGCACGTCCCCTTTGAGCGTCGGCTGCACGTTGATCGGCGAAAGGGCACGCAGCGCTTTCTCGTTCCAGACCATCTCGGCACTCTGGCCGTCGGACGCGAGCTGGATGAGCATGTTCTTGTCGGAATAGCCGCCGACGAAGAGGTTGTCGCCGGAGAGCACGGGCGTCATCACGACGAGGCCGTTGTCGGATTGGTAGGGGACAGACCAAATCTCCTTGCCGGTGTCGGGCTCGAGCGCGGTCACTGCATCGGGCCGCAGCAGCACGAGTTGCCGCTGGCCCGCGATTTCGAGAATGGCGGGCGGCGAGTAACCTTGAAACGGAGACGTAAGACTCTTCCACAGCTCCTTGCCCGAGTCCTTGTCGAAGGCGACCGCATAGCTGCCTTCGCTGCCGACGATGCAAATCAGCTTGTTGCCGTCCACCAGCGGATGGCTGGCGTAGCCCCAGAGATCGGTCTTCGCGCCGTAGTCTTTATTGAAATTATGCGACCAGACGACTTTGCCCGTCGCCGCGTCGAGTGCGTAGAGATCGCCTTCTGATCCAAGCGTGTAGACTTTGCCGTCGGCCACGGCGGGCGTGCAGCGCGGCCCAGCCGGGTACGAGATTGTGTACTTGGCCGGATACTCGTGCTTCCACAATTGCTTGCCGGTCGCCTCGTCGAGACAAAGCACGCGTTCGACGCCGGTAAATTCCTTTCGATCGAAGTTGCCGACGTTGACGTTGTCCGAAGTCACGTAGTCGGTAACGTAGACCTTGCCGTTAGCCACCGCCGGCCCTGCATAGCCGCCCGAAACCGGCGCACTCCAAGCCACCTTCGGCCCGCCCTCCGGCAATTCACCGATGATCCCGTCCTCACGCCAAACGTTGTCGCGCACGGGCCCCATCCACTGCGGCCAGTCGGCGGCCTGCAATGACGTCACGAGACTCAATGAGAACAATACGGCCGCGGCAACTCTCATCGCTTCTGCTCCTGGAACTGGATGCCCTACACCATCGCGTAGTAGCTGGCGAACTTGTCGATCGAGACGGGCTTGATTTTCGAGCCCCAGCCGGCTTGGCCGAAGGAGATCATGCGGGCGATGCAGACTTTTTTCATCGCCTCGCGGGCCGGCTTGAGGTAGTCGCGAGGGTCGAACTTTTCGGGCGACTCGGCAAACACCTTGCGGATCGCGCCGGTGATCGCCAGGCGATTGTCGGTGTCGACGTTGATCTTGCGGACGCCGTGCTTGATGCCGCGCTGAATCTCTTCGACCGGCACGCCCCAAGTCTGCTTGAGCTGGCCGCCGTATTTGTTGATGACGTCCTGTAATTCCTGTGGGACGCTTCTCGACCCGTGCATCACCAGGTGGCAGTTCGGCAGCCGTCGGTGGATCTCTTCGATGCGATCCATGGCGAGCACCTCGCCGGTCGGCTTCTTGGTGAACTTGTACGCCCCGTGGCTGGTGCCGATCGCCACCGCGAGCGCGTCGACGCCCGTCTCGGCGACGAACCGCTCGGCTTCGTCCGGATCAGTCAGCAACTGATCGTGCGTGAGGACGCCCTCGGCGCCGTGGCCGTCTTCCTTCTCGCCGCCGCCGTGCTCGAGCGAGCCGAGGCAGCCCAGCTCACCCTCGACCGAGACGCCCTTCGCGTGCGCCAGCTCGGCAACGTCCTTCGTCACGCGGACGTTGTAGTCGAAGTCGGCGGGCGTCTTGCCGTCGTCCTTGAGCGAGCCGTCCATCATCACCGAGGTGAAACCTTGCTCGATCGCGCTCTGGC
>JANNTD010000610.1:0-8793 GCA_031403315.1 Planctomycetota bacterium
CAAGCTCGAGCAGGCACGGTTCATCGAACTGGCCGACGCACGCGCGATCCAAGCCTATGACCAGCGCGAGTCCGAGTACCCCGTGCTGGCCGGCCTGTACCGCTACGCCTCCCACGGCGCCGGCGGCCAGAAGCAAGGCTTCCAGCGCGAGGAGCTCGTCGAATGGGCCCGCCGGCGGTTCGCGGCCGAGCTCGATCTCGAAGACATCAAGAACAAGCAGCGCGAAGAAATCCGACAGGTGCTCGTCGAGCACAGTCGCCGGAACAACGAGCTGGCGAACCAGATTGCCGCCGAGGCCCAGGCCCGCGTCGAGCAGCTCTTCGCCGATCCGTCCACCAGCCGCGCGACGCTCGGCGACGTCACCGGCCACAACGGCCAGCTCGACGACCTCACCAATTGGCTCGAGAAAACCTGCGAGTGCGAAGTCCCGCGCGGCGAACTGGCGAAGCTCGATCGCGATGCGGCCCAGCGCCGCGTCTCACAGATCATCGAGGACCACTTCCGCCCCGAGATGCGGCGGATGGAGCGCTCGCTGCTCCTCCAGATTCTCGACACCGCCTGGAAAGAGCACCTCCTGGCGATGGACCACTTGCGCTCGAGCGTGGGCTTGCGCGGCTACGCCCAAGTCGATCCCAAGGTCGAGTACAAGCGCGAGGGCATGCGGCTGTTCGACTCGATGTGGGTTGGCGTGGGCAACTACGTCACCGATCTGATTTTCAAGATGGAGCAGCTCGACGAAGGCTTCGTCGGCAGCACCTGGGTCGAGACGGCGGCTATCAAGGAAGAAGCGGCCCCGGCCAGCGAAATCGCCCGCCAACAGGAAGCCGCCATCGCCGGCACCGAGGGCGAAAAGAAAATCGAACCGATCCGCAACCGTGTAGAAAAAGTCGGCCGCAACGAACCCTGCCCCTGCGGCAGCGGCAAGAAGTACAAGAACTGCTGCATGCGCGGCCGCGGCGTAGCTTAGCCGCGTCGCTCGCGACGCGCGAGCCATTTAACGATACCGTGCGGAAAGGATTCCCGCGTGAATCATGTCTTCTCTTGGTTATTGAACCTCATTTATCTCGCGCTGCTCGTGGTCTGCGCGCCGTTGATCCTCTGGGCCGCCATCCGCACCGGCAAGTACCGCGACGGCTACGCTCAGAAATTCCTCGGCCTGGTTCCTCGACGTGAGACAGTGCCGCGACGCGAGGGCGACGCCACCTGTGTCTGGATCCACGCCGTCAGCGTCGGCGAAGTCAATCTGCTCGCCACGATGCTCCGCGAACTGCGCTCCCGCCACCCCGATTGGCAATTCGTCGTCTCCACCACGAGCCGCACCGGCTACGAGCTGGCCCGCCAGAAATACGCCGACCTCACCGTATTTTACTGCCCGCTCGATTTCAGTTGGGCAGTGCGAACGGCGCTGCGTCGCATCCGGCCGTCGCTGTTGGTGCTCGCAGAGCTCGAGCTCTGGCCGAATCTCATCCTGGCCACCAAAGGGCAGGGGGCCCGCATCGCGATCATCAACGGACGCATGAGCGACCACAGTTTTCCCGGCTATAGCCGCTTCCGGTTGCTGGTCGGTCATTTGCTCGGTCAGATCGATCTGATTGCGGCCCAGAACGACGAATCGGCCGAGCGGTTCCTCGCGCTGGGCGCACCGACCGAACGCGTCCGCGTCACGGGCTCACTCAAGTACGACGGTGCCCAAACCGACCGCGACAATCCGCGGACCGCCGTATTACGAGAGCTCGCCGGTTTCCGAGACGACGAGGTCGTGTTTCTCGCAGGCAGCACGCAGGAGCCCGAGGAGCAAATCGCCATCGACCTGTACCGTCGACTGGCAAATGATCACCCGCGGCTGCGGTTGGTCCTCGTACCGCGTCATCCGGAACGATTCGACGCAGTGGCTAGGTTGCTCGATGCATCAAACGTGAACTGGTGCCGCCGTTCCTCACTGGGTCGAGAAAATAGCCGCGATGCTACGCATCGCCGGCCAATCCTGCTCGTCGACACCGTCGGCGAGCTCGGCGCTTGGTGGGGCACCTCGCAGATCGCCTTCGTCGGCGGCAGCTTCAGCAACCGCGGCGGCCAAAACATGATCGAACCCGCCGCGTACGGCGTCGCCGTCTCCTTCGGCCCCAACACCCGCAACTTCCGCGACGTCGTCACAGCCCTCACTGCCGCCGACGCCGCGGTAATCGTCCATGACGCGTCGGAGCTGGAAGCCTTCGTCCGCCGCGCACTCGACGAACCCGCCTGGGCCAGCACACTCGGCGACCGGGCACAGACCTTCGTACGCTCTCAACTTGGCGCCACCGGCCGCACACTCGCACTCGTGGAAGCTCTCCTGCCGTCGGCCGCAGTCAAAATCACCGGCCGGTCCGCAGCGTAAGCGGGCCTCGCGCACGTCACTGCAGTCATGTGGCGTAGATGTCACCAGGTCGGTTCCGTCCACCGAATTCCCTGCCGAAATCAGCGCGCAGTTCGACGCCGCAGTGATTGGCTAGACATTGTGCAATGGACTGGTTCATTCCCAACTCCAGGCCGGTTTTTTTCGGTGCGTTCGCCGTCCCCCGCTTGTGCCCAACGGCCGTTAATTTGACGTTTCCATTTCGCAGCAATACACTAGGAATCTGTCCACACGAGGCTGAGCAATTGGGGGTGTTCGTGGGATTTGGCGATTGTCTTTGCGTGTGGACAGATCGTCGGCGACAAGTAGTACACGAGAGGAATCCATGTGAAAGTCGCGACATTTTGTGGGTGTCTTTGGCTTGTGTCTGCGTCCGCATTCGCGGAAGTGACGTTCGAGTGGGCCGATGTTGGAAATGCAGGCAATGTCGGTGAATTAACTGGGGCGGGCGCAGGTGGATTCGGGGATGATGCCATCGTGGGCGGTGTGAACTACGAATTTCGTATCAGCAAACACGCAGTTACCAACGCTCAATACTCGGAATTTCTCAATTCAGTCGCGCGGACTGATCCCAATGCCTTGTATGATTCGTCGATGGCCAGTAGCCCCCTTGGCGGAATTACGCGCAGCGGCTCCAGCGGCAGCTTCACCTATGCAGTGAAATCTGGCCGAAGCAACAACCCTGTCATTTATGTCTCGTTTTTCGACGCGATGCGCTTTGCAAACTGGTTGGACAATGGCCAGCCGAGCGGCGATCAGAACGCTGGCACAACTGAGGAAAGTGTCTACACAATCGGCACCGGGGCGGACGAGACCCGTAATCCCGCCGCCAGGTTTTTCATTCCCAGTGAACACGAGTGGTACAAGGCGGCTTACCACAAGAATGATGGTGTGACAGGAAACTACTGGAATTTTCCAACCGCGACCGATGCTCCGCCCTACAGCGATCAACCGCCAGGAAGCGGCGCTCCCGACCCATCAAATACGGCAAATTATTCGAACAGCGACGGTATCGCCAACGGCTACAATGATGGCTTCGCGGTGTCGGGCACAACCGTTTTTAGCGCTAGTCAGAACTATCTCAGCAACGTGGGAGCGTATTCCCAGTCGACAAGCCCTTACGGCACCTACGACCAGGGTGGCGACGTGTGGGAATGGACCGAGGGCCTCGTTCGTGCGAGATTTCGAGTCTATCGCGGCGGCAGCTGGAACGAGCCGTCCACCCGTCTTGCCTCATCGTTCAGAGCCGGCGATGTACCTACGCAGGCGGCGAATCAAGTCGGTTTTCGCATTGCAAGTGCCGCCGGCCCGCCGCCATTATACGGCGACTTTAGCGGTGACGGCGTCGTGGATGCGGGTGATTATACCGTGTGGCGAGACAACTTGGGCGCGCCTGCCGGTACGTTGCCCAACGACAGCGGCAGCGGTGTGATCGGCCAGGCCCAATACAACATTTGGAAATTGAACTTCGGCCAGATGAGTGGCAGCAGTGGGCGCGCGGCGACAACTCGATTCGTTCCTGAACCGAGCAGTGTGTCGCTGCTGATGGGAGCGGCAGCCTTGTTGGCCGCCACGACAGCGCATAGAGTGAGCCGTCCCTCGCCATGGCGATCACCCGCCGGACGCTCGAACTGGTGGAATCTTTAGTGTTGACGGAAGTGGAAACCGAGACTCGCTCGGCCGCATGAGCGAGTCACACTGGATTCACCAACTGATCCGGCGGATGCCTTCCACGTGATCGAAGTGCGGATCTTGGCTCACGATCTCCAACGAATGCTGACGGGCCAATGCGGCGATCCACACGTCGTTTTCCGGGATCGGCCGGCCACGACTTCGGAGGTCGTGCCTGATCGCGGCGTAAGTATCGGCAGTCGCGCGGTCCGGATACAGAACGATCGAATCGGCTTCGAGCCGACGAAAAAGTGATTCCAGGCGATGGGGCTTTTGCAGCGCCAATAGGCCATATTGATACTCCGCCACAACCGCCAACGGAAGCTGATGTTGATCCGCCGATTCGAGAACTGCGTTCAACTGTTCGTTGCGGCCCGCCAACAGAGACGAAACCGCGTTCGTATCGAGAATCACGACCAGCCCTCCGGATCGATCCTCGAAAACTCCTCGTCAATAATGCGCTGAAATTCGGCAATTTCTTGCGGGTCGGCGGCGCCAAACAAGGCCCTCCAACCGGACTTGCCTTTAGGCTTGGAACGATCGTTGGCGAGCTTGGCCCGGACCGCCTCGACCAGAAAATCCTTCATCGACTGCCCTTTGAGCGCGGCCCGAGCCTTGAGTTGCCGGTAGAGCGTGTCGGGGATTTCAACCGTGGTCTTCACACCACAACCATAAAACCATATTTACGGTTTGTCAAGACAGTTGCCGATCATTCCCCGATATCTGACCAGGAGGACTTTTCTTAGGGGGCCAACGCTGCGTGCCAACCCGTCAAACACTTGTTTGACACCTCGAGCCCGCGGGTCTCGATCCCGCGGCCTCTTCAGAGGGGTGGCCAAAAACAGGGCTTGAAATCGGCCACCCGCCGTGATATAAACACACGTATAGTAAAACGATGTCCGCGATTGCGTGCGAGGCCACACACCGCCAGCGGTTCCTCCGCCATAAATACAGCGTGAGGCCCAAATTCCTCCGCGATCCGGCAACGATTGTTGTTTGACAATTTGAAAAGCCAGCAGCTGTTAGCCATGAACTAGTAGCCAGCGCTCGCTCTGCGCCTGGAGCGTCTCTGCGAGAGACCTTCGGACAAGGAGCGACGAACACCCGTGGTGACTCTATCCGACAATTCGAGTTGCTATTTTGTCGGCAACCAAATGCGTTTGGCCCGAGTTTTTACGAGTTTTCCGCCACCACAAGGCGACAATTCGAGCGCCAATTGTCGCCTCGGCGCGAGTTCTCGCCGCAACGACGACTCGCAAACGACAACCCGGCAACGACTTGCGAAGCGGCCAAAAAAACACGCGCCGACAAAACGCGAAAAACCTCGAGCCCCAACAGCATTTGTCGCCCGTGTCCGGCCGACGATTCGACAATTCGCGCTGGCCGATGTCGGTCAGCCCGTGGCGTCGGCGGTCTTCACGTGCTCGTGGTTCTGCAAGTGCTCCGGACAATAGCAATAGTCGCCGCACTCCGAGCAATAGCGGAACGGCGTGCTGGGCGAGTCGGCGCTGGAAAGTCCACACACATGGCAAACGTGCGCCATCTTCCGCCCCTTCGACTTGCGTCCCTGCAGACTCTTCGACTGGAACTGCATTCGGCGGTTGCGGTGCTTCATGTCCCGCACGATGTCGCGGCCGAAGAATACGAGATAGTTGAACACGGCCGCCACGACCATCGCCCGCACCAACCACGTCGTCGGAGAAATCAGCGTCACCCCATACATGATCCACTGAAACATCGCCAGCCAGCGGATCTTCACCGGCAGGACAAAGAAGATGTACATCACGAACTCTGGATACAACCGCGCAAACGCCAGGAACACCGAGCCATAAAGAAATCCGTTGGTGGCGATCTGGCCGGGCACGCCCGCCGCGAACCAGGCGACAAAGGCCATCACCACCGATGCGACGTAGCCCAACAGCAGATAGACGTTGTACCGGAACGTGCCCCAGTTGGCCTCGAGCGTTGTGCCAAACAGATAGAACAAATACCAAAAGAAGAATGCGAACAGCGGGTTCGTGATTGGCGGATCGAAAACGAACGTGACGAGCCGCCACCACTCGCCGGCCAGCACTTTGTCGGGCGCAAAGCGAATGCCGTCCAAGAGCGGCGCTCCACCATCAGCGACCGGAGCCGAGTTCGCCAGGAAAGCCAGCACCTGACCGGCAATCAGAAACACGGTCAAGTTGGGCACGGCGTAGCGGCCGTACTTGGCATCCGCTCGATCAATCCACGACATGGCCGGCTGCTCAGCGAGTGTCCGCAAGGAGGTGGGAAAGCGTCCCAGTATGCCATGCCCGCCACTGGCTCGCCATGCCAGCGCCCGATGCCGCCGCCGTCCTCTGTCCGCCTTTCGGCGCGACGCCTATAATCACTCTCTCCATGGCCGTCATCGAAATCCGCAACCTCCAGAAGTCCTACCGGGTCTACCAGAAGCAGGAAGGCTTGTGGGCCGCGTTTACCGGCCTCGTCAATCGCAAGCACCGCGAGGTGAAGGCCGTCCGCGGCATCGATCTCGACGTCCAGCAGGGCGAGTTTGTCGCGTTCCTCGGCCCGAACGGCGCCGGCAAAACCACGACGCTCAAGCTGCTCTCCGGCGTGATCAATCCCTCCGGCGGTGAAGCGCGGGTGATGGGCTTCGTTCCCTGGCAACGCGACAATGCTTACCGCCGCCGATTCGCGTTGGTAATGGGCCAGAAGAATCAGCTCTGGTGGGACCTGCCCGCCGCCGAGTCGTTCCGCCTCCATCAGCAGATTTACGCCATCGACTCGGCGAGCTTCAAGCAGTCGCACGACGAGCTGGTCGACCTCTTGGACGTGCGGCGGCTCTTGAACCAGCCCGTCCGCGAACTCTCGCTCGGCGTGCGAATGAAGAAGTTAATGAGAGCGGCACTGCTCCACAAGCCCGAAGTGCTGTTCCTCGACGAGCCGACGATCGGCCTCGACGTTATCGCCCAGCACAACATCCAGAAGTTTCTCAAGCACTACCAGGAAGTCCGCCAGATCACGATCCTGCTCACCAGTCACTACATGAAAGACGTGGCCGCGCTGTGCAAGCGCGTCGTGATCATCAACTACGGCCAGATCATCTACGACGGCTCGCTCGACGGCATCGTCGACAAATTCAGCAGCCACAAGGTGCTCACGCTCCAATTTGGCGACGGCCGCATGCCCAGCGACCTGAGCCGCTACGGCGACGTGCTCGAGCTCAAGGAACCCGAAGTGAAGCTGCGGGTCGAGCGAAACGTCATCACGGATGTTCTCTCGGCCGTGCTCGCCGAGCACGAAATTGAAGATGTGAGCGTCGAAGACCCGCCGCTCGAAGAAGTCATCGCCCAAGTGTTCTCCCAAGCCGCGAAACCCACGCCCAGTCCATCCGCTGTCTGATTCAACTCATGCTCGCCCGCGCCCAAACCTGGTGGACGATCCTCCGCATCTCGCTCGAGGAGCGACTCGTCTATCGCGGCGACTTCTGGATCGGCACGATGATGCGGTTTCTGCCGGTCGTCACGCAAGTCTTCCTGTGGGGTGCCGTGTTCGCCGGCATGGGCGCGGCCGCGAACGGCTCCGGCCAGATCGGCGGCTTCAACTATTCGGACATGGTCGCGTATTATTTGCTAGCGATGGTCGGCCGCGCATTCTCCAGCATGCCGGGCCTCCCTAGCGGTATCGCGCTGCAGATCCGCAACGGCGAGATCAAGAAATTCCTCGTGCAGCCGATCGACCTCATCGGCTTTCTGTTCCTGACTCGCGTTGCCCACAAGCTCGTGTACTATGGCGTCGCCCTCGTACCGTTCGCCATCGCCTTCTACCTCTTTCGCGGCTACTTCAGCGGCTGGCCGCCCGTCGACGTGCTCCTCGCGTTCTCCATCTCGCTCGTCCTGGCGTTCTTGCTAGGTTTCTTCATGGAAGCGCTGATGGGCATGCTCGGCTTTTGGACGCTCGAGGTCAGCTCGCTGTTGTGGATTTTCATGCTCTTCAACTTCTTCCTCTCCGGCCAGATGTTCCCGCTGAGCATCCTGCCGCCGCCCTGGGACACGGTGGCGCTCGCCATCCCGCTGCAGTTCTTAGCCTATTTTCCGGCTGCGGTGTTCCTCCAGAAGATTCAAGGCCCCGCGATGTGGCAGGGCCTGGCGATCCAAGCGGCCTGGGTCATGTTTTTCGTCATCGCCTGCCGCGTGGCGTTCCATCGCGGCGTACGGCGCTATAGCGCCTTCGGAGGATGAACCGCGATGACGCCACGTCCCAATTACCTCCGTGTGTTCCTCACCTTCGTCCGCAACAGTCTCATCCGGGACATGATGTTTCCCACCAATTTCATCATCGAGTCGATCTCCTCGATCGGCTGGGTGGCGATGAATCTAGCGCTATACATTCTCATTTTCAACTACACCAACATCGAGGCCGATCACACGGCGAACCTTGCCCTTCAACAGTCGTATCGATCTGCTGTAGGAAGCGTATTCGTCATGAAACCATGAAGCGCGGCCGGCGCCCAGGTCCACAACGACATCTTCGGCTTTGACGATTGCGTTTATTCGTCCATAGAATTCTATTGTCCCGTCGAGCGGCGAGAATCCTCCCAAAAGATTGTCGGCTGCCAGATCATTCTTGTTCATTTGGAAGATTCCGATTCGCGAAGAAGTCTAGATATCACATCTGCATAGTGGAGAACAGGACTAAAGGCCTTGTTTTGCGTTCTTAGGGTTCTTTCGACGGATCAGAAC
>JANNTD010000611.1:0-4519 GCA_031403315.1 Planctomycetota bacterium
ACGCAGCGACCCCGGTGGGCGCATGAGGGTGCGTGGTCCACCAGTAGCGGGGATTTGATCGCTACGTCGTACACTGTGGAGTGAACAAGATCCGCGCTGAAACGGCAACAACGGACTGTGATCGGCAGGCGCTGGGCTGACACGTGTGCGGTCGGTTCGAAAGAAACTAGCCCGTTCGCATGCCCCCATCTGGTCCGGGCGATCGTGTTGACGGGTAGTACCGTTCCTTCACGCCTCCCAGCGACAACTGCCCCCACGCATTCCCACCAGCAACCTCAAAGCTAGCCTTAACGCTGGTTCCTCTTTCGTTTCGGGGAAAGTGTGCCACCATCATAAAGCGCTGCCCGTGCGCATCCTGTGGACGCCTGCGACGGCTATTGTAGGGCCGTGCCTTTCCGCCATGCGTTGCAATGTGAACGCCCAAAGGGTTAATGTCGATGCCTGTCACCGTTAAGCGCGATGATACTCTGGGTCAGCACTGGCGACCGGGGGGTAACAAATACATTTCTGTTGATGTACGTCTTGGCAACGATTAGGCGTTTGGCATCGGAGGACTGGAGGAACGGTGCTACCCGGTAGTTCAAAGAATAAACAAAGCCGAGTTAGGGGTCCATTTAGCGTTACAAGTAGATTATTAACTATATATATTAATTACTTAGGGGTGTTAGGGGTATTCTGGCGAAAGAGAGAGCAAGAAGAAATAATATATTCGCCATACCCTAAACCTCCGAGTAAACTAAGGGTCACGCAGAGCTCTCTCTTATTTATTAAATACCCCTAATACCCCTAACTAAACTAGATTATGTGCCACAAACCGCCCTGTTTGCAGGGTTTTTCTTAGTTAGGGGTCGCGCGCCAAAACCCAACCGCGACCCCTAACGACCCCTATTTTTTGCCAATACGCCCACTGCCTGTCATCAATGCACGATATCGTCTGGCTTGGGGCGCACCACCGCGCCCGCCATCGCGCTCCTGACATCCTGACAGATGGCCTCGATGGCACCGTGTTGACTGAGTAGTTCTAAGTTGAGGCGGTAATGCTTCAAATCCTTACCAACATTCGGTATATTCCGATGAACGTTGCTCGTCTGATTCATTGGAATTAATATTTTCCGTTGCTTTAACTCGGCGAAACAAGCTTTTTCCGAACCCTTGATAACCTTGTGGCGCTGCAGCGCACCCATTAATAAATAAACCTTCTTGTCATCATACCACGCCTCAACTGCCCGGGTCCCGGCGACCAATGTCGTTTCAGATACGACGCCACCGCGATTGGAATGCAACCACTGAATGACCCGATCGGCGTCTTCGATATCGGGTCGCAGGGCTTGGGCTTCTGGACTTGCCATAAACTGTGCCCAGCTCCACCGGATCGCGCTCTCGGCTTGACGGGTATTGTCCGGCGTGTCCGCGATCAGCCCAGCACTTTGCATGAGTTCTGCGCAGATCCAGAGCAGCGCTGGGATACGAGCGGTCCGGGCAACGGCCGGTTGCCGATTGTCGCTGACCAACGATGATACATGATCGTCAATCCGCTTCCTGATACGACTGCCGCCATCGGCAACATGCCCGGCACCATAAAGGTGGCGAACCAGCGCTGGGCCTGCATGCCCATAGTGCTTGAAGGTTGCTTCCTTGATCCGCTTGGCCTCCAGCGGATCGATGGAGGGGACGGTATCAACGTTGAGATCCATCACACGGGCCGATTGACCGCCCAGCATTTCAGCACCTGACTCTTCGATCAGTTTTCGAACGCCTTGCTCGCAGGACATTGTGACAAATGTCCGCCACTTCAGGGTTGGTCGCTGGGCAAGGTTTTGCGTCATCCTCACCTTCCCCTGTTCGCCTGCGAACAAGAAGATCAGCGGTCCGATCTCCTTCGTCGACATCAGTTTCATTTCATCGATATGTATCGATGCGCCGGTTGCCTTCGGAAACTGGTATTCCATGCCGTTGGTGGTGGTGCGGGCAGCAATCAAGATCGCATGACCGGCGGTTGGATCACCCCAGACACCGGCACCGATAAATTGAGCGGTACTCTTGCCGCGCGATGTTGTGCCACTGAAATTCAAGCCGCATGTCGGCTCACCGATCAATTGCAATACCGTACCCGCAACGCCAGAATAGAGGCCCAGCAGCCAGTGCGGCACGTCAAGGCGGACAATGGGTTCGGCGAGGTGGCTCTGCCAGGATTCGAGTGTACCGGCCTTGGTCGTATTGAGTGCGCCTTTGTCGGGATGCAATACGGTGGTCTCCGGATCACCATTGATGATCTCTCCCAACGGTGTAACGAACACATCCTCATGAAACCCAGGACGCGAGAGATGCTTGATCAGCTTACTGCTTTCCCACCGCGTCAACAGCATCTGTAGAGCATTCTTGGCCTTCGGATTTGGGAACACTTTGAGCCCAGCATGCGACAGCTTTGTCGCGATCGCCTTGGGATCTGAACTGATCGCGGACCAATCCACCGCCACCCTTTTGATGACCCCGGTACGGGTCTCGAACTCGACAAACTTGGTCCAGCCTTCATCCAACTCGTCGTGGGTTTCGCCGATCAATCGGAACGGGCCGCAGACCGGTGTGTAAACTGCTTCCTCCTCATCGCTGTCGCCGTGCCCTACGACCTGGATCATCCCATCGCGGATCACATAACCAGTGGGCAATTCGGTTGGCGGCAGTCCCTGCAGCACACGGCTCAAGGCAGCAAAGTCCATCGTCACACCAGGCGGAACGCTGTAGCGTGCCTCATTGCCGAGTTCATCCCACAGCGCTGGGTAAGTCTCCAGCAATCCAGCCAAGAAGATCAGCCGGTCATTGCCCTTGGGCGCACAGCCACCGTGCGAGCATTTGGCATGAAAGCCAGCCACCTCGGTCAGGATGCCCGGGTTGGTCACCATGAACCCAGCCGGGTTGGTCGCCGACAAATGGTCGTGCTGGTAGGGGCACGCCATATCAATCTTGCCATCGTACATCGATCCAAGATCATCAGGCGGCACGACAGCCTTGACGGCATCGGCGAGATTGCACCACTTGAGGCCCGATGCGACAGCGAGTTTAAGATTGATAGGCCCGACACTGGGGCGATCGACCACGATCCGGGCGCCAGTCCTGGCCTTTGCGTGTTGGAAGACGCCATCGGCGCCGGTCGCACTGCGCTTTACCGCCGTCTTTGGTGTCGCACGCCGAGGCTCAGCCTTGGTGTTGCCGATGCTGGTCATCAACGGCCGCCAGTCAAACGGTGCACCGGGGAAACAAAAGGACTGCGGCGTTGTCCCTTTGGGATGTCTGGGGGCGAAGTAAAGCCGTCCAACGTCACTACAAACCGGATCGGCCTGAATGCCGTAGGTTTCAAAGAACAACTTTAGGAATTCTGCGAACTGATCACGCTTGTCCTTTGACGGTTGCCCGGCCTCGTCCAACACCGATAGGCGTGTCGTGATGGGAACTACACCGCGGAACTTCGCCAGTGGCGCATGTTGGATGATCCAAGTCACCGCGCCATCCTTGCCAACGTGCTTGATTGGTGCCGCGGTCACGGAGGTTGCGACGGCTGGGACATAACCCGCCTTCTCAGCCAGATAGACCCGTGCATCATCAATGGTCGGCTCGTTGGCATTCCCACGGCTCCTGACAAATTTGATGAAGGCGGCGTCGACTACCGACTTGGTGATCACACCGTTGTTGAATGACGTTGATCCGAAATGGCCAATGCCTTCGGCTTTGAGTTTGGCGGTGGCGTCCTCAATCGACTGGCCGCAATCGCAATCGAAAACAATCATCGTCACAGCACTGACATTTCGAGCAGTCAAGTTCTTGCCACCAGGAACTGGTGTGTCATCGATCAACTGCACCGGCGCAAAGCAAGTGCCCCCCTTGGTCGGCGATTCAATGTTGCGCATTATTGCGGCGGCTAGATCATTGCCGGTCAGTGGTGTATTTTTGAAATTTTCACGCTCGCTGGCGCCGAAAGCGCACACGATCTGGCTCGTGAGAAAGTCGTCCCAAGTGATGATCGGTACGGTATCAGCGTTGTCGTTGGACGTTTGAGAACTTGTTGTCATTTCTTCTCCTAGGAGGTTGAACGCCCACAGTGGGCTTGCGATGAATTGCACCTAGGATGCCAGCTCAACACTGGTTTCAAAAAATGGAGTATTTTTTTTTATATATTTCAATGTGTTGTCATGCTGTATGTACTCGTTTTTATAACAAACCGGTGACAAAAAAGGTGAGTCAATCTAACGCACAAATGAGTCAGACTGGGGCGATGGTGAATCAAACCTTAATTGTGTGCCCTCTTGGGGCACGTGCGCTCTGAACAGTTGTCGGTCATTCAGACAACGTTATATTGCTTTTTGAATAGTGTACGCCCGCTCGTCACAAGGTGCACAGTGAACGGCGCATTGGCTCTAAACTTAAGGAACTGATAATAATTTTGTTCAATTGGAAGCGAGGACCTTTGCGGTTCGACCACCTCCCGCAGGTATAACGTTGCGGCGTTGTCCGTTTCCGGAGTTGA
>JANNTD010000612.1:0-5969 GCA_031403315.1 Planctomycetota bacterium
GATGCGGATCGGTCGGCCAGCGATCGGCAAACAATTCGCCCTGCCGCTCGCCCAGCCGGCCCACGACCGCCGCGCGGATCTCGACGTGAGCGACTTCGTCCGTTAACATGACCGTTTCGAGATGCAGACCGACCAGCTCCATCAACTGCCGGGCGATCGCCGTCGGCTGGACGAGGCCGATCCACAGCAAGTGTGATTCACCGCCGACATATTTCAGCGCGCACACCAACAGCACCGCCCCTTGGTCCCGTGCCGCGAGATGCCGGGCCAGTTGCTCCGTGAGCTCCGTGAGCACATGCATCAGCACCGCCCGATCGGACGTGGCGTGTTCGAGCGACGAGCCGACCTCGAGCGCCGCCGGACTGCGATGCGGCACGAGCACCTCCGGCGCCGCGCCCGTCATTTGATCGAGTCGCCGCAGCAACTGGTCACCAAAACGTGACGTAAGACTCGCGCGCGGCAGCGGCAAGAGCTGGCCAATGGTTTCGATGCCTAACTGACGCAGTAGATCAACCGTATCTTGCGAGATGCGAAGCGACTCTACCGGCAGGGAACCACAATTCTCTTTTTCGCCATAATGCGCCCTGGCCCAGGCGAGCCCCACCGTGTCGGCCACCGCCATCTGCACCCGATAACGCTCGGCAACGAAGAACCGCTCCACCTTCGCCGCCAGCTCGACCTCGCTCCCCAACAGGTGCGTGAGATTAAAAATATCGAGCAGCAAACTCTCCGGCTCGTCGCCCTCCTCGAGCGCAACGCAAGGACTGAACCGTTCGCACTCCGCCGCGAGCCGCTTCAATTCCTGGCAATCGGCGACCGGCTCGTACTGTTCGATCACCACATCGCGCACGAGCGACTTCGCCTCCGCGAGCGGCATGTCAACGCGAACTCCCTGGGCCACCGCCGTGCGGCAACACGCCGCCACACGGCTTCCGCGCGCTCCCGGCGCTTCGAGCACCAAGGCCCGGCCGCTAAGCTCGGGCCGAGTGCGTACTAGCCGCTGGATCGGCCAGTTCGGCAACCACAGGCAAAGGATGCGTGTCATGATGGGTCACTACCTCGCGCACGTCGTGTGCCGCTTCGTCGATCTCGATGCGTACGCTACCACCCGACCGGCCGCCGCGGGAGCGAGACAAGGAGACAAGGAGAGGGGGCGACAAGGAGACGTGTCGACCATCCTCTGCTCCTTGTCTCCTTGTCTCCCTGTCTCCTTGTCTGGTTCCCACTCCCAGCCGCACATCCGCCCAAGACGGCTGGCCGCGGGCAGACGCTCCTCGCACCAACACGCCCAGCGTGCGGCCGGCTTCGGCCGCCAGTTGCAGGCGGCGGAAGTTGCGGCTATCCAGCCGGTCGATCATCGTCCACACGGCAGCCACAACCGGCGAACGGAGCGACTGCACCGCCGCCCAGATCTCGTCGCGCGCCGTGCGCGGCCGCACGACGATCAGCCGCGCGGGATCGACGCCCCAGCCCACGGCCGCCGGCGGATAAAACGTCTGCGCCCGGTCGAGCACCACCAGCATCCCGCCCGCCCGACACGCTTCGCGCGCGGCGAGCAAACCGAGTGTCGCCGCCCCGCAGCCCGGCAGCTCCGCGAGCCACTCGACCAACATGCCGTGCTGCAAGCCGCCGCCGGGGAGCAGCCGATCGATCGCCGCCACACCCGTCGAGAAAGTCGTCGTTTCTGCTTCCGTCGCGGTCCCCATCGTCACCGCCCGGCCAAGTTGAGCGCGCAACTTGCGGAGTAGCTCCTCCCGCTCGGCGGGTTGTTCATCAGCGACACGTCGGGAAACATCACCCATAGCTAGCAAGCCTCTGCAAGATACTGTACGCATGTATCGTAATCTGTCAACCGCGGCTTGAGAGGAATCGCAAATTCCACTCGATGGCGACCTGTGAGGCGATTTTTCTGTCTGGTTTCTGCGCGCCCTACCCAAAAATTTCTGTATCCAAAGCGCACCGGCTAGCAGTCGCCGCGGCCATCGGACGTTCGGCCTGCCCCGACCCAGGCCGCCGTTTTCTTGGCAAATTCCACTTAACCAAGCGAAAACTACTGTCCTAAAGTCGGGGGTCAGACTTTAGGACAGTAACCGAACACCTCGTCCCGCCGACTGGCCGAAACCGCGGCGGTGCGCTACCGTAGACAATAGATAAAGAGGTAAAGGCTTCCCGCATGTCCAATTGGTCCCTCGATTTCGACGCACCCCAGTACCTCTGGCTGTTCGTCTTGTTGCCGCTGTTCTGGCTGGTGAGCCGGCGGTCGCTCCACGCGCTGGGCAAGTGGCGCCGTCGGGCGGCGCTCGGCCTGCGGATGCTCGTCGCCACGCTGCTAGCGCTCGCGCTCGCCGAGCCAAACTGGCTCGATCTCGCCCACCGCCTCTCGGTGCTGTTCGTCGTCGACGGTTCTTCGAGCATCGACCACGCTGAACTGCAGAACGCACTGGCCTACGTCAACAAAGCCGTTGCCACCCAGCGCGACGCGACGCGCGGCGACCGGGCGGGTGTCGTCGTTTTCGGCCGCGATGCTGCGACCGAGGTCCCGCCGCTCGACGCGCCCTGGCGGCTCTCCAAGATCGAATCGCTCGTCGACCCCCGGTTTACCAACCTGCAAGGCGCACTCGAGATGGCCGAGGCGTCGTTTCCGCCCGACTCGGCGAAGCGTGTGGTAATCGTCAGCGACGGCAACGAGAACTACGGCGATGCCAACACGCAGGCCGAACGGATGCTGCAGGCCGGCACCGGCATCGACGTCGTGCCGATCCGCTATCAGCGCCGCGGCGACATCGTCGTCGGGCGGCTCGACGCCCCGGCGAACCTCCGCAGCGGCACCCCCTTCGCCTTGCGGATCGTGCTCGACAATATCACCGAAGGGCAGGCGACCACCGGCAAGCTCCGCGTGACCCGCGAATTGGGCGGTACGAAACACGACGTGTCTGAAGAATCGGTCACACTCCAGCCCGGCAAGCAAGTGCTCACACTGCGACAGGAGCTCAACGAATCGGGCCTCTCGACCTACGAAGCGACGTTTGTGCCCGACGATCCGGCCGCCGACGTCCAATCGCAGAACAACTCCGCCACCGCCTTCTGTCAAGTGAGCGGCAAGGGGCGCGTGCTCCTCGTCGAGGATGCCTCAAACGCTGGCCAATTCGACGACTTGGTGGAACTCCTCCGCCGCAACGAGATCGAAGTCACCGTGCGCGACACCCGCCGGCCGTTCGACAACCTCGCCGACTTGCAGCAGTTCGACGCAGTGATCCTGGCCGACGTGCCCCGCGTCGCCGGCGACGGGGCCGAAGAGATCACGCAGTTCACCGACGAGCAAATCCGCCAACTTGTGCAGAACACCCAGCACTTCGGCTGCGGACTGATCGTGCTCGGCGGTCCGAATAGCTTCGGCGCGGGCGGCTGGACGAACACCGAACTGGAAAAGGCCCTGCCGGTAGACTTCCAGGTCGACAACGCCAAGGTCGAGGCCGTGGGGGCGCTAGTGCTGGTGATCGATAGCTCCGGTTCGATGACGGGTGAGAAGATTGCCTGGGCCAAGGCGGCGGCCGTGGCGGCAGCCGAAATGCTCGGGCGGCGCGACTTCATCGGCGTCGTGGCCTTCGACTCGGAAGCCCGTTGGATCGTGCCACTGCAGCGCAACGGCACGGCCAACCGGACCCGCTCGCGGATTCGACAGCTCGGCGCCGGCGGCGGCACCGACATGATGCCCGGCCTGCAGGAAGGCTACCGAGCCATTCAAGGCGTGCCGGCCTCGATCAAGCACGTGATCGCGCTCACCGATGGCCAGACGCCCCCGGCCGCATTCAACCAGCTCGCCAACAAGTTGCAGCAGGCCGGAGTCACCACGAGCGGCGTCGCCGTCGGGCCGGACGCCGACCGGATGCTGCTTTCGAACCTCGCCAAGGCGGGCGGCGGCAAGTTCTACTACCTCAAGAACCCCAAGGCGATCCCCCGGATCTTCATGCGCGAAGCCCGGCGCGTCGCGATGCCGCTCGTATTCGAAGACAAGGACGGGTTTGCCGTGAACGTCGTGTCGCCCGAGAACGAGCTCTCCGGCATCGAGGCGCTGCCGCCGATCACCGGTTACGTGCTGACGACGATCAAGCAGAATCCGCTCGTCGAAGTGCTCGCCGCGACGCCCCGCCAGCCGCAGCCCAACAGCACGATCATGGCCTCGTGGACCTACGGGCTGGGGCGTGCCAGCGTGCTCACGACCGACATCGGCCAACGCTGGGCAACGACCTGGCCGGCGTGGAGCGACTACGACAAGCTCCTCCTGCAGCTCGTGCGGCGCTCGATGCGGAGCCACGACGCCAACGAGCGGCTCGCCATGTCGACCGAGCACCGCGACGGCAAAATCAGGCTGGTGGTGACCGCGCTCGACCGCGAGGACGAACACCTCAACTATTTGTCGCTGTCGGCGGTCGCCGTGCGGCCGGACGGCACGGTGCAGGAAAACACCCTCGAACAGTCCGCGCCGGGCCGCTATGTCGCCTCGATCGACGCCGGCGAGCCGGGGAACTATTTCCTCTCCGTGAGCGGCGGCGCCAACACCGCGCCGCTGCGGACGGCCGTCGAAGTGCTGCAAACCGCGGAATTCGACCGGCTCTCGAGCAACGAATCGCTGCTGGAGGGCCTGGCGGCTCGGAAGCCGGCCGACGGCGAGCCGGGGTCGGTGATCTCCTCACCCAAAGGCCTCGCCGACATCGACGAGATGCTCAAAGTCAACGTCTTTCGCCCGGGTGTCGCGCCCGCCGTGAGCCGCAGTCGGATCTGGCCGCTGGTGCTGCTCGCGGCGAGTTTGATTTTTCTGGGCGACGTCTTTTGCCGGCGCGTCATGATCAGCTTCGGCTGGGTGCCCGCAGTGCTCGCGTGGCTGCCGTGGCCGGGGCGGCTGGTCGCGGAAGAGGCAGCGACGCGCCCGATGGACCGGCTCAAGCACTCGAAGGCGACGGTCGCCGCCAACATCAAGGCGCGGGCTGCCGCTCGCCTGGAGTTGCCCGAAAACGCCGAAACATCCACAACTTTCGTCCCGCCGACGGCCTCCACTGCGGCGCCCGTCGCCGCGACGAAGCCCGTTGAGCCGCCGCGCGATTCTCTCGCCGGCGACGCCGAGCCAGCCTCCTACACCGCGCGCCTCCTGGCCGCCAAGGAGCGTGCTCGCCAACAGCAGCAGCGTAACGACTGACGCCGCGCGGCAAACAGATTTCAGATTCGCCGCGCGTCGCGACGATACAGCGCGGTGACGCCACAGAATTATTTTGTGGAAAATTCGTCGCTGGAGCCAATTCGGTCTTTTCTCCACCTCAGCTAATTTGTAGAATCTCGCAGCTAGCAATTGATCGGTTCGGACCGAGCGCTCGTCGCGAAAGACATCGGACCGGCAAGCTGTTAGCCACGTACATCATTCGCCGGGTTGAACCCGCATAGGCAAAAAATAGCGTGAATTACGCTCTCGTACATGGACTGTTGAGCTTGTGGCGTCGCCACCGGATGACCAAGCCGTCGCGCCGGTTTTCGGCCGATTGGCGGTTGCCGCACCTTGCGGATGCGGCATTTCTGGTTGGCTGGCGCGGGCGGCTCCGTCGTTGAGTCAATTCTCCCCCGAACCGGTAACTTTGTAGCTTTCCGGTTCTCTTGCACGCCGTGCTGCTGGCAAAACGGTAGCAGCCCTTCTGATTTTTCGTGCCTGTTTTTTCAGTCTTAGCGGACTGACAACCACCTGCTCGGCCACGTTTGGTCGGCACAATTGTGGTCGGTTTTTGCTAGACGGAATTTGCTTCGAAATCTCGTACGTTAGCCTTTCCAGGCTGACTCGCCATCTCGAACACCTCGGTCAGGCTGGAAAGCCTGACGTACTTAAGTAGGAGCCATTCCTCTGATGAAAGTTGCTTCCCAACAAATCACCATGCGTAATTTGCTGAGCGGCGGTTCGCCCCTGGCGAACCTCCAGCGGGCCGTCG
>JANNTD010000613.1:0-1247 GCA_031403315.1 Planctomycetota bacterium
AATGATCCCCGCCGATGACGCCGACTGCAGCGCTGAGGCGGTCCGTTCCGAAACCTGCCCTTTGGAGTTGAGCAGTGTCCCGTCGAGGTCTATCACCACAAGGCGATACCTCATCCCCAGGCGCCCTGCCCGGCGGAAGTATTCCACGTCTCGGAGATCTTCCCGTCCTGAATCTTGAAGACCTCAATTCCCGACATCGTGGTTTGGTTGCCGGCAGGGCCAAATGAGAATTCGTATGCGCTGGCGAGCAGGTCCCCTTCGGCGAGCACGACGCTGTTGTTGAACGACACTTTCCCGGCTTGCGCCAGGAAATCGGCGATGCGGGCCTTGTTTTCGGCGAGAGTAAGAATCACCTGGTGGCCGTGTTCGTGACGAATGCATGGGTCGGCGATAAAGCGTCCCGCAGCCTCCGGGTTGGCCGCGTGGTACACAGCATCGGTGTATTCCTGGAGAAATTCGCGAAGATCCATGGCCTTAAATCCTACGCTTAACTCGGAACTGGTTCCCTGATGACTTACACTGACCACATGACGACCACGGCCTCGTTCATTCGCGAATCGGCGCAAGCTGCGCGCACTGCGTCACGACGGCTCGCACGGTTGTCGACGGCCGAGAAGAACGCCGCCCTCGGACGAATTGCCGACCTCCTGGAAGACGAACAGGCGCCAGTGTTGGCGGCCAACGCGCTAGATCTTGGAGCGGCCGCCAGTGCCGGGCTGGACGCCTACTTCATCGAGCGATTGACGCTGACTTCGGACCGGCTGCGCGGTATCGCTGCGGATACGCGGACCGTCATGCGCCTGGATGACCCGGTCGGCGAGGTGTTTGATTCGCGGACACTCCCGAACGGTCTGCTCATCGGGCGGCGCAGGGTGCCTCTCGGTGTCGTTGCCTGTATTTACGAATCCCGGCCGAACGTGACCGTGGACATTGCCGCGCTTGCACTGAAAAGCGGCAACGCAGCCATCCTGCGCGGGGGCAAGGAAGCGCGCCACAGCAACGCCGCCCTCGGGGAACTCATCCAAAAGGCACTTGCGGGCACCGGCGTCCCGAGCGATGCAGTGCGGGTGGTTAGCGACCCTGACCGAGCGCATGTCGATGAACTGCTTGAGATGAACGACGTCATCGACCTCATCATCCCTCGTGGCGGAGCAGAGCTCATCGCCTACGTCCGGCGACACTCATTCGACCGACCGGCGCTTGATTCAGTACGATCGACGCGGTTCGTTGAGCATGCTCCCATGGAC
>JANNTD010000614.1:0-2058 GCA_031403315.1 Planctomycetota bacterium
TGACGGTCCTAGCGAGTCCTACTGAGATGCCAGCAGTGCCAATTCGTTACCGGTTCGCAAACGACCAAATCCACGGCCTATATTACGCGGCTTTGCCAGAAGGTGCGCGCAATCGTTTGCATCTTCTAATGGGGCATATGCTGAGCACAGAACCACCATCCGGCGTCATCGTCGAATTCGACGTCATCGCTTGGCATTTTGCACAGGCCAACGCTCACGCCGATGCTTTTCACTGGTGGTGCCAAGCCGCGAAACGCTCCATTGCCAGCGCAGCAACCCAGATGGCTGTAACTTATCTTAAGCGTGCACTCTTTCACTGCGAGCAAGACCGCTCTGCCGTGCCGCTCAGGCAAGAATGCGCAGCTTTGCAAATGCTTGGGCCACTTCAGGCACAGTTGCACGGCAGCGGGTCCCCCATTGTGGCTGCCACCTATGCGCGTTGCCTTGCCATAACCCAAACATTGCACGAGACAGACCCCGTCACTGCGTTCGACGTACTTTGGGGTTTGCAAGCCTGCCAACTTGTCGCTGGAGCCATCGCGACGGCTCTCCAAACCGGGCAGCATCTGCTCAACGCCGCAATGACCAGCGGACAAGAAGAACAATTACTGCTCGCTGCACGTATGCAAGGCCTCACGCAGCTTTTGAGCGGAAATCTGCAGGCGGCGGTACAGCATTTCAGTCAAGTCGTAGAACTCTACGCGTTTGAACGTCATGCACACTTGCGGCTGCAGTACGCATCCGACCAAGGCGCTGTCGCCCTGGCGCACTTGGCTTGGGCCGAGACCATCGCCGGAAACCCGCTACAATCTGAGTCAGCAGCAGCAGCCGCACTCGATCTCGCTGCGCGCCTTGATCACGCCCACACCAGCGCTCACGTAACATGTGTACTTGCTGCTCGAGCCCAGACGATTGGCGATTATAACGCGTCGGCGCCACTGGCCCTCGCCGGGCGCGCTGTGGCAATCCGATACAAATTTCCCTATTGGGTCGCTTGGGCCGACATAATTCTAGGTTGGTGTGACGGCGTACGGCAACCAGCCATCGGTGCGGCCCGTATCGATCGCGCCATTGATGCTTACCGACACACGGGGGCTGGTCAAGCGTTGCCCTACGCGTATCTGCTCCGGGCGCAAATGGCTCTTGGCGCAAACGACCGGAAAACAGCGATCGCGGCTGCACAGGCGGGTAGCACCATGTCGCGGGTGCAAGGTTTGCACTTGTATGCAGCCGAATTGCTGCGCGTCGAAGCCGAAGCTCGTTGGCCTGAGTACACTGCGCAACAGCTTGTCGCCGAAGCCATTCATCTGGCACGCGCACAGGGTGCTTTGCTTTTTCTGCAGCGCGCCGTGGCTGTTCCCGGCACTCGACAACATCAGGTTCGTGTTCACGCTCACCGAGCCGGCAGGCTTTCAAGTGCCGCTGATTCGCCAACGGCACTGCCTAAATTGGTGCCATAAGCCGCCTGTTCACTACGCAAAGGTCCAAATTCATCGCAATCGAGAGCAGCCGCTGCTTGTCAGTGGCTAGCCGAATGTCGTGCCCACAGCTGATGCGCACGTAAAATTGATCGCGCACTGAACTAAGTTGTGCTGCAGAAGCCTCTGACACATCAAGGCAAAATTATCGACATAACTCCGCCGGAAGTCTCTGCCACATAAGCCGCGTGCGGTTTTTCTGACACGCGGGGCTTGGCCGCAACGGCAATCCCCACGAATAAGACTATGTTATAGTTTGCTGTGGAGGGTTTGGCCGTTTGTTCTTGTAACAGGCAGGAATGACCATCAGCCTGGAAAAGAGTGACAGCCAGCCGTGTGAGGAGTGGGCCGGAAAGCATCCGGTCTGGTGTGGACAAACGATCCAGCGACGAGGCCGAACATGACGTCACAAGACGAGATCTTCGAGGTCTTCACGCGAAGCTACGATCGCCAAAAGCAAACCGAGCTATCGCTCAAACAATACCTCGACAATTGCAAAACCGATCCACTGATGTACGCCAGCGCCGCGGAGCGCATGATGGCGGCCATCGGCGAGCCCGAGTACATCGACAGTTCCAAG
>JANNTD010000615.1:0-5447 GCA_031403315.1 Planctomycetota bacterium
CCTACGCCTTGAAGAATCGCGACCGCGCACGATTCGAGCTGCTCTTGATGACTTCGCCAGAACTCGCCGACGCGGGCTTTGGCTCTCAGCAGACGGATCGGCTCGAGGCGGCGCTCAAAGCGGCACCCGGGGAGTTTGCGAAGCTCGCTGCCGCGCAGAAGGTCTTCACTCCGCAAAGTGAATTTGCCGATTTTTACCGCACCCGGCCGGCAACGATTCCGGCCGGCACCGACGGCTCGACCAAAGACATCACGATCCACGACAACGCTTCGGCGCTCGTCTCGACCGGCGACAAGCACGAGCAGTTGTATCTCGGCACGCTGGTGGCTGTCGGCAATACCTGGAAAATGATCGATGTGCCGACGATCGGCTCCGACAACCAGGCGGCTCCGCAGGGAATGCTGAACGCCAATCTCGCGAACAATCAAGCTCAAGCTCCGCTCGTCGGCGGACCATCCGATGAAATGCAAAAGCTGATGGCGGAGCTCGAGAAGCTCGATCAGCAGGCCGGACAAGCCGGGCCGGGTCAACAGGGGCCGCTGACCGATCGCCGGGCCGAGATTCTCAAGAAGCTCGCCGATACGGCGGTCGACGAGGACATGCGGTCCGAATGGATCCATCAACTGGCCGACATGCTCTCGAGCGCCGCGCAGGACCAAGGGGCAAACTATGCCCAAGGACTCGAGCTGCTCGATCAGTTGGCCGCGGACCTGACGGCGAAAAACGCGAACGACCCGCTCACCAGCTACGTGAAATTCCGGCGGATGTACGCGGACTACGCGATCAGCCAACAAGCGCCAAACGCCGACTTCGCCAAGATTCAGCAGAAGTGGCTGGCCGACCTGGAGGCCTTTGCCAACGACAATCCCACCAGCCCCGATGCCGCCGAAGCGATGCTGCAACTGGGCATGTCGTACGAGTTCGCCGGCACCGCCGACAAGGCGCAACAGTGGTATCAGAAACTGGTGAAAGATTTCCCGAACAGTCCGCAAGCCAAGAAGGCAAGTGGCGTCTTGCGGCGGCTGAGCTCGATCGGACATCCGCTGCGGTTTCGCGCCAAAGACATCAAGGGTCGCCCGCTCGACGTTGCCGCGCCGCCCTACCGCGGGCGCGTCGTGTTGATTCAATACTGGGGCACCGTCGACGACCGCTGCAAGGACGACATGGATGCTCTCAAGGACCTCTACGCCAAGTACGGCGGCCGCGGCGGATTCGAGATCATCGGAGTCTGCCTCGACCGGGATCCCAAGGTGATGCAAAACTTCCTCGTCCAGAACCGCTACATGTGGGCGCAAGTCCAAGAGCAGGGTGGCTTCGACGGACCGCTGGCGAACGAGCTGGGCGTAATGACGCTGCCGATGATGATCCTGCTGGATCAGAAGGGCGCCGTCGTGGCCGACAACATCTTTGTCGCCAACTTGGAAGGCGAACTCAAGCGCCTCTTGGGAACGGCCGCCGCACAGAACCCCGTTGGAAATCAAAGACGATAGGCCAGCCGCGGTTGCTTGCTGCCTAACGGAGACGATTACCAAGCCCAGCGGCGGTTGCGTCGGGCGGAAATCCCCAACGGGACGTTGGCACCAACAGAGCGCGACGAGCGACGGCGCGGACTTTGCGCCGAGCGGACACGGGCGTATTGCTTGCGATTCGCTTCCGGACGCTCGACCAGCATGCTGCTTTCGACGTCGTCGGTTTCGGGTTCCAAATGAAAGCTTCTGGTCCGCATAGTTATCTCTCCTTGAAAAATCGCTGGCAGTAGCGCCGTCTCCGGATGCAATGGCCATGGACAGGTAAACGTTCGCTCGGGGATGCAAGCCGCGCGCCGAACTCGGGGAGCGCGCCTCGAAATGCGGTGGGACAGCCGCGACGCAGCGAAATATCGCTCCGCTCGGCGGGAATTCGCCGCAGTCTGCTAGCGTCCGACGCCCTGGAAAATCTGACAAATGCCATCGGCGGTCGGCCTCGTGCTAGACATCGGCGGCCGTGAGCATCCCAGAAGCGGTGATTCGCGATTGCTCCGGCGCAAGTCGAAGCCACACCAGCTGTTCTGTGATCTGCGGCGGGCCGCCGACTCAACCTGCATGCCGGCGCGGCGACCTCGGCCGGCGCGAAAGTAACAGCTCCGTAACGAGATAGATTCGGCACACCAAGATGGTGACGGAGTTTCACCAAAACGGTGAAATGCGCAGCGTCAGCCCCGCGCGGCACCCGGATTCGAAAATCGAGTTACCACCAGCAGCGCCGCCCGTACCCCGAGCGCAGCCTGCACACACTCGCCAAATCGCGCGAGCGCAACGGCCTCTATTTCCGCCGATTTCTCGGGCGCAGCACGAACATTGGCCGCTTCCGATCGGCAAAAGTCTCCTTTTTCCACAGCGCGAGCGCGAGCATTCAGCGACGACAGTCGCTGCCATTCCGATGGCGCAGCGGCCCCAGAATCCGCCCCACGAACTTGGATAGAGAGAAGAAGCCTGATGAGTTTTGTTTGCACCACGTTTGGCGCAAGATGTTTCCGCGGCCCGCCTTACGGCGCGCGCAATGGCCAGCGGCGCGCAACCTATGCGCGGTTCCAGCCTAGGCCAATCAATAGGCAAGCGGTGTGCCGGAATGGCGTCGACACGCCACTCAACCGTCTGTAAAGTTTGCATCATCGTTACATTTTGACACTCGCAAGTCGATTTCGCTCCCACCCCGCGAATTCATCCCACCGCCCCTAAGTCGTTTTCCGACAACGAGTTGTCGACCAAATCGGCTTTGACCTCCCCACGTTACCAACGCGCTGGCACGCCAATCGCGTTGCTCGACTCACCCGCCCGGAAAGGCCGCCTTGTTTTCCCATTCAATGGATTGGATGGAGCAAATCCGCAACACGGTCGCCGGCAGCCCCTAGCCTTGGAAGGAACCAAGGATGCACCTCGTCCCCGCTTGGTCTATTGCCGCATTTCTCGCCCTGCACGTCGGAGCGATCGCATGTGCCGTGGGCACGCGCGTCGCCGCCGGGTCGCGTTTCGAACTCGTGTTTCAATTCCTGTACTTGCCGGCGCTCGGAGCCGTCGGGGTCGCCACCTGGTACTGCCACTCCGAGGTCCTCGGGATCGGAATTCCATCGGGTATCACGCTGATCGCGATGGTGCTGCTGGCAGTCACCGATCTTGGTCGCACCCACGAGCCGATCCATTCGCATTCGCTGGCACTGCATGGCTAGCGACTATGTCGGCAACAACGGTCGGCAACCCTGGCCGATAGGCGCCCGCAAAGTCTCCCCAGACTTTTCATCCTCGGACGGCGACGCCGAAAGACCGGCAATACCGGAAAAAGACTCCCTTTCGGCACGACCGTCAGCCGAAACAAAGTCCCAGGACCGGGGGTCTGAGGTCGGAGATCGGCGCAGGCGCAGTTCGGCTGTGCCCGCTCGACCGACCTTTGCAATCTGCCCCCCGTTCTCTCGCTATTCGACCTAGGGGGGAAGACAATGCGGACATCGTTATTCATAGCCACGCTGGCCCTGTCGGTGCTGGTTCCAACCACGCACGTTGTGGCCCAATCGGCCCAGGACAAGGCCGTCGCCCAAGAGATTGGCAGCCAGTTGAAGACCAGTGGCCAATTGCGGGACTATCGCATCGGGGTGAAGTACAAAGACGGCGTCGCCGCTTTGTCCGGCACCGTTGCCAATCGAGAGCAACTCATCACGGCGGTACGGCTCACGCAGCAGATGGGTAGCGTCAACCAAGTCGTCAACAATCTGACGATTACCGGCGCGGGCGACAGCCTCGCCAACTCTGCCTCGCAACAGGCGTCGCGCGCTTCCTTTACGGGTTCCGGCCCGCAGAATGCGATGGCGACGCGGACCTCGTACCAACAAAGCGGCGGACAACAACCTATGTATCGCCAGCCAATGAACGGCCAGGCGATGTACCAAGGTGGCATGGGCCCGCAAGGTAACATGGGCCCGATGGGTCCGCGTCCGCAGCGACCGATGAATGCGGGTCGGATGCCGAACCAGGGACGCGGCAACATGCCGCGGCCGATGGGTCGCCCGCCCGTTCAGCAAGCCATGGCGCAGCAGGCCATGGCCCAACAACAGATGCAAGCCACGCAGGCCGGTTGCAACTGCGGCCCCGGTGGCATGGGCGGTGGCGGAATGGGTGGCGGCATGATGGGCGGACCGCCCGCGGCGATGGGCCATGTGCCCGGCGGCCAATCGGGCGCCGCGAACTACGACAACGCCCAGATGCCGGGCTACGCCTGGCCGAGCTACGCCTCGTACCCGAACTATGCGGCCGTGACGTACCCGAAACAGTATTCGCCATCGGCCTGGCCGTACATCGGTCCGTTCTATCCCTATCCGCAGGTTCCGCTCGGCTGGCGGAAAGTGGCCCTCGAATGGGATGACGGCTGGTGGTTCCTCGACTTCAGCGACACCGGCGCGAACCACTAAGTGCGAGCCACACAGGCAAGTTAAGTCGCCTGCACTCGTCCGCGAGAATTGTTTACCCACGGGCCCCTGTCGCGAACCGAATCGCGGCAGGGGTTTTGCATGCGCGGGTGGTGTCAGCCGTCAGTTGTCAGTTGCTGGATAGCGATTGAATAGTGTACGCCGAAGACGCCACGAAGACGTCGATCGCGTCAGTTTTCAACGCTTGTCACCTTCGCAAAACCTCGAGGATTTTGCGAAGGCGCCCAAGGGGACAGGTTTTCTGCGTGGGCCCCTCACAAACCTAAAGCCAGGACAAAAATGGACTTTTGGGAGTCGTGAGACTATAGGGTCCAGAGTCGAGAGCCAGAACGACGTGGTCTCACGAAGGCGCGAAAAGCACGCACCCCGAGCGCAGCCGTCCGCGGAAATGCATCGGCAGATCGCCAGCCCGCCGCAAAAAACTGCGGTTCGAGCGATTTGGTTCGAGATGTCAAAGAGCCGTAGCCGTTGGTCGAGGCTACAGCTGTGATTCTACCGAGATAGGGTACAAATGTCAACTATCAGAAATGGCCACCCGACTTCGCTCAACGGGCGACGATTGTGAGTCGAAAACTGCTGCTGTGCGAATTGACCGAAACCGAGCAAGCAAACGTACGCAGCGCTCGCTGCCTGACTCTTTGACTCATCAACTCATTGCGCCCGGCTCCGCTGTTTGCGGCGTCGGGCGTTTTCGTTTCAAGAGTTGTGTCTATAGCTCATCCCAATCGTGCCATTTGCATTCCTCAAGTTGGGCGCGAGCGTTGGCCAAATCTATTTGACGGTTTTGCTCTATCAGAATCAGCCAATCGCTAACAATGCTCGCAATCCCAACTAAATCAAACGCTGTGGTCTGCGATAGCCCACCACTTTCGGACAGCGGCGGGGCCAACTTTTACGCCGCTAGGACCGGGGCGTACTCGGTTTCGAATCGATCGGGTGATTTGTAGCCGAGCGTCTGATGCAGACGTACGGGATTGTAAAAGGTTTCGAT
>JANNTD010000616.1:0-8767 GCA_031403315.1 Planctomycetota bacterium
CGGCGCACTACAACTTTCAAGCATCGTTATGGCGAGGCGCTTCGAACCCATGAACGGGAGTATTGCTCATGTGTTTCTCTCGGATCGCGTGATCTTGGATTTCGGTCCCTATCAGAACCAACGGCTCTACTACTTGATGCAGGCGGTTTCGGCTGTACCATTCCCCATCGCTGAGCCCAACGTGCCCACGGGTTACATTGGGCTTACGACGCTGCAATTATGGAACCAATTTGGTGTTCTCGTGGGCGGATCTGCCGCACCGGCCAGCGCAATCTCAGTGCCGGGAATTGTCGGCCTGGTGGGGCTGCCCGGCTAAGGCTGCATCGCGCGAAGACGCGGCTTTAGCACCGGCCGGTTGCCTTTCGACGCAGAATTGGCAAGCCGAGGATTAGTAATTGGGAGCGCCACCGCAACGCCAACAGCCGGCCATCGCGCCATCACTTCGTCGCCGCCAGAAATGAACGTGGGATGCCCAGGATTCTCAAAAGTGATTTGGCTGGCGGATGAGTAGCTTGCCGTGGCCGAGTTGGCCGACGAACTTGCCGTTGCGGACTTGCACTTTGCCGCGGACGGTGACGACGTCGGGCCGCCCTTCGATCGGCCAACCTTCGAAGGCGCTGTAGTCGACATTCATCAGCTGCGTCTTCTGCAAGATTTTGCCGCGGTACTCGGGGTCGTAGACGACTAGGTCGGCGTCGGAGCCGAGCGCGATTGTACCTTTGCGGGGGAAGAGGCCGAAGAGTTTGGCAGCTTGCGTGCTACAGGCGTCGACGAATGTGTCGAGGTCGATGCGGCCGCGCTTCACGCCGTAGGTGTAGACGAGGTTGACGCGGTCCTCGATGCTGGGGATGCCGTTGGGAATTTTCGTGAAATCGTCGCGGCCCATTTCTTTCTGGCCTTTGAAGTCGAACGGGGCGTGGTCGGTGGCGATCGTACTCACGGTCCGCGAGGCGAGCGCGTTCCAAATGGCGTCCTGGTTGGGCAGTGGCCGGAGCGGCGGCGACATCACGAATTTTGCGCCCTCGAAGTTCGGCTTCTCGGCATACGAGGCGTCGAGCACGAGATAGGGCGCGACCGTCTCGATCCAGACGTGGACGCCCCGCCGCCGGGCCGCGACAGCGGTTTGAATCGCATCGTCGTTGCTGGTGTGGACGATGTAGACGTGCGCTCCGGTCATCTCGGCAAACGTAGTGAGATGGTGGACGCCCTCGGCCTCGACACAGACCGGCCGCGATCGCTCGTGCCACTCGGTGCCGGTCTTGCCCTCGGCGATCAGCTTGGCTTGCATTTCGGCGACAAGCTCGGCGTTCTCGCAATGGGCGGTGACAATCACGCCCAGTTCCTTGGCCAGCCTTAGCGTGTGGTACAGCTCTTTGTCGTCGATGCCGAACGCCCCCTTGTAGGCGAGAAAGACCTTGAACGACGCGATGCCGCGCTTCACGATTTCGCGCATCTGCTGCTCCATCGATTCGTCGTAGCGGGTGACGCCCATGTGAAACGTGTAGTCGCACGCCGAAATGCCCTCGGCCTTCGACAGCCACAGCTCGAACGTGGCGAGCGGCTCGTCGGAGCGGCTGGGGCAGCACATTTCGATGAGCGTCGTCGTGCCGCCCACGAGCGCGGCCCGGCTGCCGGAGTCGTACGAGTCCTTCGAGAATGTCCCCATGAACGGCAAGTAGATGTGGACGTGCGGGTCGATAAATCCAGGAAATACATATTTGCCCGCGGCGTCGATGACCTCAGCACCGGCGGGCGTCGGCAGATTGCGGCCGATCGCGGTGATTGTTTCCCCTTCGCAGAGGATGTCGGCAACGTATTGGTCGGTTGCCGTCGTGATTTTGCCATTTCTGATGACCAGAGACATAGTTCAACCTCGTGTGCCGAGAAGCCGTTTGCCAAGAAGTCATGGGCCGAGAGCTCCGCCGCAGATTCTGTTATACCGTGGCCGTCGTCGGCCAACCAATGCCCCTCGCCGTGCGTATTGCGGGTACCGTACAATGGCCGTTGCGTCCGACCGTGCTCATCTCCTGGAGGACTTCCGCGATGAATCGCCCCGCGTTCCGCCGCGTCGCCCCGCGGATTCTTGGTGTGCTGTTGTTGGCCGCCGTGCCCGTCATCGTTCCTGCCGCGGAGCCAAAGACCTTGGCGATCGGTGCGGCCGCGCCCGATTTCTCGCTGCCGGGCGTCGACGGCAAGACCTACACGCTGGCCGATTTTTCCGATGCCGACGTTCTGGCGATCATCTTCACGTGCAATCATTGTCCGACGGCCCAGGCCTACGAAGAGCGGATCAAGCAGTTGGCGGCCGACTATCAGGGCCGCGGCGTGGCGGTGGTGGCGGTGTCGCCGAACGACGCCGCGGCGGTGCGGCTCGACGAGCTCGGCTACACCGACCTGGGCGATTCGCTCGACGACATGAAGATCCGCGCCCGCGACCACGAGTTCAACTTCCCCTATCTCTACGACGGCGAGACGCAGGCGATGTCGCAGGCCTACGGTCCGGCCGCCACGCCGCACGTGTTTCTGTTTGACCGCGACCGCAAACTCCGCTTCTGCGGCCGGATCGACGATCACGAAAATCCCGCCAAGACCACGACGCATGACACGCGTAACGCCCTCGACGCGATGCTGGCCGGCAAGCCGGTGCCGGCCGAAACCACGCGGACGTTTGGCTGCTCGGTCAAATGGGCGGACAAACGGGCGTCGGCGGCCGACGCGCAGGTGAAGTGGAATGAGGAAACGGCGGAACTGAACACGATCGACTCGGCGGGACTCGGCGAGCTCGTCGCCAACAAGTCGGACAAACTGCGCGTGATCAACATCTGGGCCACCCACTGCGGATCGTGCGTGACTGAGTTTCCGGAACTCGTGACGATCAACCGGATGTACCGCAATCGCGATTTCGAAATGGTAACCGTTTCGGCCGACGTGCCGGAAAATCGCGATTCCGCGCTCAAGTACTTGAATAAACTTCATGCGTCGACGACCAACTACATTTTCGACAAGGACGATCCCTACGCGCTCGCCGACGCGCTCGGCGTCGAGTGGCAGGGGGCGCTGCCGTTCACGTTGGTGGTGAAGCCGGGTGGCGAAGTCGTCTATTCGAAAATGGGTCCGATCGATCCGCTTGAGCTCCGCCGAGCAATCGTCGACGAGCTGTCGCGGTACTACTTCACGATGGAACGCGAATGAGTGCATTAAAGGCGGACGAATCTGAAGTCGGGGGCCGGCCGCGCGGCGGGTTTCTCGGCATGTTGGCCGCGGTCGGGCCGGGCATCGTCGTCACCGGTTCGGTGATCGGCAGCGGCGAGCTGATCAATACGCCGGTGCAGGCGGCGACGTTTGGCTTTATCTTGCTGTGGGCGGTTTTGTTGTCCTGTGTGGTAAAGTACTTTCTCCAGGTCGAAATCGCCCGGCACTGCTTGGTGGAGAATCGCACCACTTTTCAGGCCATCAACGAGTGCCCCGGGCCGAAAGTCCGTGGCACCTCCTGGATCGGCCTCGTTTACATGTGCGGATACATCATCACCATGTTGCCGGTGATCGGCATCATCGGCGCGCTCGGCGGGTTGATGCACGACCTGTGCCCGTTGCCGACGTCGCCGGAGCATTCGGTGCAGATCTGGGGTGCGGTCAATGTGCTTCTGGCACTGGCGATGTCGTGGGGTGGTGCGTACGGCCATCTCGAAGCGCTGGTGGCGATTCTGGTGGCGGGGTTCAGCATCTCGGTCGGCGTTGGCGTGTTTCTGATCCAGGGGACCGAGTACCGCATTTCGGGCGAAGACGTCGCGTCGGGGCTCAAGTTTTCGCTGGGCGCCGAGCCGCGTGCGGGGGCCTTTGCGGTGCTGAGTTTGATGGGGGCGCTCGGCGTCGCGGCCAACGAACTGTTCATGTATCCGTATTGGATTCTCGAAAAAGGGTACGCGGAAAAACTCGGCGACCGGGGCGACGCCGGCTGGGCGTCGCGGGCCAATCACTGGATCAATACGATTCGCCTCGATGCGGGATTTGCCACGATCGTCGCCACGGTGGTCACGGCGGCATTCTACCTGCTCGGGGCGGCGGTGCTCTTTCGCCAGGGCGTGATGCCGCAGGGCCTCGGCGTGGTGCAGCAGATTTCGAGCGTGTACACAGAGACTTACGGCGAATGGTCGCGGTGGGTGTTTTACATCGGCGCGTTCTGCACGTTGTTCTCGACGCTCGTGGTCTACACGGCGGCCAGCGGTCGGATGTGGACCGACATGTTTTGCAGCCTGGGCTGGCTCGACCGCGCGAATCCGCAGACGACCCGGCGCAGTCACCAATGGGTGCAGGCGGTTTGGTTCGCGGCTCTCCTGTTGGCATTCCTGGTCATGGAGAAACAACCCGCGCGGCTGATCATCTTGGGGCATTTCGTGCTGGGTGCGTTCATGACGCCGCTATTGATGTTTGCGATTTTGTGGATGGCGTTTCATACGGATGCTCGCGTCCGCATGGGTCGCGGCTGGGGATCGGCGCTCGTGGCGAGCGCTGCAATAATTCTGACGTGTGTGTTGGGCGGATTGGCCGTGCAGTATTGGCCGGCGGGTTGAATCGTGATTTACCGTTTGTTGACACCTTGTTTTGTGGGAGAAGACAACATGAATCGGCGCAGTTTGGCAATCGTGCTGGTGACAATTTCGATGCTGGGTTTCGCAGCCGCTCGGACGTTGGCTGCGGATGCATCCGCGAGCAGCGCCGACGGCGACGGCTGGATTTCGCTGTTCGACGGCAAATCGCTCGACGGCTGGCGGGCCAGCGAGCATAAGGATTCGTGCAAAGTCGAGGATGGCGAGATCGTCGTCGGCGGTGGCGAGCGGAGCCATTTGTTCTACGACGGCCCGGTCGAGAACCACGACTTCAAGAACTTCGAGCTCAAGCTCCAAGCGAAGACCGAGCCCGGCTCCAACTCGGGCGTCTACTTTCACACCCAGTATCAAGAAGTCGACTGGCCGGCGAAGGGCTACGAAGCGCAAGTGAACAACTCACAGCAAGATTGGCGTCGGACCGGCTCGCTCTACGCGGTGAAGGATGTCGACAAAACCTCGGTGAAAGACAACGAGTGGTTCGACTACCATATCATCGTCCGCGGCAAACAGATCACGACCATCGTGAACGGCGAAACGATCGTTGACTACACCGAGCCCGAAAGCCCGCCGCAGGCCGACCCGGCTCGCGACCGCCGACTCTCGCACGGCACGATCGCCTTGCAGGCCCACGACCCGGGCAGCATCGTCCGCTACCGCAACATCCGCATCAAGCCGCTCGCAGATGAGTGACTGGCGACCAACGATGACGGTGCGATATTACAGGTCGCCGCCCAAAGAGGCCCAAAACTCGCGCGCCTGCGTTTGCCGTGTATTTCTCGGGATTTTGTCAAAGGTGTCCAAAACTCACGAGGGGGTTTTGGCCTTCTTTGGCAGAGGCAAACAGGGCAAAGTGGGGAAGGGGAAACGGAAGGCGGAGGGAGTAGTTAGTAGAGAGACGGACATTACACTCCCTGCTCTTCGCTAGAATTCGGGGCATGAACCGGACGCGAATGAAACGGACGATCGGTGGTCGGACGCTGGAGCGGGTGCTTGGCGGTCTAGTGCGAGCCGCACGGGCGTGTAGCGTGTGCCGCGCCGTGTTTTCCAGTCTCAAACGACGAAAAAACCGCTACAGTTACATGAAACGCGCTCTAATGTATAGTTTTGTTTTGGCCACACCGCGCGGCCAATAATGTCTGCTTGACGTCGCATCCCCAATTTGCCCGTTGGTCGATCTGCCGCCGCAGCCATGAGCAAGAACCTGCCATTATCGCTGCCCGACGACTCAGGAGAATTTCTGCTCTATCAGACGGAGGATGGCCGAGCGCGGCTCGAAGTCCGCATGGCGGAGGAGACGGTTTGGCTGTCGCAACGGAACATTGCCGACCTGTTTCAGGTTACTGTCCCGACAGTAAACGAGCACCTTCATGGCATTTTCGACGAAAAAGAACTTGAATCGCTGGCAACTATTCGGAAATTCCGAATAGTTCAAACCGAGGGACAAAGGCAAGTTTCCCGCGAAGTGGAGCACTACAACCTGGAGGTCATCCTCGCGGTCGGCTATCGCGTCCGCTCGCACCGCGGCACGCAATTTCGGATTTGGGCCACCGAGCGGCTCCGCGAATATCTGGTGAAGGGTTTCACGCTGGATGATGAGCGGCTCAAACGAGCTGGCGGTGGCGGCTACTTCGAGGAACTGCTCGCGTGGATTCGCGACATCCGTTCGTCGGAACGGGTCTTCTGGCGGAAGGTGCTCGACATCTACGCGACGAGCATCGACTACGACGCGTCGGCGAAGGCCACGGAGCTGTTCTTCAAGACGGTACAGAACAAGATGCACTGGGCGGCCCACGGCCACACGGCCGCCGAGATCGTCCACAGTCGGGCCGATGCCGGGCAGCCGAACATGGGACTCACGACGTGGACCGGCGCGCGGCCGCGGAAGACCGACGTGGGGATCGCGAAGAACTATCTTCAGGCCGACGAGATCGACGCACTCAACCGGATCGTGACAGCGTACCTGGAATTCGCCGAACTGCAGGCGCTCAACCGGCGGGCGATGCACATGGCCGACTGGATCGCCAAGCTCGACGATTTCTTGCGGCTCTCGGATCGAGAGATTCTGGACCACGCGGGCAAGATTTAGCACGAACTGGCGCTCGAAACGGCCCAAGGGGAGTTTGCGAAGCATCGCCAGGTTCAGGCGGCACTGCCGCAGAGAGTGGATCAGCAATTCGAGCGGTCGCTCGAGGAGCTCAAGCAGATCGAGAAGCGGAAACCGGCACAGCCGACGACGAAAGCGAAGAAGAAGCCGGGCAAGAAGGCGGCGAAGGGAAAACGACGGAGACCGCCGAGAGCGGCAGATGGTGCGGAATCAGCGTAATTCAAGATGAGCGTGGAGTGAGAGCTTCACGCGGAACGAGCGAGCGGCCGGTATTGGAGGGCACAAGCGAATGCTTGCCTGGATTCGCGTTTGGCCGCACGGTGGTTCGTGCAGCAACACTGATGGGCGCGCCAGCAATGGCACCCGGCACCCGGCGTCGTCTCGACACGGTGAGAGTCTTGATCGGTCACTCGTCGGCCGCGACCAACTTGGCAATTCTCCATTGGAGTTGCGTGTCGCGGAGATTGACCGCTGAAATGCGTCCTGTGGCATCGAGGACGTACACCGTGGGAAAGCTGCTGACGGCCCAGCGCGTGCAGAATTCGCCTGGATTGCCGTCGCAGGCGATGGGCCACGTGATTTTGCCGGACTTGGCCGATTCGAATGCATGCTCCGGTGTCTCGTCGCGCAGGATCGTGACGATCGACACGCGTTCGCCGAATTGTTCGGCCGATTCGCGCAACTTGGGGTACATCTCTTCGCACGGTCCGCAGCCAGTGAAGGAAAACTGGATCACGGTGACTCGGCCACGCTGGTCGGAGAGCGACCACGGCCGACCATCGATGAGCTGCAGTTCTAGCGCCGGAGCGGGCTGGCCGGGACGGAGATTTCGCTCCTGAAACAGGACCGCGGCGGCTTTGGTCGAGAGCGGCAGGGCTGATTTGGATTTCTCGGCATCGATCCGCACGAGGTGTCCGGTGGGATCGAGAGCTCGATAGGCGGGCAGCCGATACTTGTCGCCGGTGGCGGCGAGTGATTCGAGAGCAGCGATGGCATCGTTGCGGCAGGCCGCGAGCTCGTCCTCCGGCGGCAGCGAGGCCAGAAACTCGCGATAATAGTTCGGTTCTTGCGAGTGGAGAGTTGGCATTCCCGCGTCGAAATCTTGAAGACGGTCGACAGACTTCTGTGATTCGGTGCGTAGGGAGAGCAGTTTGTCGGCAAGTTCGAACCGCGCGATCGCACGCAGGGTTGGATCGGCGTCGGGCGCATCGGCGAGGCGGCGCAAGTAGTCGAGGATCCGGGGGTCGTAATGGGCGTACTTGAGACGCACGACCACCATCGTCGCCAGCGGACGATCTTCGTAGGGCTTCATCCGCGTGAGCACTTCACGGCGGGCCTTGAAGCCAGGCGATTGGGTATCGCCGCCGCCCGACGCGTAGCTCGTCACCTCGCTGAGTGCGTCGAGGCCCACGTCCTCGCCGGTGTGTTCACGCTCGAATGCGAGTAGCTTGGGCAGATACTCGATGGCCGGATCGTACTGGTCGTAGTAGACGTCTCTCTCATGTTCGTCGGTGAGGGTGTCGGCGTGCTTCCAGAAGTCGTGGAGCTTGCCACGAAACTCTTCGGCCAGCGCGATGAATTCGGTTTCGGCGGGAGTGAACTCGATGGTCGTGGTGGGCTCGACCGCATTCAAGGGTGCAGCGGAGACAAGTAGCACGAACAAAAAGAAGCAAATCGTGCCACGCTGCGACCTGGTCGACATGAGTGCTCCTTAGCGATTCGTATCGCCCCTTCGAAACATTCTACAGTCTTTCCACGTACGCCGCCTGGCTACTAATTGTTGCCGCTTCGCGGCTGGTTTCGCCCTGCGGGCGAGGATTTGTGGGGCGTTCGTTTCCGCGTTTTAGCCGCGGGCGTTCGGCCGGTGAACCGTCCGAATCACCCGCGGCTAAATAGGGGTGGGCGTCGCGTGCCGGGGGGCTAGCGCCCTTAGGTTTCGTCAAGTTTTACGTGGTGGTTGGAGGCCGGGTTCAGGTGCTGTCTTCGGCTTGTTGGGTGGTTTCGTGCGTAGGGAATCAAGTGCGCGGCAGAGGAGTCGCGCGGGAATCCTGGCACG
>JANNTD010000617.1:0-10891 GCA_031403315.1 Planctomycetota bacterium
CACCGCCGCCGTCGCTAGCACGACGTTGGCTACGACGTTGCCGAGCGCCAACCAGTGCTGCTCGTTCCGCATCAAGTCGAACGTCTCCCAGCCGAAAGTCGAAAACGTCGTGAAGCCGCCCAGGATGCCGACCGTCAGGAACAGGCGCAGGTTGGGCCCGAAGAGCTGGCGGTACTCGATCAGGCCGATCACGCCGCCGAGCAACAGGCAGCCCAGCACGTTCACGGCCAGCGTGCCGTAGGGGAATCCATGTTGCCAATAGCGGTTCACGGCGGTCGAGAGCCAGTAGCGCGCGATCGATCCCAAGCAGCCGCCGATTCCAACCGCCAAGGCTTGATACATGGGCCAGTTCCTCGGATTCAATTCGGACAGGTGATGAATGGAGCAAATTGCAGCCACTCTTTGCTTTCGGCCGATCGACCCCTGCTAGCATCCGACTTTGCCGCGCCGATCACTCGCAATTTACGGACTCGACCGATGCTACCGATCTTAGCTGATAGCCGATTTTTCTGTCTGCGACTCCGCCGCTCGCGGAGGCGGGAACCCCTGCGCGCAGAGCAGTCGAACGGGGGCAGGAGCGGAAAGAAATGCAAATTGATCGCCGTCCAAATCGCGGGCCCTACGTCGCCGCACTCGTCTGCTTGCTGACGCTCTGCCTGACGATCCCGCTCTACTGGCAGTCGGGCGCCGAGCGCAGCAAGAAACGCGCCGCGGCGGAGGACAACGCGTTCGCGGCAACGGTGGACGGCAACTTTTTCCACGCTGATTCCTATTCACTCGGCCGCTATCCAGGCATCGAGACGCAACTTCCCGGCGACGAAGCCGTCGACACGCTCGACGAGCTCTTGTTCCAGTTGGCCAATCGACCCGGCGGCATCACCAGCAGCCAGCCCGACCTCTTCATGGAACTGCTCGGCACACCCCAGCCGACCTACGGCGATCCGGCCGAACATTCCGCAGGAGTGGTTTGGCAGTATCTGAACATTGTCCTATATAACGCCGGTCGTGAATTGGTGGAATTCGCGCCTGGTGAACAATTGGCGTCGCTCATCTCGCACCCGTACGTCAGCGAACGCGCCGCGGCGCGCCGCTCGAATCCGCTGCCGACTTTTTCACTGATGCTCACCAGCCCGAACGACCGCCTCGCCATGTTGACGCGGCCCGAATCGCGGCTCGCGGAGCTCTCGGTCGACGCCTTCCCCACGCCCTGGTGCGCACCGGCCGTGTTGATTGAGCGGCTCGAAGTGCTCGCCCAGCATCCGTATTCGGCCGCATGGGCGCGTGAGACGATCGACGAAGTGCGAGCACTCACCGAGAACGATCGACCGAATACGGTCGCCGTCGCCGCTCAATTGCAGCGCCTCGAGTCGCTCACTCAGGAAGTGCTGGGTTTGGCCGACGCGGCCGACGACGACCGTCTCCGAGCCGAGCTCTTGCGTGCCCATTGGGGACTCAACCGCCGGCTGGAGTGCTGGTCGCTGATGTGCGACATCGCCGTGGCATCGGCGGCCGAGAATCGATTCGCGGCCCGTGTCCCGTGGGATTCGTCCGCCAGCGCGCTCTCAGGGCAAGGCGCGTTGTCGGGTCAGGGCATTGAACCTTCCGATTTGCAATCGCTCAGCGGCGACTTGGAAGCCTACGAACGCAGCCGCACGCCCCGGCTGGCCCGCGCGATTTTGCAGCGTCAGCAATTGTTGGCCCAATCGCAGGACGCCCGCCAAAACGAGCTCGCCAACCAAATCGAACAGAACTATCGCAATGCCAACGTCCGACTGGCGCTCTCGGCCGAGTTGCTCCAGCGCTTCATCCCAAAGCAACAATCCGAGATGATCCCGGTGCACGAGCGCATCGTCGGCACGCCGGTCCGCGGCCATTCGATCACGAATTCCGAAAACAAGGTGCAGCTCCAGCCCGACGCCGAGCGCTGGAACGTCAACTTGGAATCGGACGGCACGGTCGATTCCGACACCGTCGCCGACGGCGGTCAGGTGAAGGTGCACAGTCTTGGCACGACCAGCTTCTCGGCCAAAAAGTCGATCGTCGTCGAGCAAGATGGTGTGCAGTTGGGCCAGAGCACGGCCGACGCCCACAACACCAGCCGACTCGTCGGCGTCCGCAGCGATCTCGATTGGATGCCGATCGTTAATGACGTAATCCGCAGTCGTGCCATTGACGAGTACCGCAAAAAGCGGCTGCGGGCCCAGGCCGAGGTCGAGTGCAAAGTCGCCAGCCGCGTCGAACAACAACTCGACGACCGTGCTGGCGATGCGGTGAACAAGGTTCAAACTCAGATGCGCGAGCAAGTGACCGGCCCGCTCGAGTCGGCCGGTGTCGAGCTCACGGCGATCGAGCTCTCAACCACTGCCCAGCGCGTGATCGCCCGACTGCGCGTCGCCGGCCTGGAGCAACTCGCCGGCCACACGCCTCGTCCGCGGGCCCCCGCCGACAGCCTGGCCAGCGTGCAGGTACACGAATCGGCCCTTGCCAACGCGGCAGTCAGCCTCGGCCTCGACGGCAAACGGTTCACCGCCCCGGAACTGCAAACGCTGATGCGGGAAAAATTCTCGCGCACGAACGAGCCGGCGGAAACCTTGGTCGAAGCCGACACCGAGTTCGAGTTTGCGGAGAAAGATGCCGTGCGATTCCGCGTGGCGGACGAGCGGCTCGAGCTGGTGCTCGCGCTCCGCGAGGTCAATCACGAAGGCAATCCGGTCCGCAACTTCCGCGTCCACGCATTTTATGTTCCCCTGATCCAGGGCCTCGAAGCGGAGTTTGTGCGCGACGGCGCGCTGGGCATCGAAGGCCGCATCCGCACCGGCGAGCGGGCCCGCATGCACGGCGTGTTCAGCAAGGTGCTCAGCGAAGATCGCAAGCTGCCGATCGTCCGGCTCAACGACCCCAACGACGAGCGGCTCGCCGGCCTGATGGTCACGCAACTGGTCCTCGAAGACGGCTGGATCGGCTTGGCGATCGGCCCCGGCTACGCCGACCGCACCGCCGAACGCACGCGGATGCTGCGCTAGCCGCCGGCGGCTTAGCGAGCTCTTATGCCACGCTCGCCATGCCCGCCAGTTCCCGCGCGTAGCTGTCGATTGACCACACGGGCAGCTCGCACAGGCCGCCGCCGCAATAGAGGTGGTGCCAAAGTTGTGTCGAGATGACGCCCGCCAGGCTCATGTCGAAGGCAAAGCGGCCCAACGATTTGCCGCCTTGCTGCAATTGCATGGCGCGGACCTGTTCGACCGCGACGGGGTTGAAGTAGCCGGTCGACGCGAGCGATTCGGGGCTCAGCAACTGTTCGATCCACGGCGGCCGCTGCGGGCCAAGGAACGCCGAGCCCATGTTTGCGCGGAACATCACTTTGCGGCGCGCGCTGATTTGCTTTGGCGCGACTCGCTCGGCCACTTCGCGCAACAGCCATTTGTCGGTCCAGCCGCGGAGCTTGTACTCGGGCGCGATTTGGCTGCAGAACGCGATGACTTTTTCGTCGAGAAACGGATAGCGCCCTTCAGTCGACGCAGCCCGCAGCGGGCGATCGCCTTTCGCGACCATCAGCAGGCCGGGCAGCATGACCTTGTAGGCGGCGTAGAGCGATTGGTTGAGTGGATGCCATTTCGAGAGCCGCTCGGGTAGCCGGGGCAGATCTTCGTAGGCATTGTACGAACCCAGCCGGTCCCACATCGCCGGTGCGTACAGTCGCTCGCGCGTTTGAGCGACGATCTCCCAGGAGATTTGCTGCGCGAAACGGACGCCGCCCGCCCCGTAGAACGGTGGCCGGTGCGAGCTGCCGCCGCCGATCAGCCGCGATAACATGAATTGCCGCATCAGTCGCTCGCCCGGGTTGCCGAGCAGATTCGACAGCGGCCGCGAGCGGCGATACTTGAACCACACGTAACCGGCGAGCGCCTCGTCGGCCCCTTCGCCGGTCAGCGCGACGATGTTGCCGGCTTGCCGATTGGCGGCCGCGAGCAGAACCATGGCCGCGCACGAGGTGTCCATCACCGGCCCTTCAGTGGCTGCGATCAGCCGCGGATAGACGTCGCAAATGTCTCGATCCGAAACATTGACGACGGTGTTCTTCGAGCCGAAGAACCGCGCCGACTGGGCGGCCTTGGCGCGCTCATCGAGTGGCCCAGTACGATCGAGGCCGACGGTAAACGTCTCGAGCGGTTCGCCCCGTTCCTGGCACGCCAGCGCCAGCACGACGGTCGAATCGAGCCCGCCGCTGAGATAGCAACTCACGGGCACCTCGCTTGCCAGCCGGCGTCGCACCGCGCCGCGCAAAAGCGCTTCGAGCTCCACCGCGCCTTGCGTCGAATTGCTGAAGCGTACTTCTGAGCCGGCATCGGGAAAGTCGAGGTCCCAATAGGGACGGAGCTTGAACTCGCCGTCCTTCACCACCGCGTAGTGGCCGGGCGGAATCTGCCGGACGCCCGCGAAGCAGGTCCGTTCGTTCGGCAGCGAAAAGAAATTGAAAAAGTAGTCCAGCCCGCGCGGATCGGGTTCGGCCTCGATCATGCCCGACGCCAGCAAGCCTTTGATCTCGGACGACCACAGCAGCCAGCCGTCGCGCTGGGCATAGTATAAGGGACCGATGCCGACGCGATCGCGGGCGAGCATCAGCTTCCGCTCGCGCTGGTCCCACAACGACACCGAGAACTGTCCCTCGGCCTTGAGAAACACTTCTTCGCCCAGGTCTTCGTAGAGGTGGACCCAGGCCTCGGTGTCGCAACGCGTGGCGAGCCGATGTCCGCGGTGGAGTAACTCTTCGCGGAGCTCCGGATACTCGTAGAGTTCGCCCTCGAAGGCCACCCAGACGTCGCGCGTCTCGTTCGAGAGCGGTTGCCGGCCGCCCGCGACATCGATGATTGCCAGCCGGCGATTGCCGAGTGCGATGCCCGGCTCAATGTGGACTTGCTCATCATCCGGGCCGCGATGGGCGATTGCGGCCGTCATGCGCAGCAGCAGTTCGGAAGGAAAAAGTCGCCGTCCCACCAGATCGACGGCGCCTGCAATGCCACACATGAATTCGTCCCTGCAATGTATCCGCTGTTGCCGTTCGCCAGTGACGAACTTGTCCGTTTCGGAAAAGTACCATGATACAGCACTCGGCGCCTGGGCGGGATGGGCTGAGGGCGAATTAGTTGCTGTCGAACTTTGAGCGCCCTAAAATAATGGCTCCTGCGATGTTTCCACCGTTTGCTAGAGAGACCGATCGCCATGCGCTGGCCGCTGAGATATCAAATCATGGTGCCGATGGCGGCGGTGATGCTGCTGGCGGTGATATTCGTCGAGGGCGTCGGCGCTTTGCTTGCCGTACGAGACACGGAGTCTCAGATCGCAGCCCAGATTCATGAGGTAGCGCGAATCGCCTCTCAGGCAAATTTTCCACTCACTGCGCCGGTGCTCCGTCAGATGAAGGCGCTCTCCGGTGCCGAGTTGATCGCCGTCGATGCCGACGGTCGAACCATTGCCTCGAGCGACTCGCTGGGCGACGTCCACGGCCTCTCGAAGGACGTGACTCCCCGCACGCTGTCCGGCCTGTCCGACAGCGAGCGAGTCCAGCTTCAAGACCGCAGCTACTTTCACACGGTGGTCTCCACGCCGGCGCTAGGAGGCGATGGATCGGCGCGGCTGCACATCCTGTTTCCTGAAGCGGAGTACCAGCGAGCGTGGCAACGCGAGGTTTATCCGCAGCTCGGCTTCGTGGTAGTGGCGCTGCCGATCGTGCTGCTCCTGTCTCATGTCGCCGCGTCGCGGATCGCCGCCCGGGTGGGCCGGCTCCATCAGCAGGTCGACCGCATCGCGGACGGCGAGTTCCAGCAGTTTGCGTTGCCGAATGGCGACGATGAAATCCGCGCGCTCGCGGGGGCAGTGAACCGGATGGCGGCGATGCTCGCGGGCTACGAACATGAAGTGCGCCGCACGGAACGGATGCGCACGCTCGCCCACTTGGGCGGCGGCATCGCCCACCAACTGCGAAACTCGGCGACCGGCTGCGCGATGGCCGTCGACTTGCACGCCAACGAGTGTCCGCTCGGCGAGGCCTCGGAAACCCTCGGCGTGGCCAAGCATCAGTTGCGACTGATGGAACAGTACATCCAGCGGTTCCTGCAACTTGGCAAACCCGGCGAGACGCCCGCGATGCAGCCGATCAATCTGGCAGCGCTGGTCGAAGACTTGCTGCCGCTCGTCGAACCGTCGGCTCGCCATGCCGGCGTCGAGCTCATTTGGCGACGCGACGATGGCGCTGCGATCGTGCCGGGCAACGCCGAGCGGCTCGGCCAGACGATCATCAATTTGCTGGTGAACGCGATCGAGGCGGCTGCCCAAGGTGGGGTACGCGCCGGCTCACCGTGCCGTGTGTGCATCGACCTGGCGCGGAAATCGCCCGATTGCGTCACGCTCACGGTCGCGGACACTGGCTCCGGCCCGGCCGACGACGTACAACAGACGCTGTTCGACCCATTCGTGACCGGTAAGCCGGACGGCGTCGGTCTCGGCCTGTCGGTCGCGCGCGAGATCGTCGAACAGCACGGCGGCCAGATTGCCTGGCACCGTGCCGATCAGTTGACCTATTTCACGGTGAAACTACCCACTCAGTCTGCGGAGGCCCCTTGTGTCGAAGCTGCTGGTTGTCGATGACGAACAGTCGATTTGCTGGGGCCTGACGCGGCTCGGCGAAAGTCTCGGGCACGAAGTGGTCTCCGCTTCGAGTGCCGAGCAGGCGTTTCACGAGGTCGAGCGGCAACGGCCCGACGTCGTGATCCTCGACGTGCGGCTCCCCGGCATGGACGGCCTGACCGCGATCGAGCGGTTCCAGCGACAACTCGGCAGCGTGCCGATCATCGTGATCACGGCCTATGGCGACTTGCGGACAGCCGTCGAGGCGGTCCGCCGCGGCGCGTTCGACTACATCGCCAAGCCGTTCGACGTCGACAAGGTGAAGGTCTCGCTGGTGCGGGCGCTGGTGAGCGGGCGGGAAAAGGTCGTCAACACACCGGCGCCGGCCCGCGTCGAAGGGATGGTCGGCCGCTCGCCCGCGATGCAGGAAGTCTACAAGCGAATCGCGCTCGCGGCCGCATCCGATGCGTCGGTGCTTGTCACAGGCGAAAGCGGCACCGGCAAGGAGCTCGCCGCGCGGGCGATCCATCGCTATAGCCGCCGCGCGAGCGAGCCATTTGTCGCAGTCAACTTCGCCACACTCCAGCCATTGCAGGCGGAAAGCGAATTGTTCGGCCACGTGCGGGGCGCATTTGCCGGGGCAGACGAGGATCGCGTTGGCCGACTTGTCCAGGCAAACGGCGGGACGCTGTTTCTCGACGAGGTCTCCGAGATTCCGCTTCCCACGCAGGTCAAGCTGCTGAGGGCGCTCGAGCACTATGAAGTCGTTCCGGTCGGCGCAACTCACGCCGTGCCGATCGATTTTCGCGTGATCTCGGCGACGCGACAGAATTTGATCGAACGTGCGAACGAAGCCCGCTTCCGTCACGACCTTCTTTTCCGGCTCGGCGCGTTTCAAATCGAATTGCCGTCGGTCGGCGAACGACGAGAAGACATCGCCGATTTGGTGACGTATTTCATCGAACAGCTCGCCAGCGGGGCGAACGAGCAAGTGGCACGACCGACCGTCCAGACGCTCGCCGAATTGGAGCGTCGGCCGTGGCATGGCAACGTTCGCGAGTTGCGTCACGCGATTGAACACGCGCTGATCGTGGCCCGCGGCCCGGCGATTCTGCCGGAACATTTGCCGCCGAGCATGCCGGCGGCAACGGCGACCGAACCCGCTGGCGACGTCGCGCATGCGGTGGCCCTGGCCGTCCGGCAATGGGCGGAGCAATCGCTCGGCGACGCGTCGCTCAGCGGCCGCGTCTACGATGAACTCTTGGACGCGATCGAACCGCCGTTGTTGGACATCGCACTCCGCAAGCACCGGGGCCAATGTGCCGCGGCCGCCCGCACGCTCGGAATCCACCGCACCACGCTCCGCAAGAAGCTCACGCGTCACGGCCTGGGCGACGACACGGAGACCGATGAGTGAGTCGTGCCTCCAGGTGGCTGTCGCGCAATTGTTGTTGCAATGCACTTTCGTCGGCGGGTATTTTTCTCGGTTGTTCACGTTGAATTCAAGGCGGGATAAATCGACGCATGTCTTCCTTGCTGAATCTACTGGTTGCTAAGACGTCGCGCGGCTTCGAAGCTCGCTTTGGTGCGCCGCCGCGGTGGATTGTCGCCGCGCCGGGACGCGTGAATCTCATTGGCGAGCACATCGACTACAGCGACGGCTTCGTGCTGCCGATGGCGCTCGACCGCTACACGGTGATTGCGGCCGGATCCGCGGCGGGTGAGCACGCGACGTTCGCCAGCGATCTGGCCGACGATGAAGTCGCCATCTCTCTGGCCGCGCCGAAGAAACACTCCACCCGCGGCCACTGGTCGAACTACGTGGCGGGCGTGATCGCCGGCTGCCTCGCGCGGGGCATGCGGCCGGGCGGATTCCGCGCAGTGATCGGTTCCGACGTGCCGCTAGGCGGCGGACTCTCCAGCAGCGCGGCCCTCGAAGTCGCCACCGCCACGCTCATGGAATCCATGTCCGGTGTCACGCTCGACCCCGTCGCCAAGGCCCTCCTCTGCCAGAAGGCGGAGCACGAATTTGCCGGTGTGCCTTGCGGCATCATGGACCAATTCGCCTCGACGCTCTGTCAGGCCGACCACTTGATGCTGCTCGATTGCCGCTCGCGACAGGTCGAATTGATTCCCTTCACGGACCCCAAGCTCACGGTGCTGATCATCAACAGCAACGTGAAGCACGAGCTCTCGGGCGGCGAGTATGCCCAGCGCCGCGGCCAGTGCGAAGCGGCGGCCCAAAGACTCGGTGTTTCTTCGCTGCGCGACGCGACGCTCGACCAGCTCGAAGCGGACCGCGGCAAACTTGCGCCGGTCGAGTATCAGCGGGCCCGGCACGCGATCAGCGAAATCGCCCGCACCATGAATGCGGCCGAGGCATTGAAGGCGGGTGACTGGCCCGCGGTCGGCAAGCACATGGCCGCGAGCCACGCCTCGCTCCGCGACGACTACGAAGTCAGTTGCCGCGAACTCGATTTGCTGGTGGAATTGGCCAACGGCATCGGCCGCGCGGGCGGTGTTTACGGCTCACGGATGACCGGCGGCGGCTTCGGCGGCTGTACGGTGAGCCTGGTCGAAACGGCCCGCGTCGATGAAATCGGCAAAAACATCGCCGCCGCTTACGAGCGCGAAACGGGCATCGAGCCCTCGGTGCTCACTAGCCGCCCGTCGCGCGGAGCGCATGTGGTGAAGCAGGGTTAATCGCGTTCAACTGTTCTGATTCGCGCGCTTCGCCATCACCAGCATCACGATGCCAAAGGCCAGCATCACCAGGCCCCACCAAAGATTGATGTTGATGCCCAGCGACTTCGTGTAGATCGTCTTGTCGCCGAAGACGCCGTACCCGGCAACCACCGCGCCGAGCAACGAGAACATCACGCCGATTGGGGTACGAATATCGAGTCCCATGCAAGTCTCCGTTGCCAGAAGGCTGTTACCAGAATAGCAGGTTGAGGCCCGCGGTCAGCACGAGCACGATGATGCCTAGCGTTGCGGGCCGCATATACCACGCGCCGCCTTCGTCCTTGGGCTTTTCGGTGAGCGAGTACACGAGGCCGACGAGTTCATTGTCGGGTCGCGGCTTGGTTGCGAAACTGATGACGATCGTGACGACGAAGCATGTTGTCCAAGCGAAGATGGCGGTCCAAAAATTCTGGGCCATCTCGCTCGGATAGACGTGCTCGACGCCGAACCAGCCGCCCTTGATGCCGGCCGTCGCGCCTTTGGGCAACGTCATGCCGTGGTGAATTGCGGCGGCCGCGGTACCCGAGACCAGTCCCCAAAACGCGCCGTGCCCAGTGGACCGCTTCCAGAACATGCCCAACAGAAACGTGGCGAATAGCGGGGCGTTCACAAATGCGAACACCAGTTGCAGCATGTCCATGATGTTGTTGTAAGCGGTTGCCAGGTAGGCTGCCGCCACCGAAACGGCGATGCCAAAGATCGTCGCCATCCGGCCCATCCACAAATAGTGCTGATCGCTGGCGTTGCGATTGATGTAGGGCTGATAGATGTCGTATGTCCAGACGGTGTTAAAGGCCGTGACATTGCCCGCCATGCCGGACATGAAGCTCGCCATAAGCGCCGTCAGGCCGATGCCGAGCATGCCGGACGGAAAATAGTGGATTAGCATCATCGGCGTTGCAAGATTGAAATTCAACGAGCCGTCCGCCTGCTTCGGCAATTGAAAATTGCTTTCACCCGCCTGCTGCGTGAGTGCCATGGCGATCATTCCCGGCAGAATCACCAGGAACGGAAAGAGCATCTTCGGCACCGCGGCGATCAGCGGCGTGCGGCGTGCCGCCGACATCGAATCGGCAGCCATTGCCCGCTGGACCACCAGGAAGTCGGTGCACCAATAGCCGAACGACAACACAAAGCCGAGTCCCATCGCCAGCCCGAACCATTCGACACCCATCGGGTTGGCCGAGGGCGAGTCCATGAATCGCCAAGACTCGGTCCACGCGCCGGCCTGATACCCGTTCGTTGTGGCCACCACGTTGAGCCGCTCGACCAGTCCGTCCCAGCCGCCCACGTCGCGCAGGGCCAAGAACACCAGCGGCGCGAAGCCGAACACAATCAGGAAGAATTGCAGTACCTCGTTGTAGATGGCCGACGTGAGCCCGCCCAAGAGGATGTATACGAGCACGATTACCGCCGCGACCCACACGCAAACGTCGAAATCCCAACCGAAGAGCGTGTTCAGAAGTAGGCCCATCGCGTAGAGCGACACGCCCGAGGAGAAGATCGTCATCGCGGCAAAGGT
>JANNTD010000618.1:0-9448 GCA_031403315.1 Planctomycetota bacterium
GCCGGAGCGGCGGCAATGGGAATAGCGGCCGGCGCAGCGGCCTGTGCCACGGCGACCGCAGGTTCATTCGCCACGCGGTACACGGGCTCGGTGGTTTGTTGTTGTCCACTGGCGGTGGTACACCAGGAGCAAACGAAGGCAGCCAATGCGATGTGGAATTTCGGCGAACGCGTCAACCGCATGATAGGACTCCTAACATGAATCCGCGAAGGTGGGTATGGAACAACCAGCTCGTAACATCCGTGTGGGGCGCGGCGGGAGCGGCCCGAGGGTCGGTGACGCCCGTTCGACGGCGGCAACGACCCACAAACCGCACCGCAGGAAGAATTGCTATTCGATTGGATCGGCCGCATATTCCGGCCCGCTTCCCTAATTCCCTCCCGCGGGTGAAAATATCCTAGCCGACCTGGATTCCTGACGGAAGGGAGAATTTGGCCGTGCTAGTTTCGGAAATGCTGCTGGGTAAGGTGATTTCGCCGCCCTTCGACGAGAACACGTACATCGCCCACCTGGCGGGCCGCGATGACTGCATCGTGTTTGACCCGGGATTCGACCCGGACATGATCCTGGACTACCTCGACAAGCGCGGGCTCACTCCGGCTGCAATTCTATGCACCCACGGCCACAGCGACCACATCGCCGGCAACGCCACGCTCAAGGATCGTTGGCCGACGGTGCCGCTGGTGATCGGGGTGGGCGATGCGTCGAAGCTCACCGATCCGCGAGGAAACCTGTCGGCCGCGTTCGGGGCCTCGCTGATTAGCCCGCCCGCGGATCGTACGGTCGACGAGCCGGACCGGTTCGAGGCCGCGGGGCTCGTGCTCGATGTGCTAGCGACGCCGGGCCACTCGAGCGGCCACGTCGTGTTCCTCTGCCGGCAAGTCGAACCATGGCATGTGTTCGGCGGCGACGTGCTGTTCCGCGGAAGCGTTGGCCGCACCGACTTTCCGGATGGCGACTTTGACTCGCTCCGCGCATCGATTCACGACAAACTTTTCACGCTGCCGGACGACACGATCGTGCTGCCGGGCCACGGGCCAGCGACGACGATCAGACGAGAGAAGCAGGCGAACCCGTTTGTCGGCGCGCCGGCGGGGTACAAATAGGATCCTTTTATTCCACCGAAAACACCGGATTGGGGCCGCCCTGGTACACAGCCACCCGTTCGCTTTTTGGGCAGAGCAGGACGCGGCAGACAGAGCGAGCGGTGGGCGGCTTGGTGTCTTTTGTGAGGACTAAATCGCCGAGAAACTCCGCGGGAGTCGTGCGTAGATTGCTAATCGCCATTTCTCGGGAAATGTCTTCATAACCCCGCAGCAGCACAATCAGCATCTGCCGCTGAAAGTCGATTTGGTGTTGCTTAATCCAATGGGCAACGGCCTGCTGGCGAAACGTCTCGGCGGTGCCTGCGATGATCGGTCCCGCATATTTCAGCGGAAGTTTCTGCGCCTGATCTTCGTTGAAACAAACGAGGATGCCCCAGGTGCGATCCAACTGCGGGACCAACGACTGCGGAAGTCGAATTTCGCGCACGGACACCTGATCGCTCCCGGCGGGAGACTCTCCTTGTGCGCATGCAGTAACGAACAGCCCCATCAGAACGCACACCCAACCGCCCGTGCGCCGAACGACGGTTATCCTGAACGAAAACTGCCGCAACAAAGTCATCATCCCATCCGAAAAAATCTCGCTCCCCGCTGAGAGGAGCGAGACTTTTCACCTATCGACCAACGAATTTTAGCAGCGGCGCCCAAAACTACCCAGGGGAACTCGTCGCACCACCAACGACGAGCCCCAAGCCAACAGCCCGAGGGCGATCGTGTTCGGCTCGGGGACTCTTTCTGCGTGCAGTCCGTTGATGCCGATGCCGTTAAGCCCATTTGCAGCGATAAAGGCGTCGCTGTTGAGCAAGGTGCCGGGTACGGAGGGTACCCAGCCCGTCGGACTGAGCGGATCGAGCACGAACGCCGAGGAGGCGAAGTAGATGCCCTGCACGGTGAAAGGGTTGCTTGGAACAGTACTTTGCAGCAGCCCGTTGATGATCGTGAGCCCCAAGTCGTCGAGGGTCGCCCCGACGACGTACTCGCCGAGCAGGTTCATCGAATCGAGCCCGAAGGGATTTGCATTCAAGTAGACGTTGAGATCGACGGCCGTGAAGATCGTCAGTTCCTGATCGAAGCCAATGGGTGCAAAGTCCGGAACCAAGTAGTCGATCTGAGGCAAGTCTTCCAAGGGGGCGAACGCGAAGGGACTGTTCATGACCAAATTGCCGGCGACGACAGAACTGGTGCCTGCCGAGTTGGTAATTTTCTGCTTCCAATCGGTAACCGTGCGATCCTTGGGCCGGACGAAGCCAAGTGTCTTCTCGGTGGCGCTGGATTGGGAGTACTTGTGATACAGCGGGTGGGGGTTGCCGTCCTTGGTCCATTCGAATTCCAACTTCCCGCCCGCCGGAATGCGATCGAAGATTTTGCGATCGGTGTTGTTCGAGCCCCATGTGACGTTGCATTTGTCGTCGACGATGGGGAGCCGCACCAAGTCGATGTCCCATTCAACGCCCGAATTGTCGCCCATTCTGTCGAAAGCGCCCCGAAACTCGGAACTGATGTCGACGCCAAACATGAAGTCTTTCTTCTCGACTTTGTAATCAGCAGCGGTGAAACCCTCCACGCCGTCGCTCATGTAGGTGAAATTGAGACCCCACATGAAAGTCTTGAGCGGCGCAACTTTGTACTTGCCGGTCTTGAGATTGCCGGGGACCTCTTTCACTCCGACCAAAGCCGCCTCGAATTTCCACATGCCATTCATGCCCATGAGTAGCTTGGCCAGTCCATCCGTGGCGACATTCGTTGCCGGCGGTGGTCCAGGAAAATCCCCAAAGGGAGCGATCGGCGTATCCGAGAATTGGTTGGCACCGAAGGAGCTGGGGGGAACTGTTCCAGGTGTATTAGAGGGTTCTAACGTGGAATACCAAGGAGTCATGTCGGTGGTAAAAACGGGCGGATCGAACGGGTACTTATAGCCACCCTGGGGTGGATCGGGGAACATTCCCTTCAGATCGTTGCCGTCCTTGTCGCGAAACATTTTCTGCTGCTTGCCGCTATCGAACATGAAAATGTGGGTTTGCAGGTAGGTCAGGCCCAAAGGGAATTTGTCCTTGAGTAGTTGCTCCGCCTCGGCCGAGATTGCCATGCCGGCATTGTTCTGCTTGACGAAGTTGCCGTTGATCGATGCCGTGGCCGATCCACCAGGGGTTTTCGACGCGTCGTAGCCGGTGACATTCATTTTGCCGACGACCTTGTCCATGATCTTCACTTCCATCATGTGATCGGAAGCTGCGGCCAGCGCAACTGCGGGCAAGAAGACCAGGCTCGCGAGGATGACGATGCGCCAACAAAGTCGCCAGCTTCTGGCGGAGCAACATTTCGAGACGAGGTGAGTCGCAGAGCGGGAAAGGGGGCGGAGAGTAGTTTGCCATCCCGCGGGAGTGCCCAATGGATGGGCGGTGTCTTCGGCAATCATTAGCAATTCCTCCAAACTTCAAATAGGCGGCCCGGGCGATCAAATCCGGTCGCCGAAGTGGCGACGATCTTGGGATCTGGCCCAGTCACTCGATCGACCAATTCAACACAACCGAGTCAATTGCCTACTCTCTGTTTAGCGCACGGCAAGCGTCAGAAGCGAAACGCTGGGCGTACGATGCCCCCACGATTCTATCATTGCCACGTGCTGTTGCAAGAAATCTGTGTCGCAATGGCGAACTCTGGCCACGCGCCAAACCCGTGGCCCGTTCCTGCAAGTGCTTTCATCCGGGAGCTCCATCGAGAGCCGTTGCCGTCCATTTGTGAAGAATTCCCTACACCTTCTCGTTTCTGCCGTTGTGGGAAGCACCCAATGGGACGCAGCGTGTGCCGAAAAATGTCGGCAGCTGCCGGCGGAACGAAAGCGATGAGAGACGGAGGGATCTAGACGAGTCGCCCGGATCGAGCCCTGGAACGAACACGATGGCCGGGTGCGGATAAGCCGAGTAGCTCAGGTAAGATGCTCAAGATTGCGGCGAGACGGCCGGGGTGTGGCCGGCGTCGGCGGGTTGTTCGATCGTCGTGCTGCCGCGGACTTGGGCCGGTTGGTCGCCGCCGGATGCGTGGGGTGGCGTCGCGGGGAATTCAAGTGTGAAGCAACTGCCTTGGTCAAGCTGGCTCTCGACGCGGACGCGGCCGCCGTGCTCCTGCAGAATCTTCTGGCTCACTGGGAGTCCCAAGCCCGTACCGCGGCCGCCCTTGTGCGAGACGAACACGCCGAAGATCCGCTCGAGGTCATCCTTCTCGATGCCGGAGCCGGTGTCGATCACGCGGACCCGGGCCATGGATTCCTTGTGGTCGTAATGCGTCGAGACCTCGACGCGGCGTTTGTCGCGTTCCAGGCAGGCGTCGACCGCATTGGTGACAACGTTGAGGATCGCGCGGTGCATTGCTTCGGGATCGAACATGAGCGTCGGCATGGTGGCCGCCGGCTCCCAGACGAGTTCGACCTTTTCGTCCTCGGCCCGCGATTTCATCAGCTCTACCACGTCGCCCGCCACATCGTTGATATTCGACGGCTCCGGCACCGGCTCGCGTTCCTTGCTGAACGTGAGCATGTCCATGACCAGGGCGGAGATGCGCTCCTGGTTACGTTCGACGATGTTCCAGCCTTTGCGCATCGTGGTGACCGCCTTTTCGGCCGACTCGACGTTGATCTGGCCGTCGCTCACCGCCTTGGCGTGGTCCTTGATGCCCAGCTCAATGAGATAGCTGCCACCGCGGACGCCCTGCAAAATGTTCTTAATGTGGTGCGAGAGGGAGGCGATCGTTTGGCCGACGGCCGCGAGCCGCTCGGCTTGGACCATCGCTTTGTAATACGAGGTGTCCTCGACCGCGAGCGCCGCCTGATGAGCGATGGCAATCATCAGCTTGAGGTGCTCTTGTGTGAACTTGTTCGCGGAACCTTGTTGCAAAATGCGGTGGGGCGTGAGCGAGGTGTCGATGTAGATCACGCCGACCACGTCGTACCGGCCCTGCATCGGCACGCAAATCGCTTCGCGCACGGCGAGCTGCAAAATGCTCTTCGCCGCGTCGAAGCGGTCGTCGTCGCGGGCGTTCGAGGTCAGCACGCCTTCGTTGCGGTCGACGACGAAGTCGAGGATCGTTTTCGAGATGGTGATGCGTTCGTCAGACTGCACGCCGCGGCGGTGGCGGCGGACTTTGGGCACCAATTGCCCAGTCTCCGGATCCTTGAGCATGATGCAGCCGCGATCGGCGTCGACCCATTCGAAGATCATATCCATGATCCGCGCAAGAAGTTGGTCGATGTCGAGCGTGTGGCTGACGGCGAGCGCCGTGCGGTACATGATCTGCAAATTACTGCGCGCGCGAGCCAACCAGGGTGAGGCGGTCTCGTCGGCGGGCGGGGCAAAAATCTCGCTCCCTTCCGACTGGGCCATCGAGTGGACGATCCGCGACCCATCGTCCTCCATATTGCGGGCCACGATGTTGACCTTGTCGGCGAGGTCTTCCAGTCGGTCGTCGGTCACGCCCGTGTAGAGCAAGAGCGTCCGGCCGAGCTGCACCTGGTCGCCGCTGGCCAATTCGTGTTCGCGAATTTGCCGGCCGTTGACGAACGTGCCGTTCGAGCTACCCATGTCCTTGAGGACGAATTTGTCGCCGCGGCGCACGAGCTCGACGTGGTCGCGCGACACCTCGGTGTCGTGCAACTGGATCGTGTTGGCCGTGCCGCGCCCGATCGTTACCAACGAGTCGTCGAGGCGAAAGCGCGAGCCCTGATCTCGACCTTGAATCACGAACAGCGATGGCAAGGTAGAAACGTCCCCCGGTGATCCGGCGCCTGTCGAGCTAGACGGCCAATCGACAAAAAAAGATGAGCCCTGGCGCGGTGCCGTTAGGCCGCGGCCAGCAAGTCTTCAATTTTATTGATTAGCTGGCCGTAATGGTAGGGCTTGGCGACAAATTGGCCAGAAGGCGGGTGTTTTTTTGCACTTCGGACAGTGCCCAGAATGACGATCGGCGTGCCGTTGCGGCTCGCGGCGGCTTTGAGGTCGTCGACTCCAGTGCCCGCGGCCGTACAATCACTCTCCGCGTCAAAGACGATCAGGTCCACTTGGTGCAGATCGGCGAGCTCGATCGCCTGTTGCGGCCGTCGCGCTTCGATCGTTGTCGCGCCATGGCGCGCCAAGAGCGTCGAGAGCACTTCTCGCGAGTCAGCCGATTCGTCGACGATCAACACACGCGGCGCGAATTTCACCGATCATCTCCGTCGTCAAGAGAACCGTCGTCAGAATAAATTTGCGGCCGCAATTGGTTGCGTGCGAACGCCAAACGATGGGCGGAGAGAATAGGGTGTGGTGTGCGGCGTGTCAATTAGTAGTCGGTGGTCCGCAGTCCGTAGTCGGTGAGAGTTGCTATCAAAATGCAGAATCGGATGCAGGATGCGGGATGCAGGGGGCAAGAAGAAGCGATTCTTTCCCTGCCTCCTGCTTCCTGAATCCTGCATCCCTCCTCGCAAATACTGCCCTTTACGCGACTTCGGCTTCCCGCCACAATACGCCCCGCATTTTGGGAGCCAGGACCCCGCGGTTTGCGGCCGATTGTTTGCCGCTCGCACCTGGCGTGAGCATGGTTGGTCAAGGATGACCGCTTACAGCAAGGAGTGCTGACGTGAAAACTCTGTTGCCAGTCGCTGCCGCCACGGTGGCTCTGCTAAGTGTTGTTGTTGGAACCACTTCTTCGGCCCAGGCCCAGTTCGCCGCCGGCGCTAACGCGCAGAAGTACAACATCGCCGTCGTCGACATCAGCTACATCTTCAAGAAACACAGCCGCCATCAGTCGACCATCGAGGCGATGAAGGCCGAGATGATGAGCACTGAGGCCGAGCTCAAGGCCGACAGCGAAAAGATCCGCCAGATGGAAGAACAGCGGAACACCTTCAACGCCGGCGCAAAGGAGTACAAAGACCTCGACGAGGAACTCGCCCGCAGCATCGCCGATTTCAAGCTCAAGATGGATCGGCTCCGCAAGAGCTTCATGGAGCGTGAGGCCAAGATCTACTACCAGGTTTACCTGGAAGTGAACGACGCGATCAAGTTCTACGCTCAGCGCCACGACATCGGCCTGGTGTTTCGCTATAACGGCGACAAGATCGACCCCAACCGTCGCGAAGACGTATTGAAGGAGATCAACAAGACGGTCGTGTATCAAAACCAGATTGACATCACACCCGACATTCTCGCGCTGTTGAACCGCGACGCCGCGGCGCCGCAAATTGGTCGGCCGCCCGCTGCCCCGGGAACTTCGATTCCGCGGTAACCCGCGTCTAGAATAGGTCGTCGGCCGGCATGCGGCTGGCCGGCGGCAGTGAAACCGTCGATTCGCGGATTCCTCCGCAGCCACGTGTCCGCCACGGACGCCACCCCGCTCGGGAGCTTGTTGTCGATGTCTGTTCCGCGTTGCCAACGCACCGTCCGCAAACCAGTTGCGGTTGAGGGCTTCGGCTATTTTAGCGGCCGGGATATCCGGGTCGAATTTCGTCCCGCCGCGGCCGGTTCCGGCGTGACGTTTGTTCGCGCCGATTTGAGCCCGGCGGCTCGCGTGCCGGTTTCGCCCGCATTGCGCCTCGACGTACCACGGCGGACCTCGCTCCAGTGGCGCGGCGTTCGCGTCGAGATGGTGGAACACGTGCTGGCCGCTCTCGCCGGCCTCGAGATCGACAATTGCGACGTGTGGGTGAGCGCCGCCGAAATGCCCGGTTGCGACGGGTCGGCGCTAGCGTTTGTCGAAGCGCTCGATACCGTCGGCAGCGTGGATCAAATGGCGCCCGTCCAACAAATGCGCGTCAAGCGACGGATCCGCGTCGGCGACGAACGGAATTGGATCGAAGCTGCGCCGGCGCTCGGCGGTGGGCTGTCGATCGCATTCGAACTCGATTACAGCGCTCACCCGGCCATCGGCTGGCAAACGATTCGGCTCAACGTTCATCCGGCGACTTTCCGCACTGAGCTCGCGCCCTGCCGGACGTTTCTCGAAGAAGAGGCGGCCCGCGCGATGGTTGCCCAAGGATTGGGCCAGCGTGTCACGCCGCAGAACTTGCTGATCTTCGGTCCCGACGGGCCGATCGACAACACGTTGCGGTTCGACAACGAGTGTGTGCGACACAAAGTGCTCGACGTCGTCGGCGATCTCGCGCTCACCGGTTGCCAAGTGGTGGCCGACATCGTCGCCTGTCGGTCGGGACATCGTCTGCACGCCGAATTAGCGAAGCAATTGATGGAACAGGCGGGCATCACTCGCAGCGACCTGATCCTGGAGCGGCGGGTCTCCGCATGACGTGCCGGTACGTTAGCCTTTCCAGGCTGACAACCACGGGATTAACGTCGGGCTGGAAAGCCTTATCATACAACAAGAAATCAAGCGGCAAACGGGAGCTCACCACGATGACGACTCGCATTGCTCAACATGCAGCGGTCGACCCCCAGGCCGAGATTGACGATGACGTCGAGATCGGACCGTTCACGACCATTGGTCCGCATGTTCGGATTCTCGCCGGCACGCGCGTGTTGAACTCGGTCACGATCCTCGGCCACGTCACGATTGGCCACGACAACGTGATTTATCCGAATGTCGTGATCGGCGGCGAACCGCAGGACATCAGCTACGCCGGCAGCGACACGCAAGTCGTCGTCGGCGACGGCAACACCATCCGCGAAGGCGTCACAATTAACCGCGGCAGCGAAAAAGAAGACGGCATCACCCGGATCGGCGACAAAAACTTCCTGATGGCCTGCTGCCACGTGGCTCACGATTGCAAACTGGGGAGCCACATCATCATGGCCAACGGTTCGCTGCTGGGCGGGCACGTGCATGTCGACGACTACGCTTCGCTGTCGGGCGCCGTGGCGGTGCATCACTATACCTCGATCGGCAGTTACAGCTTTGTGGGCGGGCTGAGCCGCGTGCTGCACGATGTGCCGCCGTTCATGCTGTGTGAAGGGACGCCAGCCCGGCCGCGGTGCATCAACATCGTGGCCCTCAAGCGGCACGAGTTTTCGACGCACGTGATCGATAGCCTCGCAGAGGCCCATCGGCTCCTGTATCGCGGCAAGGTCGGCCTCGACCCGGCGCGCGAAATCCTCCGCGGTAACGGGCAACTGGTGCCGCAAGTGAATCAATTACTCGCCTTCATCGAAGGGCAGCAGGAAGGTCGCCACGGACGCGGCCGGGAAGCCAGGAGGGCCGCATGACGCCGCTGCGTGTTGCCGTGATTGGCGCCGGCCACCTGGGCCGCATCCACGCTCGCATCGCCGCCGGCCTCGACGACATCAAGCTCGTCGCGGTGGCTGATCCCGTCGCCACTTGCCGCGATACCGCGGCCGCCGAGGGCCAAACGCGGGCTGTGT
>JANNTD010000619.1:0-6267 GCA_031403315.1 Planctomycetota bacterium
GTCCACGGCAGATCCTCGCTTACAAGCGGCTCTTCATCACGTCGAGCGCGCGGGCCAGGCCGGCGCCAAGCGCGTCTTGGAAGCGGCGGATGCGGGCGGTGAGGCTCGCCAACAGCAAGTTGAACGGGATGGCCGTGCCGAGGCCCATCGCCGTGCAGATCAGCGCGATCGAGATTTCGTCGGCGATCTGCGAGGGCTGCACTTTTTCGCCGGTGCCGATCCGGCCGAACGCCGCCATCATACCCAGCACGGTGCCGAACAGGCCCAACAGCGGACCACACTTGATCACGGTGGCGACCCAGTTGGTGCGATATTCGAGGTCGCCCATCACGTCGCGCTGGAGAACTTCGGTCACGACTTGTCGCAGTTGGTCGTAACCCAGTCCGCGGCTCGTAACGGCGAGGCTCACCAACTGCGGCAAAGCCCGCACGTCTTCATCGCACATTTCCGTCACCGTGTCGTAGTGCCCGGCCCGCAGCGGCTCGAGCACCTGTTCCATGAACTCGGCCTGCTCGTCGTGGGAACGAAAACTGAGCTCCTTCACGCGGCGGAAGCCGACGATGATGTTGTAGAGCCCCCACAGAAAATTGATCGCCAGAAACACATAGCAGGCGTCGCCCAGAGATTTGGCCAGGTCGTTGATACTCATGGAGAATTACCGACTTTCGCTGTTCCGCGACGACACGTCCGCTGCGAGGGGCAGGCGCAGGAGCGGGTTCCGGCACCGGCTCCCTACTCTAGATTAACTCGCCCGGGTGGACTGGGGCAAGTACGCCGGCAGCCCGCGGCAAAATGCCGAACTGGACCAATACGCGGCAGCGGACGAAGAGAATCCGCCCCCCCAGTCCGAAAGACGGGGCAGCTCGAACGAGCATCGCAAGAAAACGGGCACCGCCAATCGAAGCGACAAGGTGCGCGTCGAGGAGACGATTGGCGGTGCCCTACCCGGCCGCTATTGCACTTCTCTGCGCCTGCGGGCCAAGAGACACAAACCGGCTCCGCTCAGCGCGAGGCATACGGAGGTCGGCTCCGGGATCAGATTCACCGCGACCATGTTGGCCGCGATGAAAGCTCCGGCGGTCGGCGGGAATTCACCGACACCATCCCACGGATCAGCTGTCGGCTCGTGCTCATCACTATAGGGGCCGGTGTACTTGTAATACTCATACCGGCGGACGATGGTTTTCCCGGCCTCGGGGACATCCGCCTCGAGTTCCGACATCACGCCGCCCTCGAGAAGTTCCCACTCGGTTTCCGTCTCGACCTCTCCGTCCGGCACGATCGGGTTGTCCGAGACCAAGTCACCGAGTTCCACTTCCTGCTCGGTTTCGGTCACGAAGATCTTCATCCAGATCGAATCGGGAAGCAGCAGCTCCACCTCCACGGGTTTCGGGACCACGACTGCGGCCTGCAGCCTCGCCGGAGCGCCCACGAAGGCGGGAGGTACGTACGTCCAAGTTGGATTCGGAATCGTCAGCGGCGCAGAGCCAATTCGGCTGCCGGACTGGTCAAGCCAAAAGAACCGCATGACGGTCGGCTGTACCGAGGCCGAGAATCCGAAATGCTCACAACCGGCCGTGCCCACGCAGGCATGGCCGTTGGTGCTCGGCGGACTGGGATTGGGGGCAATAAAGCCAGGGGCTCCGGGGAAATTGTATCCGTCGAACCGGATGCGCGTGCCGAAGTGGCCGTTGCCCAAGTCACTCACATCGTTTTTGATTGAGCTGGAATAGTGCGACGGATAAGTGGTTTGGACATCGCTCATGTGGATGTCTTCGAGTTCTATTTCGGCGCCGTAGGCGTCGATGGACGGGGTATTTGTGTTGTCGTAAAAGGTGTCGAAGTTCGACAGCGTGCCAGAAATGGGGCTGGCCTGCGCGGACATCGCACCCAGCGCGATGACGGCGGCCGTTCCAATCGCCAGCGCGAACACGCGGCGAATGCCAAGTTGTGCGTTCATTAGTGCCTCCTAGGAAAGTGTTTTCGGTGAAATCGACTGGACGCTCGACATGGCTCGCCGCGAACCTCAATGCGAAAGCTTGGCGACGGCGTCACCCGTGACGAGCACAAGCTTGCCGTGTCCAGTTTATGAAAACGGCAAACTTCCGCGCATCGGGAGAAACCCGGATTCCGCGGCGAGCTTGTCGGGAAAACCCCGACACGCCTTCGGGGTAGGTGAGACTAGTCAGACCGGTTCGTGGCCCTGGCGTCTGTCGAGCAGGCCGCACTCGACGGCGACACGGGTGAGATCGGCGCGACTCGACAGCCCCAGCTTTTCCATCAGCCGGGCGCGGTGGGATTCGACCGTTTTGACGCTCAAGCCCAATTGATCTGCCGCCGCCTGATTGGTGTGACCGTGCGCCACGAGCGCGAGCACTTCGCGCTCTCGAGCGCTGAGCAAATCGATCGCCGCAACTGCGGGTGCGTCGCCGGTTGACGCGATTTTGAGCGTTGCCGCCGCGGGAGCGATTGCGTGCTCGGCGTCGACGAAGATGCGTCCCTGGTCGACGGCGCGAATGGCGCTAATCAATTCCGTGTCGGCAGCGCTCTTGACGACGTAACCCGCCGCGCCCAGCGCGAGCGCGGTCCGCAAATAGGCCGGGTCGTCGTGCATGGTGACGACCAGGATGCGGACCAGCGGGAATAGCCGCCGAATCGCGGAGATACTTGCCATGCCCGCTCCGCCAGGCATGGAGAGATCGAGCGTCAGCACGTCGGGGCAGACGGCAGCCATTTCCCGCTTCAGTTCCGCGAGATCGCCCGCCTCGCCGACGACCTCCATGTCCGTCTGGGCGTCGACGAGCAGCCGCAACCCGCTACGGAGCAATGCATGATCGTCAGCGATGAAGACGCTAATCTTTCCCATTGCGATTGTCCGAGACAGGAATGGAAACCTGCACCGTCGTCCCACGGCCAGGCTCGGATCGAATCAGGCACGCGCCGCCCAGCATTAAGGCGCGCTCCCGAATACTGGCCAACCCGATCGCGCCTTTGGCCGTTGAGGATTCGGTGCGCTCGCCAGGAAAACCTCGGCCACGATCGACAACCGATAGTGTAATCGAATCGTCGCTCCGGTGCAGGGCGACTTCGACTTCCGTCGCCTCGGCGTGCCGCGCGACGTTCGTCAGCGATTCCTGCAGGATTCGATACAGCGAGGTTTCCACGGCTGGGCTCAGCCCTGCACACGCGTCAGGCGCGACATCGAGCCGAACAGTCGTTCCATGCGCTCGTTCGAAGTCTTCGCACAGACGGCCCACCGCGGCCTCGAGTCCGAGCTCCTCGAGCACGCCCGGACGCAGTCCGCGAGCCAATCGCCGCACTTCGTCATGGGCGATGGCCGCCAACCCGCGCAATTCGCCAGCCCGGGCCTTGGCCGTCTCCAGATTGGAAACCGACTCGATGGTCTTGAGGCCGACGAGCAAAGCGGTCAAGTGTTGACCGATTTCGTCGTGTAGATCGCGAGCGATGCGTGCCCGTTCTTCGTCTTGGGCGCGAAACAGTCGGTGTAGCAGCTCGCCGCGCATTTCAAACAGCCGTCAAATCGGTACGACCGCCAGCCACCACACGGCGGGCCCGGTCACCAGCGTCAGCACCGTCGCGTCGAGCACTCCTTCGACGACGGGGGCACGCGTCCAAGCCGGCAGCGCGGGCATTGCCAGCATGATCGCCCCTTCAACGGAGAAGATGACCAACATCACTAGCGCGAACACCCGGAGCGGGTAAATCGCGGCAAACGGCGGATTGTTAGCCTTGGCGAACATACTGCTCCTGATGCATCCGAATTGTTTAATCCGACTTGCCGGAGCGCAAGATCCGCTCGAAGCGGTCGGTGATCCGCTCGATGTCGAAATGCGCCTCGGCATATTGATGGGCGGCGCGGCCTGCTTTTTCACGCAGCGCCGGCGATTCGGCGAGCTGCAGGGCGGCGGCGCAGAAACCGGCGATGTCGGTCGGCTCGACGCCCAGACCGGCGGCTTGCTCAACAACTATCCGCGAAACGAGGTTTTCCTTCGGCACGGCGAGCAGCACCGGCCGGCCGGCGCATAGATAGCTCAACACTTTCGACGGCACGCAGAACACGCCGGCGTCCGACTCGAGGATCGCAACCAGCACGTCGGCGCTGCCGAGCACGTCGGGCAATTGTTCGAACGGCTGGAAGCCGAGCCGCTTGAGCGTCGAGACGTTTTTCGCCGCCGCTTGTTGTGCCAGCCAGTCGACGCCAGATCCCTCCGAGACGACGATCAGCTCGCCCAGCGATTTCTCTTGCAGCGTGCGGGCAAGCGCCAGCAGCAACGCCGGATTGTGCTTCATCGCCAGCGTGCCGGTGTAGATGAAGCGCAGGCCCGGGCCGAGTCCTTGGGCGCGCGACCAATCGTTGTCGCGCGGCCGCAGCGGCAGGCCTTCGAGCGGAGCCCAATTGTGAATCGTGTGAATCCGCTGGCGGTCGATGCCCCAGCCGGCAAGCACGTCGGTAAAATCTTCACTGATCACCACGATGGCATCGCTGCGGCGAAACGACGATTTGTCGAGGTGGATAAAATACTTCCCGATCAGATGGCCGACGACGGGAAGTTTTCGCGCCAACAGCCGATAGGCAGCCAGGCCATAAATGTCTTGCACCCACGACACGAGGCGCACCCCGAGCCGCTGGCACCACCGTGCCAACCGCTGCTGTGGGATCGATGGCGTGTTGCCCGAGAGAATGACTTCCGCACCGTATTTCTGGCAGGCGGCGACCAGCTTCTGCGCGTAGTCGCGTTCGAGGAAATAGCGCCGGACAAAGTTATTTTTGGGAATCGTCTCCGCCAACGCAATCGATTCGATTTCGAAACCGAGCGGGTCGTCCGGGCGGCGCTCGAGTTCGCCGCGAGGCGTATGGGTCGAGGCGCAGTACAAATGCAACACCTGGTGGCCGCGGGATGCCAGACGCCGGCTGAGCTGTACCTGAAAAGGGTGGCCGGCGTAATCGTGTACGATGATCTTCATGAGTTGGCACCACGCCCGCATCAGGCGAAAAAGTCTGAACTAGTTGCATGCCAGCGGCGCGCTGGCCCACTCGAGATTTGGCTCATAGCCGAGCCGGACGAGCAAATCGCCGGCCAGCTCGGCAAACCGCTCGCGGTGTGCCGGCGTGAATTCCCGCTGCCAGCCGGCCTTCTTGCCGCTCCGAAAAGTGTGCGACTTCTGCGGAGCGATCAGCGTCGACATCGTTTGCACGGCCGCGTCTACGTCGAACGGCGTCTCGGTCCGCGGGGCGTAGAACTCGGCAATTTGGCGCACGAGCTCCGGCTGACGTTCCGAAACCAGGTCCTCGAAGCGAATCGACAAGCAATCGTCCCGCTCGAGCCAGCCGGAGTAGCTGGCGAACCGCGCGGCGATGCTGGGGTAATTGATGCCTGGCACCGGCGGCTCGAGCCCGTTGATCGAGAGCATGATCGCCTCCTCGATTGAAGCCGCCTGGCGGAAGTACGAATGCAGCCGATGCCAGCGATTCATGTCGCGGAGGTAGTGAGCCTCGGAGACGACCACATCGCGAGGGTCGCGGTAGATGAAGTAGTTGACGGCATGCCGCGAGGCCATTTCTTCGGCAAACAGGGGCTCGTAGTACAAATGACCGCGAATGATCTCGCCGGGCACGAAGCCGCGAATGAAGCGGCGAGTGTTGTCGGCGGAGCGTTCGCGAAACTGAAACGAACTGGTCGTGGACGCCAGGAACGCGCCGAAGTTCACGCGGTGGGGAAGACCTTCGACGATTTGCACCAACAAGTGCGTTCCGCTCTTAGGAAACGAATTCGCAAGCACGGGCGGTCGGGCGGCCAGGTCTCCATCGGTGACGCTGCGCGCTTCGATCCATTTCGGCAGCCAAAGCAATGCCGTAGCGCCCTTGCGCACAATACCATTGCGGCTGGAAAGCCCTTTGCGGAGCGCTTTGATCATAGCTAGTTCAACACTACTTGCGCGCTGCGACGGACGAAACCGTTGTCCGGTTCGCAGCAAATCCAATGAATGAAGTTCTCCAGCGATTGGCGGGCCTCGTCCAACAGTTCCTCGTAGCGCTGGCGGGCCAACCGGCAGGCATCGGCATACGCCGCTGGATCGTCGATCCACATCTCGATTTGAATCACGGCACGAGTGACAAAATCGTCGTCAACGGGAATCGACCAGGACTTGGCTGGCCCCATTAACCCAGGGATGCAGCCGCGGCCAAATGACAAGACAGGACGACCATAGGAGAAAGTCTCGCTGACCACGAGCGGCTGAGCGTCG
>JANNTD010000620.1:0-3455 GCA_031403315.1 Planctomycetota bacterium
CAATGTCGATCACGTCGCCGAGTCCGCCAAGGCCATGACCGATTGGACGTTTTACGTCCGCCGGTTTCCTTGGGCGGCGGTCGGTTTGGCCGCGGCCGCCGGCTTCCTGCTCGTGCCACGGAAGAAAACGACCGTCACACCAACCGCCGAACAACTCGCCGCACTGGTAAATAGCAAACAGTTCGTCGCGGCCGCAACCGACCAATTGAAACCGCCGCAGAGTCTGCTGAAAGGACTGGCCGCAACGCTCGCCGCGATGGCCGGCCGAGCGGCGCTCGCCTATGTCACCGAACAGATCCGCGCCAAAGCCGCCGCCGCACACCACGAACCGGCCCCAACAGCCCGCAGCGGAAACGGCGCACGCGACGAATACTAACATGTCAAAGAATTCGACCAACCGACTGCATTCGCTCTGGCCGAGCCAATCGGCCGATGGCAATCCGTCGGCGCTGCCCGATGCCAAGCAACTCGTCGAAAGGTTGGAACCACTTGTTCAAAACGTCGGCACCGCGATCGCCGAGCATCCTCGCGTATCCTTGACCGTGGCCGCTACCCTGGGAGCCGTAATCGGATGGTTCATCAAGCGGAAGTAAACACCAACGGCAAAGCAAAGCCCGCCGAGCCAAACGTTGCCGCCAGCTTCACCAGCTTGGCGCACGATGCGATCGAACTCGCCGAGCTGCAGGCCAAGCTCTTGAAGCTCGATGTCGAAGCGGCGGCTCGCAACGGTGGCATGAGTATTGCACTCCTGGTCGTCGGCGCTTGCTTGCTCTTGGGCTGCGTGCCAGTTGCGCTCATGGCGCTTGGCGAAGTGTTCGTCGCCCAATGGGGATGGCCGCGGGCCGGAGCGTTCGGCGCTGCAGCGGCAATTGGCCTCGCCCTGAGTGCGGGCGCCGGCGCGGCAGCCTGGTATCGAGTGCGATCCGCCCTGGCCTCGCTCCAGCGTTCGCGCGACGAACTCAACCGCAACATTGCTTGGATCAAGTCAAACTTGAAGCGCGACAAGTCTGCCGGCTACATGCCTTCCGGCAACTCATCGCGCAGTTTTTCGGAACGTTAACCGTACTATTCGGAGACTCTCACCATGGCCAACACACGCACGGCCTCGAAGGCCACCAACAGCCGCAAGTCGCCCGCCAAGCCGCTCAGCGATCTGAGCGACGAAGCGGAAATCGCCCGCGACGTCGTCGACTACTTGAAGGAATACGCCCGCGAGAAGCCGGAAGTTGCCGCCCTCTGGTGCCTCGGCATCGGCTTCATCCTCGGCTGGAAACTGAAGATGTGGTAGCCGATTTGTCGCACTGCCAGCGGCCAACAAAATTCGTTGACCCTGGGCAGCGAGCCGGCTAGATTGGAGACTTATTCCTCCAGGTTGGCACCATGTCTCCTGCTCGCTTTGTCGCCCGCTGTCGCCGCAGCAATTCCTTCCGCACGGCGCTGCGCCGCTCGGTTGGCGGAACCATGATCGCGGCCTATGTCGTCGTCGCGGCCGGAATTCCGCTGCCAATGGTCAGCGAGCCTGCAAAAAGCGGCGAGCTTTTCCCCTGTGCATCGAGCGGCTGCGGCTGCGATTCCGCCGACAAATGCTGGCGAAGTTGCTGCTGCCACACGCTCGCCGAGCGGCTCGCCTGGGCCGAGAAAAACGGCGTCAAGCCGCCCGATTTCGCTCGCGCCGATGCCCGAGAAGCTGGCCTCGATTTCCGTGGACGACCGATCGTTGCAAAAGTGGTAACGGTCGCGCTGACCGCGAAGAGTTGCTGCCATGCGAAGCGCAACTGCTGCAAGTCGTCGGCTAAAACGAAACGTTGCTGCTCTTCCCATGTAGAGTCTAAACCGGAGAGCGAATCGGCGAACTTCGTCGTCGCTTATCGAGCCCTTGGCTGCAATGGCCAATCATTCAACTGGCTCGCTGCCGTACCGACGCTCATCTCGGTCGATCTCGAACTCACCGACCAGCTCGCGCTGATCGCGTGGCTCGGACCACATTCTTCCGATGTAGCGGGGGGCGTCGCCGATGTCCCCACGCCTCCTCCGCCCGAGCGCGCGTAGCTCGCTTCTCAGCGCTCGAATCGCCGCGCCGCCACCGTCGGCGGACGGCCCGTCTTTGATTTGCTCTATAGATTTAAGAGGAGTTTTCGCTCATGCGCGCTCGCATGTTTGTGTTCGCGGTCTGTGTCGTAGCGGCCGCTTCATCGGCCTACGCCCACGGCCCGCAACTTCAAATCACCGTGGACAATAGCAAGATCGTCACTCGGCAACTTCGCGTTGACCCGCCGTATAGCGACTCGCTTTCGGCACCGAAGTCGGTCTATGTGATCCCCGTCATCGAGAACGGTGGGGTCTGGTATTCGAAGCCGAATAATGAAATCGACCCGATCTCGATGATGCCGGCATTTCCATCCGGTCCCGGTCTGGCCTACGGCTACGATCAAGCGGATGGTGGCGATCGAGTGCTTGAAGCCCTCAGCATCCTGTCGGTGACATTCACCGACGGCTTGAAGCTCTGGAATGGCGCGGCGTTTGCCGACGCCGGGGCGACAGAATTGAAAGGATTCCGCGGAGCGAATCCGACGATCAGCACGCCGGCCGCGAATTTCGCGACCACGTCCGATAGCGGACCGTTCGACAGCGTCTCGCTCGCGGCAATCAGTGCCACCTATACCGCCGAGTCACACGGTTCGTTGCGGTGGGCACTCTTGGGCGACGGTTCGTCGCCGACGAGCGCCAGCCCGGACGGCGTCTACCTGTTGAGCCTGCAACTCTCGAGCACGCAAAACGGATTGGCTCCCTCCGATCCGTACTACTTCGTGCTCCACAAGAACGCAGCGCCCGCGGACATCGCGGCCGCCGTCGACAGCCTGGGCTTCGCGTCGGGACTGGTTCAAATGGTGCCCGAGCCGCTCGCTTGGATGCTCAGCCTGATCGGTATGGCTGGAATTCCATTTGTCGCGCGACGCCGACGCCACGGGTAAAACATGAGTCGTTGTCGCACAGCCATGACGCTAATCGAGCTGCTGGTGGTCGTCGCGATCATCGGCGTGCTCGTGGCGTTGTTGTTGCCCGCCGTTCAGGCCGCGCGCGCAACCGCGCGCGCGGCCTCTTGCAAAAACAATATGCGGCAGATCGGGCTGGCTGTGTTGCAGTTCTGCGACTTGCACAAGGGCCAGTTCCCGGAGTGGTATCACGCAAAGCACGACAAAAACGACGCGGAAGGCCTGCATAGCTGGATCTACACCGTCGCCTCCCACCTCGAGGGCGTCGACGAGATTCGACTTTGTCCCGAGGACTTCCTGCTGTACGAGCGTCGCTACATGAAAGGCACGAGCTACGTGATCAACGACTACTTGGCGGCCGACAACGTGCCAGGCGCCGTCCGCAACCACAACAAGCTGCTCGCCACAAGCCGGACGATTGTGGCCTTCGAGGGCGCGGACCGCGTGCTCGCCGACGGCTCG
>JANNTD010000621.1:0-30957 GCA_031403315.1 Planctomycetota bacterium
CAACCCTACTTAAACATGCCGATCGACGCCCAATGGGTCGTGCCAAAATACTCGTGCCGCGTCAGCTACGAGAAACAGCAGGAGAATACCGGCCGGCTGCTCAATCCGCGCTGGGAAGAGTTCGCCGGACAGCTCCGCTAGCGGGCGGTGCTGGCCGAACGGCGGTCGCGGAGTTATCCTCGAAAGGGATGGCTACCGTGTCGCTTGAATCCGATGAACTCTATGTACCGGTCGACGCCGAGCGCACCGGCTCGCTCGCCGACGTGGGACTGTCTGCGCCGCGATTCTTTCCCTCGCCGCTGGACTCCACGGCCGACGGCCTCGTCTGCGTTGGCGGTCGACTGTCGCCCGAATGGCTGCTCGACGCCTATCGCCACGGCATCTTTCCCTGGCCGGTGTGGGAGGACGAGCCGATGGCCTGGTGGTCGCTCGATCCCCGCGCGATTTTCGAGTTCGAGGTGATCCGCGTGTCGCGACGGCTTGCCCGCACGATTCGCAGCGGCAAGTTCACGGTCACCTGCGATCGCGATTTCGCCGGCGTGATCCACGGTTGTGCCACCAGCGGTGATCGCGTCGAAGGCACCTGGCTGTCGACAGCGATGGTTGCCGCCTACACGGAGCTACACCAACTCGGCCATGCCCACAGCATCGAGGTCTGGCACGACAATGAGCTTGCCGGTGGCACGTATGGCGTGGCGATCGGCGGACTGTTCGCCGCCGAAAGTATGTTCTACCGAGTCCGCGACGCATCGAAGGTGGCGGTCGTATATCTCTTGGCCCATCTGAGAGCTCGCGGCTACCAGTTCTGCGACATCCAGCAGTGGACGCCCCACACCGGCCGGTTCGGTGCGATCATGATACCGCGCAGCGATTATCTGCGGCGGCTCGCGGAAGTGGTCGACTTGCCCGTCACCTTCGGAAACGCGCTCGTGGGCGAACCGTTAAACCTGGGTCAGCGTTGATTCCGCAGCAGCTTCCATTCGCCCGGACGGTTCGCCAACCGAGGTGAGTGCCGTGAGTCCCTGCCGCAATGTCTCGGCCCGCTCTAGCGTCCACCAGCCACGATACTCGGCGATCGCCTCGTCGAGCTGAGCGCGTTGCCGGTCGATGAGCTTGTCGAGCACCTCCCGTTCGGCCGGTGAGTCGATCTTGCGACGCCAGCCCCTCAGCCGCGCGTCGGCGGCGACGCAATCGTTGATCCGGCCGAGTCGTTCCTGCAATTTCTGGACGACCGGGTAATGCTGCTCCCGCAATTCGGGGCCAAACGCCGAAGCGAGCAGCTCGAGCGTGTAGCGCAACTGCTTGCCGCAGATGCGAAACTGATGCAGCGCCGAGAGATCGCTGTTCTGATTCGGCAGGGCCGCGAAAAAGCTCTCAGCCGCCTGCCCGAGCTGCGTCTCGGCCCAATTCTGAAAGCTGACGTCCTGTGTCTTCCGCACTTTGCCGCGCGGCCTCACGCCGGCCAGCAAGCTGTACATCTTGCGCCGGAAGCGATTCATCTGTTCGCACTTGTTGGCCACCGCCATGATCTTCGGCTGCGCGTTGGCCCGCTGGTCGGCGACCATCGCCAAGAGTCCGCCCGCCTGGCCGTTGAGCTCCTTTCGCATCCACTCGGCGAGCACGTCGAGATCGCGCGCTGCCCCGGCGGCACAGCGAATCTTCTTGAGCCGCCGCGAGAGCCAGCCGGCTTCGTCGCGCCGCAGCCAGTCGCGATAGAGCTTCAACGCGGCAATCGCCCGCCGCGTGGCCACGCGAAGCTGGTGAACCTTTTCGATGTCATCGTCAATCTGCCGCGCCGCCAGCGGCAGCCAATACGCCACCGTCGCCAGCCGCGCTTCGAGCGAGACGCGGGCCGCATCGCTGACGCGGCCGCCGGTTGGGATGGAATCGATCCACTTGCTGAGCCGAGCCATGCGGAATCCTAGCTGACGATAGTCCTAGATCACGATCGGCTGGAGCACGTTGCGGCTGATCCTCAGCGACCGCTCCCGGCCCTCAAGAGTTTCGGTGAAGGCTTCGTCCTCAACCTCGACACACACGGCTCCATTGTAGTGTACGTCGGCCAGAGCGCCGACCCACCGACCCCAGTTCACGTCTCCGAGCCCCGGCAATTTGGCTGTTGCACGCGTTAGCGGCAGCTCCAGCGAGCCAATGTCCTGCAGCCGGTCGCGGTCGATCCGCATGTCTTTAGCGTGGGCGTGGAAGATCCGCGGGCCGAACTCGCGGATCGGCGCGATCGGATCGATGAGCTGCATGACCAGGTGCGACGGATCGATATTCAGCCCGAAGCTGGCCGACGGAATGATCTCGAACATCCGCCGCCAAATGGCCGGCGTCCGCGCGAGGTTCATCCCAAACGGCCAGGTATTGGGAAAGAGCATCGGACAGTTCTCGATGCCGATCCGCACGCCGTGGTCCTCGGCGTAGCGGACCAAGTCCGGCCAGACTTCGGCAAACCGCTCGATGTTCTCGTCGAGCGGCAGCTTGGTGTGGGCTCCGACGAACGAGTTCACCGTATTCAATCCCAACAGCGGCGCGGCGTCGATCACTTTCTTGAGATGCGTGCGGGCTCGTTCCGCTTCCGCCGCATCGGCCGCGAGTGGATTCGAATAGTAGCCGAGCGCCGAGATGTCGACGCCATGTTTCTCACACAGCGCGCGAACGTCGTCGGCTTTCGCCTGCGTGAAGCCCTCGACGTCGACGTGGCACACGCCGCCGTACTTCCGATCCGGCCCGCTCCCCGGCCAACACATGACCTCGACGCACTGGTAGCCCTCGGCCGCTGCGAACGCGAGCACTTTCTCGAGCGGCAGTTCTCCAAATATCGCGCTGACGAAACCGAGTTGCATAGTCGTGGGTGCCCACCCTTACTTTTCAAATGCTTGTTCTAAATCCGCCTGCAAATCTTCGTACGCTTCGAGGCCCACGGAAAGCCGGATGAGGCCGTCCGTGATGCCGTGCTTCAGCCGGTCGGCGGGGTCGTAGCTGGCGTGCGACATCGTGGCCGGTTGCTCGATCAGCGATTCGACCGCTCCGAGGCTCACCGCCAATTGAAACAGCTCCGTCGATTCGCCGAACTTTTTCGCAGCCGCGAAGCCGGCTTTCATTTCAAACGTCAGCATCGCACCGAATCCACCGTCCATCTGCTTCGCGGCGAGTGAGTGGCCGGGATGATCCGCGAGTCCTGGGTACAGCACGCGGCTGACCTGCGGATGCTTGCACAGCCATTCGGCTAATTTCATCGCCGTGCGGCACTGTTCGCGGACGCGGAGCTCGAGCGTCTTGAGTCCGCGCGAGCAGAGGTACGACTCGAACGGTCCGAGGATGCCGCCGGTGGCATTTTGGACGAAATGGAGCCGCTCGAATAGCGTCTGGTCGCGGACCACGAGCACGCCACCGACCAAATCGCTGTGCCCGCCAAAATACTTTGTCGCGGAGTGCATCACGACGTCGGCCCCCAACTCCAACGGCCGGGTGAGGACGGGCGTGGCAAAGGTGCTGTCGACGGCGAGTAGCGCCCCATGTTGGTGCGCGATGTCGCCGCAGGCCGCAATATCGGTGATCGACATTAGCGGGTTGCCGGGCGACTCGATCCAGACGAGCCGCGTGGCGGGCGTGATCGCGGCCGCGACGTTGGCTGCGTTGGTGGTGTCGACGTGTGTGAATTTGATGCCGGCGCGGTCGGTCACTTTGTGCAGCAAGCGATACGTGCCGCCGTAGAGATCCTGCGCCGCGACGACGTGATCGCCGGCCGAGAGCGAAGCGATGACGCAAGCGGTCGCCGCCATGCCACTGCCGAACGCAAGGGCACCACAACCGCCTTCGAGCGAAGCCAGCGTCGTTTCGAGATTCTTCCGCGTCGGATTGCCGCTCCGTGAATAATCGAACTCCCGCCACTCGCCGGCCTCGTTCTGCACAAACGTCGAAGCGACATGAATCGGCGGCACGACGGCTCCCGTCGCCTCGTCGCGCTCCTGCCCCACATGAATCGCCCGCGTTCGAAATTGCATTGGTTTCATTGTAGATTTAGCTGGGATTGCGGATTGCTGAGTAAACGGAGTGTCGTTTGATTCGAACGTGAGCGTATTTCACCCCTTCTTGCAGCTCCAAAGCTTTAAGCACGAGTTCTTCATTGCTGCGAGTCACGTCCGATCGCAAGAGAACAGCGACGCCTTTCTCCGCCATCGCCAAAGGGTCATGTACAGCGCCATCCCGATCAAGGTCGCGGTAGAACTGAGATTCACGGAGAGACTTGAAGCGGGTCGAGAACTCGTTTGCACAGAATTGTAGTGAGTTGCCATCACAAATCACGAGCGCATCGATCTCAGGATACGCGAAGGATGCGCTGTGGTCGAAATAATAGCAGGTTTCATGGGATGTCCGATGGGGCAAAAGCGAGGAAATGTAGACCGCCCCATAAAACGTAGCAAACACCTGTTGCCAACGAAGGTCAATATCATGCCCATCAAATCCAATCCAAACAATTCTAAAGTCCTCAGGCCCTGTCGCAGTAATGGTCAACTGCTTATTTGCATCCTCAAAGATCCCGGCAATCGTGTTCCGGCGATGGTGGGATTCGCTTCGCGCCACACACTCGTTTGAAAGAAGCTGGCTCTGCAATTGCGACCAATCATTCTCATCGTGAGATTTTTCTTTCACTTCGATCAACCAACACTTACCGTCGTCAGCGATCGCGCGGAGATCGGCAGTTTTGTCAATCGATTCCGGGATTTCCTCGACAGCAAACTTTGCGGCCTCGAAGAATCGAATTGCCAATCTCTTTACTTCTTCGTGATTCATGTTGTCATAGCAGCTTTCGAGAACACCTAATCCCAGCTGATCCCACACGCATCCTGAACTCGCTTGAGCACCGCCGCTGCTTTCTTCCGAGCCTTCGCCGCCCCATCGGCCAGCACCTGCTTCACATAATCCGGCTTCGCCGCCAATTCGGCCCGCCGCGCCCGCGGCTCGGCCCAATATTTTTCCGCCGCGTCGGCAAGCGATTTCTTGATGTCGCCGTAACCGAAGCCGCCGCGGCGGTAGAGCGCGGCCATCTCTTCGCGTTGCGGCTCGGTCGCCACGAGCGAAAACAGATCGTAGAGGACATCGCCGGCCGGCTCCTTGGCTTGGTCCATCGGCCGCGAGTCGGTCACGATTCGCATGATCTGTTTCCGCTGGGCCTTGGCGTCCTCGAACACGGCAAGCGTGTTGTTGTAGCTTTTGGACATCTTCTCGCCGTCGGTGCCGGGGACGCGGGCCGAATGGTCGAGCACCTGGGCCTTGGGGAGCACGAAGACGTCGCCGAACTGGTGATTGAAGCTGCCCGCCAGGTCGCGACAGACCTCGATGTGCTGCACCTGGTCTTCGCCCACCGGTACCACGTCGCTATCGTAGGCGAGAATGTCGGCCGCCTGCAGCACCGGATAGGTGAAGAGCCCGGCGTCGGCCGTGAGGCCCTTTGCCTTCTTGTCTTTATACGCATGGCAGCGTTCGAGCAGTCCCATTGGCGCGCCCGTCATCAAGAGCCAGCAGAGTTCGCTCACCTCGGGCACGTCGGACTGCACGAACAGTGTTGCTTTATTCGGGTCGAGGCCGAGCGCCAGCAAATCAATGGCGATATCGAGCGTATACTGCCGCAACTTTTCGCGCTCACGGACCGTGGTGAAAGCGTGCAGATTGGCGATGAAGTAAAACGCCTGATCGTTGTTCTGCAGCGCGATGTACTGCCGGATCGCGCCGAAGTAGTTGCCCCAATGGATCGGGCCGGTCGGTTGTATTCCGCTGAGAACTCGCATGCTTATTTTCGGTTTCCGCCGGTGACCAAGGTGCCCACGATTTCCGCTACACTCGCCGCGCCCGCTTCCGCCAGTGCCCCCGGCAACGCGTCGAGCACTTCCATAGACGCCTGTGGATTGTAGAAATTCACCGTGCCGAGTTGAACCGCAGTCGCCCCGGCCACGATAAACTCCATCACATCGTCAATCGTGGCGATGCCGCCGATGCCGATGAGGGGCGTGTCGACGGCCTGGGCCGCTTGGTAAACGGCCCGCAGGGCGATGGGCTTGATTGCCGGGCCGCTAAGGCCGCCCAGCACGTTGCCGAGCATCGGCCGCCGTCGCCGCCAGTCGATTGCCATGCCGAGGCAGGTGTTGATCAATGAAATCGCGTCGGCCCCACCAGCGGCCGCCGCCTGCGCCATCGTCGGCACGCTGGTGACGTTCGGCGTGAGCTTGGCGATGATCGGCGTGGCGGTCGCCGCGCGGCAATCGGCCACCACCCGTTCGCACATCCTCGGATCGGTGCCGAAATCGATGCCGCCCGATACGTTGGGGCACGAAATGTTGAGCTCCACCGCCGCGACGCCCGCGAGTCCATCGAGCCGTCGCGTCATGGCGACGAACTCTTCGTGCGACCGGCCAGCGATGCTGACGACGATCGGTACGCCCAGGCCGCCGAGGTACGGCAGATGGTGTGCGACGAAAGCCTCGATGCCATCGTTGTCGAGGCCGATTGAGTTGAGCATCCCGGCGGCGGTCTCGATTGTCCGCCAGGGTGCGTTGCCGGTCCGCGGCTCGGCGGTGATCGTCTTGGGCAGGATGCCACCCAATCGCGTGACGTCGACGAGGCCCGCCATCTCGCGGGCGTAGCCGAACGTGCCGGAGGCGACAAGGATCGGATTCGGCAATCGCAGCCGGCCGAGTTGGACCGAGAGGTCGATCGTCGTTGGCGTTTCGGCTCTCGGCATGGCGTGAGTCGGGAAGTTCTGAAACGGCGGGGCATCCAACCGGCAGACCGATGCTCGGTGGTTAGCCCACGATTCTAGCTTCCACGAAGGCCGCTCGACACTCCATCGGGAGATTCAGCGCGATAAAGGCGATGCCGCTGGTGACTAGTTTCGGCGTGGCCGCCGACGTTAACAGCCTGAAATTCAACCCGCTCTAGATGATGCCGCCGTGCGTGCGCATCGGCGCCATGTGGCTCGGTTGATCGAGGAACCAGATCCGTTCCCACTCGTTGAGGAAATTGCGGAGGTCTTCGGAGGTGAAGATCAATTGCTGGGCGCGCCGGGCCGGATCGGCGGAATACATCGGAATCAAGCAGCCGGTGTGGATTGCCAACGTCCCCGCCACAGCCAAGGCCCAAAATACCTTACGCATCCTTGCGTCTCCTCCGTGAGCAGCCAATCGGTCCGCGGCGCGTGGTCACGCAGTCGCGACTCGATTTCCTTCCGTCGCCTGGGGACCATGCCCGCGAGTTTTCTCGACTGGGCCAATCCGGCGATCTTTGTTCGATGAGAATGGTGAAAAGCGGCGAGAGAATAGCCCCTTTATTCGGCCGCGCCGAGAGCAATCTTTGGCCGAAACGGCGAAAAACCGGGGGAAGAATGCCGATTTGCGAACTAGAGAATCCGGGGCCAGCGACGCTGTCTTGCCGGCATGAATTAGTCGCCACACGCTAAAGCGTTTGCAGCGCTAGACTTCTGGCGCATTCGCCAGTGGGGGCGAATCCGTCGGAGGTGAACCGTTCGTGATATCGAAGCGGGCCTGTTGGGCGGCGCGACGCTCCATCTCACGCACCTTTTCCTCCATCTCCTTGCCCGGCTTGAACGTCACCACAAACTTCTCCGGGACATAGACCTTCTCGCCGGTCCGCGGGTTGCGGGCCTTACGAGCGGCCCTCCGCTTGACCTCGAAAACGCCAAAATTGCGCAGCTCAATGCGATGGTCTTCGACCAGGGTGTCGACAATCGCGTTAAACGTTTTCTGGACAATCTCTTTCGTCTTGAGCTGGGTCATCCCAATCTCTTCCGAGATGGTTTTGACGATCTCTTTCTTGGTCACGGCGAGCGTCCCCTATCAGAATGGCGGATTCGTGCCAAATGGCCGCCGCCCTAGAGAGTGTCCTGCAACGCTCCAAGTCTAATCGTTGTAAGACTTAGTGTCAAGATTTCGCTGCCGTTGCGGGCTCGTTATGGCACCCGTTTGACGGGTTGGCTGGCACACGAACCGGCCCGATCGACGAGCGGCGGCGTTCGCCGTAAATCAATGCCGCAACATGACTTAGCGCTTACCAAGTGGCGAGCGTCGACCAAAACGAAGGCAACAAGTCCGCGCAAATAGTTCCTGGGAAAGAACTTAGCGAGAATTCTACCAGGACGCGATCAGACAGTGGTCAAATGCGAATGACCGCCGCCTGCTGTTGAATTTCTTCGAGCTGGTAGAGTCGCCCCTGGCCGCTGCCGGGACAAACCTTGCAGGTATCCGCCCAGTCTTCGGGCGTGCGAATGTTCGAATCCCAGAACGGCCAGGTACGGCATTGCCGCGGCCTCGCGTTGTAGACGCCGCACTTGCGGCTCTTGTTGTCGAAGAACACGCAATCGCCATTCTCGTATTCGACAAGGCTCTTGCGAGCGCCGACCCGACGCACATTCTTGGCTTCAAAGTCCTCAACCGAAAGCTGCACAAGCGCCGCCAGCTTGGCGATTTCTTCGTTGTTGACCCACACGTATCCGGGCGACCCGGTGCAGCAATCACCGCAACCGCTGCAAGTGAACCGCAGGCCGTCCTTGTACCAGGGTTCTTTGTCGCGACTGTTGCCGGCCATGATTCGTTCCTTCATTTGGCGATGAATTACTTTAGCGACACGCTGGCGACCTCTTCAAGCGCCGCGGCAACCGTGTCGATATCGTCGAGCGTCGTCGAGTAGCCGGGACTGATGCGGAGCGTACCGCCGCTCTCCGTGGTGCCGAGCGCCTCGTGCATCCGTGGAGCGCAGTGGAGTCCAGCTCGGCATTGGATGCGGTGCGACGCTTCGAGCACGGCGGCGAGTTCCTGCGGGTCGTAGCCGTCGACCGTGATGCTCACGACGCTCGTACGACTAGCCGTCGATTGTGGACCGTGAACCGTGAGGCCGCTCGTCTCGCGTAGCCGCTCGAGCAGCCGGGCCGTGAGCGCAGTATGGTGGGTGTGTATTGCCGCAATCGTCTTCCGCGCGAGAAACTCACACGACGCGACCAGACCAGCGAGTCCAGGCAAGTTGTGATTGCCGGGCTCGTATTTGTCCGGCAGTTCGTCCGGCTGGCGGTCTTCGTCGCTGCGGGTGCCCGTGCCACCGTAGCGGAGCGGATTCAGCTCACGCTCTACTCCAGATCGAATGTATAGAACGCCAGTGCCCAACGGCGCTAGCAATCCCTTGTGCCCCGGCGCAGCGACGAGATCGACCTCCAATAGTGACACGTCGAGGGGCACGTGGCCGAGCGATTGGGCCGCGTCGACGAGGAACATTGCGCCATGCTCGCGGACGATTCGGCCGATCGCCTCGATGGGCTGAATTGTGCCGGTGACATTCGAGGCGTGGATAACCGCAACGAGCCGCGTGTTGGGCCGCAATGCCGCGCGTACGTCAGCGGGCGAGATCAAGCCCTCGCCGTCGCACGGCACATAGCTAGTATCGACTCCGATCTGCTCGCCGAGCGCTCGCAGCGGCCGCAACACGGAGTTATGATCGCAGACCGTGGTCACGACATGGTCTCCCGGCCGCACGATACCGCGAATGGCGAGGTTCAGCACGTCGGTGCCGTTCAAACCAAACGCGATCTGCAGCGGATCGTCGGCGCCGATTAGTTCCGCGACGCCTTGCCGAGCGCGTTCGACGATTCGGTTCGACTCCATCGCCTCGCGATAGCCACTGCGGCCGTTCGGGGCGCCGATTTCGCGTTGGAAGTGGTCGACTGCGGCATAGACCGACTCCGGTTTTGGCCAGGTGGTGGCGGCATTGTCGAGATAGATACGGTGGTTCGTGGAATTCATACGTCTCGATTATACGGACGGTTAGCGCCGAGCAAAATGGTGCGAATTGTCCGCGCGTCGCAAGCGACGCGGCTAAATACACGCCGCAACTTGCGTCAACCACCGATTTGGTACATGGCCCGCTCGGGGCGGACGAAATCCTCGCTGCCGATGCCGTGTGCCGGGGCCTTGGCCCAGACGCAATCGCGGACCAGCTCGGCGAGCTCGTCGTCGCTGCCACCCTCGCGCAGGAGCATTCGTGCGTCCCATTCCTTCGTCGAAAACAGGCAGTTGCGGACCCGGCCTTCGGCGGTGAGCCGCAATCGGTCGCAACCGCCACAGAACGGTTGCGAGACGGGCTGAATGAGTCCAATGCGGCCGCCCCCCGCGTAAACAAAGTCGGTCGCGGGTTGGCTGGGGTGCGGCGGTGCGACGGGCGTGAGCGGACCGAACTCGGCCTCGAGCGTGTGCCGGATCGTCTCGCCATCAAGCACATCGGCCGACTGCCAGTGCTGCTCGGCGTCCAGCGGCATGTATTCGATGAACCGCAACTCGAGGCCGCGATCGCGGGCAAAGCGGGCGAGCGGCACGATTTCGCTTTCGGTGAGCGAGCGGATCGCAATCGCGTTGAGCCGGATATTCTCAAAACCCGCGTCCTGCGCGGCGGCGATGCCGGCGAGCACGCGGTCGAGGCCGGGTCGGCGCGAGATTTTTTGAAAGGTTTCTTCGTCGAGCGTGTCGAGGCTGATGTTGAGCCGCCGGAGGCCCGCGCTGCGCAGCGCGACCGCCTGTTCGGCGAGCAGGATGCCGTTGGTCGTGAGCGCGAGATCTTCGATGCTGGGAAGTGCCGCCAATTGTTCCACAAGTTGCGATAGGCCGGTCCGAACAAGTGGTTCGCCACCCGTCAATCGCAGCCGCCGCACGCCCATTTGTGCGACGACGCGGACAAACCGCGTGATCTCCTCAAACGACAAGATTTCGTGCCGCGGCTTGAAGCGGATGTTCTCATCCGGCATGCAGTAGAAGCAGCGAATGTTGCAGCGATCAGTAACGCTGATCCGCAAGCTGCGATGCACTCGGCCGAGGCGGTCGACTAGAGGTAATAGGTTGGAAATCATAGTAGCTCGTCGCAAGCGACGCGGCTAAATGGGGTGGACCCACTCGCTGGTGCCGTCGGCCCAGTGTTCTTGCTTCCAAATCGGCACGTCGCGTTTGAGCGTGTCGATCAACCACTCGCCCGCGGCGAAGGCGTCGGCACGGTGCGGCGTGCTGACGACGATCGCCACGCTCGCCTCGGCGAGTGGCACGCGGCCCAAGCGGTGGACCAGGATACATTCTACCAAGGGCCAGCGGCAGCGGGCTTCGGCCTCCAGGTCCGCCAATTTTTTCTCCGCCATTCCGTCGTAAGCTTCGTAGTTGAGCGCCAAGGTCCGCCGCCCGTCGGACAGTTCGCGCGTCGTACCGAGGAACAGCACGACTGCTCCGGCCTCCGGCCGCGACGCCTTGGCCAGCAAGGCACTGCAATCGATCGGTTGGTTCGTCAATTCGATCATCAAACGCTCGAATGGCCTGTGGCCCTATCCGCCACTCACCGGCGGGATCAGCGCGATTTCGGATTGTTCATTCACCGCAGCGTCACTCGTCGCAAACTCCGCATTCACGGCCCAACGCGCATGCGGCAGAATTCTTTCCACGGCGGGAATCGCGGCCAACAGCGCTCGCTCGATGTCGACCAGCGTCGCACCGTCGCAGACCTCGACGGCCACTTCGCTCGCGCCCGCCAATTCGCGGGCCGCCGCAAACAGTTTCACTCGGACCGTCATGTCACCACCAGCCGCTTTCCCTGGGCTCGCACCAGCGTCGCCAGTTCCGGCATCAGGCCATAGGCGAGCGCGAGCAGTTTCACCGGGTGGATCGTCGGCTTGGTGGTCCCCTGCTCCATCTGGATTTTACACGTGCTGCATTCGGTCATGCCAACCTGAAACGAGCCGGTGCGGACGGCGTCGATCAATTCGAACCCCGCCCGCAGGCTGGCCCGGTAATTCTGCCGCTTGATCCCGTAGAGGCCAGCGATGCCGCTGCAGCCTTTTTCGACGCGGGTCACCCGGACACCTGGCACGAGCCGCAGCAAGTTCTCGGCCGGGGCTCCCACGCCCAGCGCCCGCAGATGGCACGGCATATGGTAGCCGACCGAAATCCGCTGCGGTTGGAAGCCGAGCTTCAACTTGCCGTTTTGGTGCAATTGCCACAAGTAGTGGCAGGCATCGAACGAATTCTGGGCCACCGTGACGGCATCTTCATCATCGTCGAGAATCGTCGGATATTCGCGCGTCAGGGCGAGCACGGCCGAAGGCTCCGTGGCGATCACCTTGTATCCCTGCCGCACCGCCTCAGCTAACAGCGCGACGTTTCGCTGCGCAATCAGCCGCGCCGGTTCGAGCACGCCCTGCGAGATCATCGGCATCGCGGCCTCTTGTTGATCCGTGGGCACAAACACACCCACTCCGTTGTGCCGCAACACGGCGACCAGCGCGTCGGCCAGTTGCGTGTCGAAGTGATTGGCGTACGTGTCGACGAAATAAACGACCTTTTCTCCCTGCCGGCGGCCGCTCTGACTGAGCCGACGCATCGTGGCATTCTTGAGAAAACTGCGCCGCGCCAGCCGCGGCAGCTTGCGACCCTGGGCGACGCCGAGGACTCGCTCGAGCAGCCAACGGGATTGCGGATTGGCGAGTGCCCAATTGGCGACGCCGGGCAGTCGACCGGCGAGCGCCGCCAGCGAGTCGATCCGCACCAAGAGCCGATCGTGGAACGACAGGCCGTTCGTGCGGACGTACGTCGCCTTGGCCTCCATCATCAGTTTGGGAATATCGACGTTGGCCGGACATTCCAACCGGCACATGTGGCAGTGGACGCACAGGTCGGCAACCTTCTTGCACGCATCCTCGAGCATCACGTCGGGCGGCAATCGACCGGTGAGCATCCCGCGAACCAGGTTCGCCTTCGCCCGCGGCGACGCCTCCTCACGCGGCGAAAGGCGAAAGATCGGACACATCCGCACGTCGGGCGACGTGGACCGGCACGCACCACAGCCGTTGCACAGGCGGGCGGCGTCCATCAACTCTTCTGGTTGCCAACGCAGTTGCAGCGCGAACGGCCCCTCCGTGCGGCTGTTCGTTTCGGCTGCCGCATCGGTTGCCGCTTGCTGTGCCTGGTGCATCGTCATCGGCCGCAGATTGTGCGTCATCCGCGTCGGCGCCAGCGGCACAACCTTGCCTGGATTGAGCAATCCCTGCGGATCGAAAATCTGCTTGAGCTCGCGGAACACGTTCATGAGTGGTCCGAATTGTCCGCTCAGGAAGGGCGTGCGGCTGAGTCCGTCGCCGTGCTCGCCGCTGATCGTGCCGCCCAAGAGCCAGACTTTTTCGTAGAGCTCCGCGGCCAGAGTTTCGAGCGTCGCCACGTCGTCGGAGCTAGCGAGATCGAGAAAGGGGCGGATGTGAAGCTGGCCGTGGCCGGCGTGCCCGAACAGCGACGCTGTGACTTGCAGCCGCTTGAAGGTGTCCTGCACGTGCTTCAGAAAGACCGGGAGTGCCGCCGGGGGCACCGCCATGTCTTCGATGCATGGCACCGGGCGCGTTGTGCCCTGGAGTCGATAGAGTGTCGGTACGAATCGCCGGGCGAGGCCCCAATAGAGTTGGAAGTCGCTCTCGTCTTCGGCGACAAGCGCCGCCGCGGCCAGGCCAGTCTTGAATTGGACGATCTCGACGATTTCATCGAGCTTGGCCCGCACGTCGGCAGCCGACTCACCATGTTGCTCGACCAGCAACACCGCCTCCGCTTCGCCGGGGATCAAGAGCTCGTACCGCACGTCGCTCTCGCGCGCCAGGTTGAGGTGCCGGCGGTCCATCAAGTCGCACGCCACCGGCTCGAGTGGCAGGAGCTCCAACACCGCGTTAGCCGCTTTGTCGAGGCTGTCGAACAACAGCAGCACGCAACCGCGATGGACCGGCAGCGGATCGACTGTCAGCGTGGCGTCTACGATCAGGGCCAGCGTTCCCTCGCTTCCCACGAGCAGCTTGGCGAGGTCGAGCTGTCCGTCCACGAGCACATCGTCGAGAGTGTATCCGCTGCGATTCACCAGGCTCTTGGGCCGGTAGTCGGCGATCAATTTGGCGTGTCGCTCGATCAGCCCAGCCACGGAATGCACGAGATGATCCAACCGCGTCGCCGGGCAGCTTTCGCCGGCGGAATTGTCGATTTTCGGCACGGGATGGCGGCCGACTTTGAGCACGTCGCCATCGGCGAGCACGATCTTGAGAGCTTCGACGTGGCGGCGGGCCGAGCCGTATTTCCGCCAGTGGCTGCCGCCGGCGTCGATCGCCACGACACTGCCCATCGTGGTCACGTGGCTCATGGCCGGATCCGGGCCGAACACCAGCCCCTTGGTGGCAAGGAATCGATTCAGCGTGGCGAGCACCACGCCAGCTTGCACCCGCGCCCGCTCGCCCTCGACGGTCAGGATCCGGCGGAAGAAGCGCGAGAAATCGACCACAATCCCGCGGCCAAGCGACTCGCCCGCCAAACCCGATCCGGCGCCACGCGGATAGATCGGAATCTTGTTCTCCGCCGCGTACTGCACCGTGGCGACGACGTCCTTGACCGATCGCGGTCGCACCACGCCGAGCGGGCGAATCTCATAGATGCTGGCGTCGGTCGAGTAGAGCTGCGTGTAGAGATCGTCGCAACGGACTTCGCCTCGCAGCACGCCCCGCAGGTCCTCCTCGATTCGCTGGTTCTCTGGGTCCATCGATGAGGTGCCAAATTGGATGGACAAGTGGGATGAAAAGGTGCGGAGCTCCCGTTCCGCATTACATCGTGGCGGCGGGCGTCGAGCGTTCCTGCAATCGAGCGGCAAGCTGACGGTAGCGCTCGTGCGTCTCGAGGTCGAACCCGCCGTGTCGCTCGATCTCGCGGGCGCCGCGGTACTGGGCGTGGCAGCGGTAGCAGGTCAGCGATTCGCCCATCACCAGGTATAAAACAAGATCGACCAGTGCCGTCGCGAACAGGATCGCAAACGTCCAAAACACCTGGTAATTTGCCCAGGCGACGCTGCTGGCGACGAAACCGATGACCACTAGCGCCACCCCCAGCTTCTGCGGAAAATCCTTGCGCGCGAAGAGCTCAGTGCTCGGACAAACCAGACAGCGCTCGATCCGCTCGTCCGACACCGCGCCGTCGGGAATCTTTAGTTGCCGCGAACACTGGGGGCACCCGAGTTCGGTCGACGCGGCGGTGAAGGCCGTGCGGACTGTCGTTTTGCAAGCGGGGCAACGGTAGGTGACGTTCATGGAAACAATTGCTGGACGTGCTTTGTTCGGTGCGGGCTCTCAATTATAGCGGAAAGGCCGACTCGGCCGACAGGAGGAGTCCCGTCAATTCGCCGACGAACACGCCGATCACCGCGACGTAGAGGATTCCCGTGGCACTCTGGGTATTGGGAATCTTGAGCGTCTGCCAGGTCATCCAAACTAGTGCCAGAACTCCGATCAGGCCGAACGACCAACGGAGCACCACGAACAAGAGCCAACTGAAGGACACTTCGTCGGCAGATCTCATTTGTCCGACGAGGCCGACCGAGCAAACGACGATTTGGGCCGCCACTGCGAGCGCGATCAGCAGCAGCAAGCGCCGCAGCGGTTCCAACTCCATTCCGGGCGAGTTGAGGTACCAGTGGCCCAACAGCATCGCAGCCAGCGTCAAGCCCAAGACCAATCCCGAGGTCACCACGGATACAGCCGACAACAGTCCCGGTCCTTCCCCAACGCAAGCGGCGACGAGCGAGCACGCCACCACGAGCCACAGTGTCACGACACCGGCTCGCTTCGCCTCATAGAGCCAGCAGACCGAACCGACATAGCTCAGCACCGCCGCAGCCGCCGCTAGCGATGCCACGAGCGGTGACACTCCCATCGCCACCAACGCCGCGAGCGTGGTGAGCCCCAGTATCACGTAGAGATGATTACGAAAGTAACCGCTCGATACCAGTCGCGGCGAAGTCACCGCCATGCCGACTGCCAGACCGAACGAGAGCCGCAACAGGAACTGCGTGAGAAGCAACATGCGCGTGAAATGCTACGCTCACCGCCGGTTGCCGTAGATGAGATTCATCACTTCCGCGCGGCTGGAGAGGCTCGAGCGGAAGACGCCCTTCATCGCCGAGGTGACGCAGACGCTGCCCGGCTTGCGGACGCCGCGAATTGTCATGCAACTATGCGTCGCCTCGATCACCACCGCGACGCCCTTCACATCGAGCTCCTCGATCAAGAGGTTCGCCAGGTCTTCGGTCATCCGCTCTTGCACCTGCGGCCGATGGGAAACGACTTCGACCACGCGGGCGAGTTTGCTCAAGCCGACGACCTTGCCGTTGGGAATGTAGCCGATGTGGGCCACACCCGAGAACGGCAGCATGTGGTGCTCGCACATGCTGTCGAAGCTGATGTCGCGGACGAGCACCATTTCGTCGTACTTTTCGGTGAAGAACTTCTGCAGATGCGTCCGCGGGTTTTTGTGCAAGCCGGAAAACATCTCGGCGTACATCTTTGCCACGCGGCGCGGTGTCTCGCGCAAGCCCTCGCGATTCGGATCCTCGCCGACGGCCGCAAGAATCTCGCGCACTGCCCGTTCGATTCGCGGCAAATCGACTTGCCATTCGATCGGCTTGTCTTCCGCGTCGGCCAGTTCGCCGTCGAGGCTGCCGACGTCGGACGCCCGATCGCTGGTGATTACGTTGGAATGAGTCATGATGCCTTTCAAACCGAGAAACGAAGGACCACTGGCGCAACGGCATCGCCTGCATTCGATCTTACGAAGCCGCGAAGAGAAGCGTCAAGCGGCGACGGGGGTGAAGTCTTCAATTGAGGCTGAATGGCGGCGGAAAAACGTCCGCGGCCGCACCCACCATCTCTCTGGACGATTGGCTCTCCAAATGCTCCAGCAGCAATTGGGCCCGCACGTCTACGCGATTCTCCGCGAGCAGCTGTTGCTTGAGCGCTATGTCAAACGGCAGCGCGTAGGACGCCAGATCGGTCATCATGCTGAGCGGCAAATGCTGGGCGAACATTTCGCTGAGTTGCTCCGGCGCCTGACAGCTACAGGGCAAATGCCGCTCGAACGCGGCCATCAATTCACGCTGCAATTCGTCGATGTGGTGGGCTGAATCGTTGACAAAAGTTTCGCGCAGCAGTTCGACCTTCGCCTGACGGAACGATCGCAGCGGCGGCATTTCCTCGGCGATGCGAATCCGCCCGACGCCCATCAAGAGTAGATTGTAGCGGCCATCTTTGAGCCGGTGGTGCGTCACGACCTTGCCGAGGCAAGCGTAGCGGGCCACGGGCGGGCGGCTCTCGTAGTCGGTTTCCCAACCCGGCTCCAGCAGCGCCATCGCAATCAGCCGGTCGGTGGCCAGCGCGTCTTCGAGCATCTCGCGGTAGCGGCCCTCGAAGATGTGCAGCGGCTGCATCACATGCGGATACATCACCAGATTCGGCAGCGGAAACAATCGGGCGACACCGGAAAAGGTGTCGGCATCAAAATACAAGTCGGCCGCTTTCCAAGAATTCATGACAAGTTAGTCCTCAATCACAACCGGCGGCAACTCGACGGGCGGGTCGAGCGCGATTTCGGGAATCAACTCGGGATCGACGACAATTTTCGGGTACTCTTCCTGGCTGGCATCCACTTCGGCAAAACAAGCGTCGAACTTCGGCAAAAACTCCTCGAGGTCGAGTCCCATGCACCCCGGCCGGAAACCTTGGAGATATCCGCGGCTGCTGCGATACACCTTGCGGGCGCCGCGGATGTTGCCGTTTCCAAAGTGGTGCAAAGCCACCGCCGCCTGAATCAACCCCTTATAATACAGCCGCAAATCGCCACTGTAGTTTTTCCAAAGATCTTCCCACACTTCGTGCGCTTCAAAAAACTCGCACGCATTGAAATAGGCCACGCCCTGCAAATACAGCGGATCGTAGTCGCACGCGGCGGTGCTCATCGGGTGAACTCGAATCGGACCGAACGACCGTGGAACGCACTAGTCCCGGTTGGAAAACGACATGAAGATCTGCAGCACATACCAGAACAGGAGCGCCACGGAAGCGAACAGCGCGAGGGCCGCGGCAACATATTGATCCGTGCGATAAACCCGCAGGATGTTCGACGTGTAGTAGAGGATGTAGCCGCTGGCAAAAATCACCATCGCGGCGCTAAACCACACGCCCAGATTGAATCCGAACAAGACGCTGACGCCAATCAGAGCAAAGGCGCCAAAACCGGCCATGCTGAGAAATCCGCCCAAGAACGAAAAATCTTGTTTGGAAAAATAGGCGTAGGCGGTGAGGCCGGCGACCATCACCAATGTGGTCACACCGGCCGCCCCAATGATCGGGATGTCTTGCCCCGCAATATTGGCGGTCATCGTCTTTGCGATCGCGATCATGGGCAGAAATATGATCGCTTCCGTCGCGACGTAGAGAAACAAACCGGCATACTGCTTGCCGATCGAGGTCGCAGAACGGGCCCAATTGTCGGCGACCCAGCTCACGGCCATGAACCCGCCCAGCACTGCCAGCCACATGAAGCGGTTCTTGCCGATGACGTCGAGTGCGACCTGGTCCCAACCGAGTTGGACGAACAGCCACTCCAGCATCACAAACGCGTAAATCGCCGCGGCCAGATGCGTGTACGTCTTGCGAATGAACGTCCGGCGGGCTTCCTCCGGCGCTGCAATCACCGCGGTACCGAATGTTGCATACGGAGTCTCGGCGCGAAAATCGGCTTGGTTCATCGTCACCTCAGTAGAAAATGGATTGCGTCATCGCGGCCACCGCCGCGGCGCCCCACAAGGAATTCCCATGCTGAATTAAGTCTAGGTCCGCAAGGCGTTTGGGTCAAGTTTCGCTTGTTTTCGGGAGCGGCCGGCGGGAGCCTCGGGCGATCGCTTGACAGCACCGGGCCAAGGCCCAAAATGACCGTAGCAGTCCACTGTCGGGAATGTCGCCAAAACGACCCGCTCGACATTTCGCCGGATGTCCGTAATTGGCACTGCTTGCCGTCCATTACGTCGCGAGAAGGAATTCGCTCGATGCCTCGAAACGCTTCTCGCACCGTGGCGGCCGCCAAACCGAAGATAAATCCCGCTCCTGCCAGCACCAAGAAGTCGGTGGCGAAGAAAACCGACGTCCAGGCGATCGCGGCCAAGGTCGTGAAGCATCTCGCGGCCGACTATCCAGAAGTGACCTGCGCGCTGGAAAACGAGTCGGCGTTCGAGCTGTTGATCGCCACGATTCTCTCGGCCCAGTGTACCGACGAGCGCGTGAACATGGTCACGCCGGAGCTGTTTCGCCGCTGGCCGACACCGGCCGCGATGGCCGCTGCCCCGATCGAAGTCCTCGAGAAAGTGATTCACAGCACCGGCTTCTTTCGCAACAAGGCGAAGAACATCAAGGGTTGCAGCCAGGAACTCGCCGACAAGTACGACGGCGAGGTGCCGCGCGACATCGCGCAAATGGTGACGCTCCCTGGCGTCGGCCGGAAGACCGCGAACGTCGTGCTCGGCACCTGCTACGGCATGGCGACGGGTGTCGTGGTCGACACGCACGTCACGCGGATCAGCAATCGACTCGGTCTCACGAAGCACACGGACGCCACGAAGATCGAGCGAGACCTCATGCAACTCGTGCCCCAGGACCAATGGGTGGATTTCGCACATCGGATGATCCACCATGGACGGCGGATTTGCATGGCGCGGAAGCCGAAGTGCAGCGATTGCTCGATGCGCGAGTTTTGTCCGAAGATCGGTGTTGCGTGAAGGCGAGTGCGTCACAGAATTTGACTTTGGTTTTCAAACCCGGAACACAACCACTCCCATGATTCTTACCGGCCAAGCGATTCGCGAACGATTGGGCTCCGACATCGTGATCGATCCCTTCGACGAGGCGCAGCTCAACCCCAATAGCTACAACCTCACGCTTCACAACGAGCTGATGGTCTATGAAGAAGTCGTGCTCGACATGGCGAAGGCGAATCGCGTGCGGCGGATCGAGCTGCCGGCGTCAGGGCTGGTGCTCAATTCGAACCAGTTGTATCTCGCCCGCACGATCGAGCGGACCGTAACGCACAATCTCGTGCCGCAGATCGAAGGTCGGTCGTCGATCGGCCGGCTGGGATTGTTCGTGCACGTCACGGCTGGCTTCGGCGACGTGGGTTTCGCCGGCTACTGGACGCTCGAGATGTTCGCGGTGCAGCCGGTGCGAATCTATCCCGGCGTGCCGATTTGCCAGATCTTTTATCACGAGATCACGGGCGAGATCGCCGAGTACGACAGCAAGTACCAGCACAATCGCGACATCCAACCGAGCCTGCTGTTCCAGGAACTCGCGCCGGATCGTCACAAGGACCCACAACTCGCGCTCGATTTCGGTTACGAACGCTCGCACAGCTAGGTACGTTAGGCTTTCCAGCCTGACTCTTGATCCCAGATGACTCTGGTCAGGCTGGAAAGCCTGACGTACGCGTTACATCACCGCGAAATAATTCTGCACTGCAAAGTCGATGCTCTCGGTCGTCATCACGGCCGGCTTGCGGACGTAGCGGCAGAAATTGCGGATCTGCAGCAACAGGTCGCGCGGCTGGCAGCAACGCAACGGGCGGTTGATGGCCTTGTAGTGCTTCTCGATCAAGTAATTGACGACCGCTTCGTCGTATTCGACGCCGACCTGCGGGGCCATGATCTTCAACAGCTCGCGGAACGCTTCTTCGGTCGGGTCGGTGACTTCGATCTTGTACGGAATACGCCGCAGGAACGCGTCGTCGACCAAGTCGCGCGGCTCGAGGTTCGTCGAGAACACGATCAGTTGGTCGAACGGCACTTGGATCTTCTTGCCGCTGGCCATGCTGAGGAAGTCGTAGCGCTTTTCGAGCGGCACGATCCAGCGATTGAGCAACTGGTCGGTGGTCATCTTCTGCCGGCCGAAGTCGTCGATCACCAGCGTGCCGCAATTGCTCTTCATCTGGATCGGCGCTTCGCTGGTGTTGGTCGTGGAGTTGAGCGTGACTTCGAGCTGGTCCATGGTGAGCTCGCCGCCGACAACGATCGTGGGGCGGCGAATGCGGACCCAGCGCTGGTCGACCTTGCGCTGTTCGATCAGACCTTGATTGGCCGAGAGGGGCGTTTCCTCGTGCATGCCGGGGTCGAACAACCGCATGATCTCGCCGTCGATGCCCAGCGCGCGGGGAATCCAGATGAACTCGCCGAAGGCCTTAGTGATCCGCTCGGCGATGCTCGTCTTGCCGTTGCCCGGCGCGCCGTAGAGGAACAAGCCGCGGCCGGAATTGATCGCCGGGCCGAGGCGGATCAGCATCGTCTTGTCGATCAGCAAGTCCTCGAACGCGCGATGCAGATCGTCCTCGGTCGGATGCTGGTCGGCGAGCGTCTGTTTCTTGACGCTGTGGATGTAGGCCTCGAGTGGCACGGGCGCGGAGCCGAAATAGGTACACTGCTCGGCGAATTTTTTGCCGCGTTCGCGGCCCAACTCCGTCAGTTGATAGACATAGTCGTTCGCCATCGCCGCCCCTTTGTGGGCGACGAGCCGGTCGTGCTTCATCGAGTGCAGGAGCGGATCGACGAGCCGAAACGACAACCGCAAGTGCTCCGCCAGCATCCGTCCGGTGGATTCACTGCGGCTGTTCAGGGTTTTGAGGATCAGCGATTCGACTTCGCCGTCGGTGAGGCCCGCGGCCGCGAGGTTTTCGGGTTCCGTCGGGACCCAGCCTTCGTGCTCGGGACAATTGCTATCGGCGACGGGGTTGCGAACGGGCGTTTCCGGGATTGGCTGCACGGGCACAAAGCCATTCGCCGGCATCGGCGGCGCGGTGGTCAATTGCTGAATGCGATTCAGCAGCGCGTCGAGCCGCCCGTCTTCGTTGGCCTCGGGCCGCGCGGTGGCGGCACGGGAATCGCCCGCATTGGTCGCTTCGATTGTTGCCGCGTCGATCGTCGAGTGATCAGGCATTTTTGTGTGGGAGTGGGCGCAAGGGGTCGATCGTGAGCTATCGCATGAAAATCCTACGTCGAGACGGCGAGGGGGCAAATTGAACCCGCCGGAGTGGGTGAGACTGTACCGATCGTGCGGATAGTTCCATGACGGGTGCCACGCCTTAAGCCTCCGGCGCAGGGCGTGGTGTGCAAACTCGCGCTGAAGCCACGCCCTGCGCTGACACTCAGGGACGTGCCATCCGGCCCAGGAAACGTTACACTGTGTCATAGCTTCCTCACGTCCGTATGTCAGGCTTTCCAGCCTGACTGTCAGCAATCGAGTCAGGCTGGAAAGCCTAACGTACCTGCCATGCAAGTCGTCATTACCGCCGTCGGGCCTGATAATCGTGGGCTGGCCGATCCGATCGTCCACAGCGTGACCGGACTGGGCGCGAACATCGCCGAGATCCAGATGTACGACCACGACGCGGAGCGATTGTTCTCGATGCTCACGCGGGTCGATCTCAGCGTCGAGCGGTACGAAGAACTGTGCAACGCGATGGCCGAAGTGGCCCGGCGGACGAAGCTCTCGATTCGCACCTGGACGCCCGACATCGTGGGCCGCAAGCCGCGGGTGGCGATTTGCGTGACGTATCGGCCGGAGCCGGCGCTCGCGCTGTTGCGGGCGATCCGCGACTCGCAGGTGAAAGCCGAGCCGCGGTTGATGATCGGCAATCGCGACACTTGCCGCGGGCTGGCCGAGCAGTTCGACATTCCGTGGTTCAACGTGAGCGATGGCGACGGCAAACCGGATGATGAGCGGCTCGTCGAGCTGTGCGACGAGCACGAAGTCGATTTCATCGTGCTGGCGCGGTACATGCGGATTCTGCCGGCGGCGAGTTGTTGGAAGTACGCCGGCGGGCGGATCATCAATTTGCATCACGGGCTGCTGCCGAGCTTTCCGGGGATGAAGCCGTATCACGACGCCTATGCGGCCCGGATGCTGACCTACGGTTGCACCTGCCATTTCATCGTGCCGGAATTGGATGCTGGCAATCAGATCATCTATCAGTCGACGTTTCTGGTGCCGCCGGGGATGCAACTCGAGGAGATCGTCCACCGCGGGCAAACCGACAACGAGCCGCACTGCCTGGTCGAGGGCGTACGGCGGGCGGTCGAGGGCGAGGTGCGGCTGCACTTCAATCGCGTGGTGGTGGGGAAGTAACGCGGCGGAGCTAAACCGCAAGCGGTCGGCCGACCCGAGCGGACGGCTGCGTTCAACGACCGATCGGCACTGACCGGTTTCCTCCGTTCTGGCTGATCGACGCAAACTCGCCAATTCGAGTGGACGCATGATGGCACTCTAGCCTGTCTGAGGATCGCCTCGTCAATGGTGCTCAGGCCGCCGAAGCGGCCAAGTAGCTGGTGCAAAATCTTCGGGTTTTCACGAAGCGGCCAAGTTACCGAGGGTGCTTTGGCCAGTTGCGTTCTGGCAGTTCAATTGACGATGAGGGCGCGCACAGCGACCGCAGCCGTCGGCTTTCCCGCGGCGACGCAACCCGTGCGCCCGACGCTGCGCGAAGAGCGACGTGTCGTCTCGATTCAAATTGCCAAACAACAGTTTGCCAAACAACAACTGCGACCGGACTGCGGAGGAATTTTTGGCCTCACACGCTAGCGACGGAGGAAATTGCCTCACGCCTTCACTGAGGATTTTTTAACTTTGGCCTCACACGCAGTCACGGTTGTCGAGCGCCGAATGGTCGGTGCTCGTCGGCGTTGATCTTATCAGATAGTGGCCTTTTGTATAGACTCTATTTTTGACCACCCCCCGATGGATGTCTCGCGTTTGCAGGCGTCGCGGCTACCGTGCTCACGATTCGTTGCGGGCTTCGTTGAGGACTTGCTGGAGTCGCTCGTTGTTGGGGTTAAAGGACGTTGCATCACGCGAAAAGGCCGCCCGGCACCGGACGGTCTTTTTCGATTCCGAAACGAACGGAACTCCAACTTTTCGGACGGTGTCGGAGCCGTCGCCCATGAGAAGCCCTAAGCCAAGCGTGGCGACACCATAAGCTCCGGATTTGACGTTTGATGGCACTTTTTTTTGATGACATAAGTTTTGAAATCTTGCGGCCCGAAGATTGGCAGCCGAAACGCCTTATGGCGATTCGTACCGGGAAACGAACGATTCTGCGACGCCCCGGGACATCGCCCAATCGCCGCCGCAGTATCCGTATTTGGCGCCGTTTTCCGGCCTTCTTTCGGAAAAAGAGCCGTCGATTCGACTAAAACAGGAATTATTTGAAAATCCTGTCCGTATTTGCTACGGACGGCAATTCTCTTGATGTAGGGATTTTGGACTCGCACCACTGGGGTGGGAAAAAAAGGCCCACCCTCGTCTGGTCGCCTTAGTCTGCGGCGTCTGGGAGTTTGGTACGCTAGGACTGTGCCGGTTGGCGCAGCGAACGAGCTCGGTTCACCGTGCGCGCTTCGGCTCCACGCTGGCTCGATCAAGGGATCGGTTTTCGAGCTGGTTCTCACTTCGAGGAGAAAGTTATGCATCGCGTCTCATACACTCTAATCTGCGTCGCGGCGTTGCTCGCGTCGCTGGGGACCACTGGCGTTCGGGCGGTGGCGAAGAACTGGAGCGCTGGCGACGGCGACTGGAACGTGGCGGGCAACTGGAGTCCTGCCACCTTGCCGACCCTCAGTGAAGCGGTGAACATCGCCTTCACCGATGGGAGCCCGCGGACCGTCAACTATAACGTCTCGGCCCCCTCGCTGGGTCTGCTGACCATCGATCTGACGGGCGCCGGCGCCTCGGCGAGCACGCTTTCAATTCCCGGCAATAACAGCCTGGCCGCCAATGGCATCTATGTTGGCGGCTACTCCGGCATCACCGGCTTGCCCACCGCCGGCAGGGGTGCGCTCGAGCAGTCCGCGGAAACCGTCACCACAAACTCGGGTTGGGATCTTGTCGTGGGCCACGGCGTCGGCTCGATGGGTACTTACACGCTCAGCGGCGGCGCTCTGGTCGCGAATCAGTCGGAGTTCATTGGCTTCTCCGGGACGGGCACGTTCAACCACTCGGCAGGCACGAACACCATTAACGCCAGCGGCGTGGGGAGCCTCGACCTCGGCGGCTTTTCTGGCGCCACGGGCACCTACAACCTGAGCGGCACGGCCGCCCTATCGGTCAATGCGCACGAATACGTCGGCGACGGCGGTATCGGCTTTTTCAACCACACGGGCGGCACGAACACGATCGTCGGCGCCGGACACAATCTCTACTTGGGCTTCGGCGCCAGTGGCATCGGGGAGTACGTCATCAGTGGAACCGCCGCTCTCTCCGCGGGCGGCAATGTGATTGTCGGCAACAACGGCACGGGTGCGCTGGTGATTCAAGATCAGGCCTCGGTATTTATCACCAATAGCCTAACCATAAATAGTTCCATCAATAATTTGAGCACGGTGAATCTCAACGGCGGCACGCTGCGGTTCAATACGCTCAGCGGTATCACCCGGGTGAACTACACCGCCGGCACGATTCAGCTCGCGGGAAACCGCGACATCATTTTCGACGCGGGCCTGTTCGACTTCTATGGAGCTTCCCGCGTGATCCCCGCCGGCAAGGGCCTGAAGGTCGAAGGAACGACCACGATCCGGCAGGACAAGACGTTAACGGTCAGCGGCGGCACGTTCACCTCGCAAGGCCTGTTGACGCTTGGCGCACCGGGTTTCTCCAGCGGCGACTTGATTATCAACAACGGCGGCACAGTCGTCGCCGGCGCTGACGTTAAACTTGACACCTTTGGTATCGCGAATGTTAGCGGCGCCGGATCAAGCTGGACGGTTGCGGGCAATTTTCAGGTCTCGCCAACCGGGGGTCGCGGCGATCTGTCGATTTCCAATCAGGCAAGCCTCTACATCGGCAATACGCTGTCGATCGGCTCAAGCGGGTTTCTAATTCTTAACGGCGGCACGATTCGCTTCAACGGCTACAGCAGAGACGTTGTCGGCGCCTTCACCTTCACGGCGGGTACGGTTCAGCTTGCCGGAAATCGCACGCTCGGAAGCGACGCGGCGACGCTGGACCTGTTTGGCGCCGCGCCCACGATTCCGACCGGCAAGGCGCTGGTCGTGGAAGGGACCGCCACGATAGCGGCTTCGGCAGTTGCGACGCTCTCGGGCGGCACGCTCTCCGCTCAAACGGTGCTGATGTCGCCCGGCAGTCGGCTCGTCAATACGCAAGTCGCCCAAGTCTCGGGAGTCATGCTCGCCCTGGCCGGATCGACGATCGACGCGACCGGTGCCGACCTGACCGTGGGCGACGCGACCAAGGTCAACGGATTCTACGGCGCCGGTACGCTGCAGATCGGACCAAGCACCGTTACGCTCGCCGACGCCAACGACGCGGTGCTCGACTCCGCCGCGCTCTTAACGCTCGGCGCGGGCGGCAATCCCGGTACGCTCGTCGCCGCCAATGGCCTGACGCTGGACTTCGGCGGCAACGTCACCGGCTTTGGGACGGTCGAAACGCCCAATAGCGCCGCGACGCCACTGATCAACAATGGCCACATCTCGGGCGACACCCCCGCCGAGCCGATTACGCTCGCCGGCTATGTGAAGGGCGTCGGCACGCTTGACAACGTTGTGATCACCGGCACCGACGCCCCGGGTTTCAGTCCGGCCACCGTGGTCCGCGGCAGCGTCGTTTACGACGGCGCGCTGGAGATCGAAATCGGCGGCACGGCTGCGGGCAGCTTCGATCGGATCAATCACGTTCTCGGTGCCGCGACGGCGGATCTTGGCGGCGCGCTCGACGTTACGCTGATTAGCGGCTTCAGTCCAATACTGGGTGACTCGATTGAGATCATCACTGCATTAGGCGGCGTCAGCGGAGCTTTCGATACGCCGGCTGAGTCACTCCCGGGCCTGTCGCCCGGTCTCAAATGGGCGATCCATTACGGCGCCAATAATGTCGTGCTTCAAATCGTCGCCGCCGGACTGGCCGGCGACTACAACCAGAACGGCATCGTCGACGCCGCCGACTACACTGTATGGCGCAACAACCTCGGCGGCACCACGTCGCTCCCCAACGACGACACGCCCGGCGTCGGCCCCGATGACTACATCCGTTGGAAAATCAACTTTGGTCAAACCGCCGGCAGCGGTTCGGGTGCCATTGCGAACGCAGCGGTTCCCGAACCGGCAACCGCAGCGATGCTCTTCCTGGCAATGCTGGCGATGTGCACTCACCGACGCGCGGTAGTGTCATAGTCTCATGCGTCTGTCGGACACCCCATCAATCGACCGTTTTAGAAACGGTGCCGGATCTCTCAAAATCGGCTGCTGGTAGCGAGCGTTGAGACCGTGTGGATCGTGGAACGCTTACCGGAGACCGAATCCGTCCGGGGCATTTTCAGCCCTCAATACCAGCTTGCCAACCCGCCAATATTGGGTTACATCAAGGACATTATGTAGCTTGAAATGCCGCTTTGTTTAGCGGCATTTATGCGTTCAATGGCCGAGAAATTCGCCTCGCAAGCAACGTGGCTAAAAAGGCCGCCGCCGGTGAGTTGTGGCTCGCCGGCGGCGGGGTTAATTTGACGTTTGGGTTGGCAATCATGCGGTGGTCGGTGACGCCGCGAGATTTGGCCCCGTCGTGCCAACGGTTGGGAGCCATGTCACGTGGTGTCGCCGGCAGCACTTTTTGCAGCGCGTCGCCGACCACACGTCCAGTGCGGTGCCCGACGCGGCTAAGCTGGCTACCGCTGTGCGGGCTTGTTGATGAAAGATGCTGGCTTGGAGGAGGGTGCGCCCTTCCCCGATCGGGACAAATGCTCACGTCGTTGGCGTAAGTTGTTGGTTGGTTTGGGGTTATTGGGGGTTGAATGGTTTTGTGGAGCCTTGTGGTTTCGCCCCCGTCCGCTGACGCGGTCTTGCCTCGGGGAGACGCGACAATCTGGTCTTGCGAGGCTTAATCGGGGTCAGTAACATCCCGCCGCTTCTACCAACTTTTCATTGACGGACAGACTTTTCCCTGTGCCATTCAGGCACGCCGGGGCTCGGCGGCGCGACCGTCTGGGCTGCGGCGGATAACGGACACCTCGAAAGCGTTCGACCGGATCGTGCTCTGTGCTCGACCAACGACACGTCGTTGGCCGCGTGCGCAACGCACTGGCAGAGCCAGTGGCACACGTTCCGGTGGAGCTAGCGCGCTTTCGACGCGAACGGAGTAGCAGACGTGATTCAAGATTGTCGCGCAGATCGCTCCCCGGCCAGACCACGCCCAATCAGTCGTCGCGGCCGGCGCTGGCGCAGGATTTGGACTTTCGTCGCAGCTTCGTGCGCACTGGCGTCGCTGTTTGCGGCAAGCCTGTCGACCGCCACGGCCCAAGACATGGGCGAACTGCCCGCGATGGAGGGCGACGCATTCGAAGGCGGCGCGCCGATGTCCGAATCGGGCGGCGGCGACTTCTTCTCGCAGGAACTCGGCACGCTGCTGCGGATGCGCTACAACACTGAGAGCTACGGCCAGGACCGCCGCGGCAATCTCGACATCGGCACGATGCAGGTCGCCAACTTTCAAGACGCGATCACGTTTTTCGACGGCCAAATCACGCTCAGCGATGTGAACGGCGTGGGTTACAACCTCGGCGTCGGCTTCCGCTGGCTGGGTTGGACGCCGTTTCCGCTCGAGCCCGATCGAATCACCGGTTTCAACTTCTGGGCAGACGGATCGAGCACCGAGGCGGGCAGCTTCTTTCCGCAGGTCGGCGTGGGCTTCGAATCGCTCGGCGACATGTGGGATTTGCGCGTGAACAGCTACATCCCGCTGGGGCAGGAATCGCAAATCGGCGAGTTCTCGCCGACGGGCGCCATTGCATTCGATGAAAACTTCCTCGTGCAGGAGGCGATTGCCGACCGGAATACGTCGTTCAACGTGGCCGAAGCGGAAATTGCGCGACGGATCATGCCGGATCGCGACGCCTGGGCGTTCGCCGGGCCCTATGTGCTGGGCAACGACGACCAGGACGCGGCGGGCTACCGCGTCGGCATGCGCGGCTATGCGTATCCCGACTTGCTGTTGCAGATCGCCGTGACCGACGACGACATCTTCAAGACCAACGCAGCGTTCTCGGTGACGTGGTTCGTCGGCCGGACGCGGAACAATTTCCAACCGGCGTGTGGTCTGCCCGACCGGATGCGCGAGCCGGTGATGCGCAACGACTATGTAGCCCTGCAGCGGACGATCGAGGTCGGCGGCGAAGCGCTCACGAACACGGATGGTGAAGCGTTCCGGTTCGTACACGTCGACGCCAATGCGCCGGCGGGCGGCGACGGCACGTTCGAGAATCCGCTCGATAACGTCGGCAACGTCGAAGGCAACAGTCTCGAAGACGACATCATCCTGCTCTATTCTGACGGCACGTTTAGCGGCCAAAGCACGCTGGTGTTGCAGGACAATCAGCGGCTATTGGGCGAAGGCAACGGCGAATTCTTCACGATCAGCACGCTGCAGCAAGGCGTGGTGGTCATCCCCGAGACTTCGCCGGGGGCGCGTGACGGCACGCGGCCGATCATCCTGGGCGCGCTCGGAGGGGCGGTGCAGCTCGCCGACGCGAACGAAGTCGCCAATTTCGACATCGACGGCACCGGAAGCCTGGCTGGCGTGGACGGGATCTTCTCGCCAGCGCTGGGCGCCGGCAATCCGAACATTCACGACATCGATATGGATTTCGTGACCGGGACGGGCATCCAGATTACGCCGTTCACTCGAATCAACGAAGACAACCCGCTGTTGATGACGGTCGCCGGAAATGTGACGATCGACGACATCGAATTCGACAACATGGGCGGTATAGAGATCGACATCAATTCGTTTACGACGGCCGACGTCTTGAGCCCGAACGTCACGCTGCAAGAAACGATCGCCATCAGCGACGTCGATAGTCAGGAAGGCAACAACCGCGGCCTGCGGCTGCGCAATACGCACGACAATCGGACCGCGACGATCACGAACTACTTGAACGGCACTGCCGGCGTGGCCGGCTCGGGCGGCGGTTTGGGTGGCGTGGGCGTGCTCGTGTTTGAAGGCTCGTCGACCGATGAATTTGACGGCAACGTGACACTCACGAACATCGACGTCTTCAACAACGAGGGCTTTGCACTCGATTTCAGCAACATCGACGCGACTTCGGCCACGACGATCACCAGCGGCAACGGCCTGACCTACAATGGCGGCGCGGGTGTGGCGGGCGGCATGCAGTTCAACAACTTCAACGGCACGATCACTGCCAACAGCTCGACGCTGACCAACGGCACGCTGGCTGGCGTACGAATCATCGGCGACTCCGATGGCACGTTTACGTTCCCCAGTACGGTTACGTTTACCAACATCGACGGCACGACAATCGACATTGACGGCAATGTCGCGGGTGCAAATCTGTTTACCGGCGTCGCCACGTTCAGCGGCACCATCACGAACGACGCGGGCCGAACAGTTTCGATTCAGGGCATCAGCGGCGTGGGCACGTCGGTTACGATCGGCGGCGACATTACCGAGACGGCGGCCAGCGAGGGCATTTTCGTCAACGACAATTCCGGCGGCACGGTGCTCTTCTCCGGCGACATTACGCAAGACCTGACCGCGAACGACGGCATCGAGCTCACGGCGAACACCGGCACTGACATCAGCTTCGGCGGCGTGCTCGACATCGACATCGACGGCGCCGGCCGGGCCTTTACCGCATCGGGCGGCGGCACGCTGACGGTGAGCAACACGAGCAACACGGTAAATACGGAAAACGGAATAGCGGTCGAGATCGACGGGATGACGATCAACGCAGCGGGCGCAAACTTCGCCGACGTGAACGTGACTGGCTCGACGACCAACGGCGTGCGGCTGGTCGACAACACGGGCGGGCCGATTTTGATCGGCACGCTAAATGACCCCGTCGGCGACAGTGGCACGATCGCGAACACGACCGCGGAAGCCATCTTCATCGACAATTCGGCCAACGTGACGGTGAGCTCGCTGATTATCAATTCGCCCGGAGAGACCGGCGTATTTGTCCGGAAGGACACCGTCGGAACTCAGACGGTCAACCTGAACGATTTGCGGATCGGCGACAG
>JANNTD010000622.1:0-4394 GCA_031403315.1 Planctomycetota bacterium
CAATTGCACCGCGACCGCACGATGAAGACCGACGTGCTGCTGCAAACAGCTCAGGCCGGAATGTCGCAGGACGCCGACACGATTCTCAGCGAGTTTCCGTCGACTCGCGAGGAATTGTACCAATACGACTGCATCGTCGCGTTCGACCCCGATTGGACCCAGCTCGATGCCACGCAGGTAGAGCTGCTCGAACAATGGGTCGCTGACGAAGCGGGCGGATTGATCGCGGTTCCCGGGCCGATTCACACCGCCGATTGGATCCGTAGCGTCGAGCACGCCAAGCTCCGCGACCTCTACCCAGTCGTGTTCCAACAACGGTTGACGCTCTTGGACGATGGCCATTTCGGCGGCGAAGCGGCCTTTCCGCTCGAGTTCGAGCGGGCCGGCCGCGACGCACAGTTCTTGTGGCTCGCCAACAGCGCGGAAGAGAGCGAGCTGGCCTGGTCGAGCTTTCCCGGCGTATACGGCTACTATGCGATCAAGAGCGAGAAGCCTGGCGCGACGGTGTATGCTCGCGTCGCCGATCTTGAGGCGGGCATGGGCGACAAGTTGCCGGTCTACATCGCGGGCCAGTTCTACGGCGCTGGCCAGGTGCTCTACATCGGCAGCGGCGAATTTTGGCGGCTGCGCGCGATTGATCCGGGCTACTTCGAAGCGCTGTTCACCAAACTCGTGCGACAAGTGAGCCAGGGCCGGCTGCTGCGCGGATCGTCTCGCGGCACGCTGCTCGTGGACCGCGATCGGTACGAGCTTGGCGAGACGGTCGTCCTCCGCGGCCGACTCGCGGACGAACGCCACGAGCCGCTGGTGGTCGAGAGCGTGACCGCCCAAATCGTGCGACCCGACAACAGCACCGACACGGTCAAGCTCACGGCCGACGCCCAGCACCCCGGCATGTACGTCGGCCAGTTCGCGGTCCGGCAGGAAGGCACGTACCAAGTGGCGCTCCCCGTGCCCGGGAGCAACGAGGAGCCCTACTCGAAATTCATTCAGGTTCGCGTCCCCGATTTGGAGCGAATCCACCCGGAGCGGAACGTGGCGCTGCTCACGTCGCTCGCCAAAGACACAGGCGGACGATACTATCCCCGGCTCGAGCTCGCCGCCTATGGCGATGCCGAAACGACGCCGCTCGGCCAGGCGATCCCCAGCCGGGCCGAAGTAAAGTTGCTCAAGGGAGCGCCGGACAAGAAATTTGCCCAGCTGCAAATGTCGTGGCTCTTGAGCGTAATCGCGGGCGCGCTATTTATCGAATGGATCGTCCGCCGCTTGAATCGACTGGCGTAAAGATCGTAATCCAATGGCCCAACTCACTCTCCAACACGACGTGCCACCAATTGTCGAGCGCAAGCTCGCACAAGTTCGGCGGGGGATCCGCGCGCACGTCTGGCTCGAGGGACTCGCGGCGGTAGTGATCACGCTGGCCGTCGCGTTCTGGGCGGGGCTCTTGCTCGATTGGTTGTTCGAGCCGCGGCCCGTGGTGCGGCTCGCCGCGATGATCGTCGTTGGGCTGTTCGGCTTGTGGATTGCGTACCGCGATTTGCTCCGCCGCGCTTTCGTGCAACTTCCGGACGCCAGTCTGGCGATGCTTTTGGAACGACGCTTCAGCCAATTGAAGGACCACTTGCTCACAGCGGTCGACCTGGCCACCGGCGACGACGACACGACTGTGTATCACCCGGAATTGGTGAATCGGACGCGCGAAGCCGCCGCCTCCTTGACGGCCAACGTCAACACCCGCGAACTGTTCCGCCGCGGACCGCTCGCCTTCCGCGTCGTTGCCGCCGTCGCGCTCGCGGCGTCGATTCCGATCTTTGCGTTCGCTGCCAACGACGTGTTTGGCTTTTGGCTCGATCGGCTTGCGCTGGGCACCGAGCTCTGGCCACGGCGGGTGCACTTGGAGGTCGTCGGTTTTCCGCCCGACGCCATCGGCCAGCGGATCCAGAAAGTGGCCCATGACGATGCGTTTGAGCTCGTTGTCCACGCCAACACGAAAGATTACATCGTGCCGCGCGAGGTGGAGTTTCGCTTTCGCTCGGCCGACGGCGGCCGCGGTCGCGACACGATGATTCGCGTCGGCGAAGCGGTTTCCGGCCGCGACGATTTTCAAGCGTTCCGCTACGAATTCAACGACGTGACGGCCAGCATGACGCTCGACGTGATCGGCGGCGACGATCGCGTGGAGAATCTGCAATTGGAGATCGTCGACCGGCCGGAGCTTGTCGGCATGGAAGTGGAATGCGTTTACCCGGACTATCTCGGCCGCGAGCCGCGCCGGCTGCCGATCACCGGCGGCATGCGCATCCCCGAGGGCACGAAGCTTACGCTCCACGCCGGGTCGACCAAGCCGCTCACCAATGTTTCCGTGTCCAGCTCAAACAATCCACAGCCGCAGACGCTCTACGATGTTGGCAGACCGGTGAAAGAAATACGCTGGGTCTACGGCACGCTCAAGACCGATGACGTGTTGACGATGCAAGTGACCGATTCCGATGGCATCACAGGCCGCGAGCCGTATCGAATCTCGCTGGCGGTGATTCCGGACGAGCTACCTCAAGTTTCGGTGCGACTCGCAGGTATCGGCTCGGCGATTACGCCCGATGCGGTCGTGCCGCTCGTGGGAAAAGTGTCGGACGACTATGGACTGGATAGCATCTGGTGCGCTTACCGGGTGAACGATGGCCCGACACGCGAACGGTACCTGGCTCGCCAACCCGAGGGCCAGCAAGAACAATCCGCGCTTGACGCATTCGACACGCGCGGACCCGACACGCCATCCGGCGAGCGCGCAATCCAGTTGGAGCCCGGGCAGACGCTGTTTCTCTCGGTCGCCGCCTCGGATCGCTACAATCTCAACGGCAGTCTCAACAGTGTACCGCGGATCGGCACGAGCCAGCAATTTGCGCTCGACGTGGTCACGGTGCCGCAGTTGCTCGCGCTCTTGGAGCGGCGCGAGCTCGAATTGCGGCAGCGGTTCGAAGCCGTGTATGCCAAGATGACGGACACCCGCAACCTGCTCGGCCGCGTCGATTTCAAAGACGCTCCAAATCCGCCGGCAGAAGCAGAAAAGGCCCTCGCCCGCCGCCGGCTGCGTGTGGCAGGTGCCCTGCAAAACGTCACCCAATCGGCACACGAAGTCCTCGGCCTGGCCGAAGGGTTCGACGACATTCACGAGCAACTCGAGAACAACCGGATCGACAACGTCGACCTCAAGAGCCGGCTGCGGGAACAAATCGCCGAGCCGCTGCGTCTATTGGGCAGCGACGCCATGTCACAATTGGAATCGCAGCTCCAACTGACGAGCGAACGCATCGACGATCCGCAGGCCGCGGCCGCGGCGCTCGCCGACTCGTTGCGGCTCGCGGACGGCGTTCTGGTCCAAATGCAGCAGATCCTCGACCGCATGCTGGAACTGGAATCGTACAATGAAGTGGTGGCATTGCTGCGCGGCATCATCGACGACCAACAGACGATCCATGATCGTACCAAGCAGCAGCAGGCCGAGCGGCTGAAAGATTTGCTCGAAGAGTAGCGTGCGTTTCGCAAGTTTCTCGGATTGGTGATGAATCGAATCGTTCCAAAACTTGGTCGAACAATTGCCGTCGCATTGCTCGCGTGCGTTGCGATGCGGGGCGGTCTGGGCTCGCGCGCGTCCGCAGACAAGGTCGAAAAACCGGCGGCCGGCGATGAACTGTCGGTGGAACAGGCCCGGGTTGCCGATCGATTTGAGCGTCTGGAGACGGTGCTGGCGCGACTGGCCGAGCTCTCGGCCGGCACCGATCCGCGGCGAGCCAAGGTCTTGCGCGAGGCAATCGGCAAGAGCCGCGAACAGGCGCTCGACGAGCGATTCGAGGCAATTGTCTCACTGCTCGAAGACGAGCGTCTCTCCGCCGCCACCGGTCGGCAGACCGAACTCCAAAAGGAACTCGACGACCTGCTCACGCTGCTCTTGAAGGCGGACCGCGACCGTGAACTCGACTCGCAGCACAAACGGATCAAGGCCTACCTCCAAGAGGTCGGGCGATTGATTCGACTCGAAAAAGGCCTGCAGGCGCGGACCGAAGGCGGCGACGACACCAAGCAGCTCGCCAAGGATCAAAAGCAAGTCGGCGAGCAAACCGGCGAGCTCGGCAAGTCGATCAGCGACACGGAGCGCACCGAGGCCAAATCCGACAATGCGAAGTCGGGCGAAAAAGCTGGCGATGCAGCCAAAAAATCCGACGACGCAAAGAAAGATGGAAAACCATCCGACGGTAAGCCCGGAGACTCGGGCGAGTCGCCGCCCGCGAAACCCTCCGAGTCCGGCTCACCAAGTGAATCGCAGCCGTCACCCGGTCAGCCGTCGCCCGGCAATCCTCCGGGATAGCCCACCGCGTGAAACTTGCCGCCGCCCACCA
>JANNTD010000623.1:0-2445 GCA_031403315.1 Planctomycetota bacterium
AATACCCGTGCAGCATGACGGCGAACGCCGCCAGGAACAGCACGAAGTTGATGCTCAGCGTCGCGTCGCCGATCGGCAGTTGGGCGCGCAGCAGGCCCGAAGGCGCAGCCCCGCAAATGATGGCTGTAAACGCCAGACCGGCGAGCTTCTTGTGAGACGCGAACGCCAGCAGCAGACAGCCGGTGATGCCCCAGAAGGCCGCGAGATAGGGCGTGTAGCCGGTGAACAGGATCACGATCAAAGCGATTAGCGGGGCGAGCGTCGGCCAGTCGCGCGCGAACACGTCGCGCAGCTTGGGAATTTCGGCGTCGGTCAGCCCGCGCATGCCGGTCTTCTTGGCTTCGAAATGCACTTGGCACAGCACGCCGAAGAAATGCATGAAGGCTGGCACGATTGCCGCGATGACGATCGAGCCGTAGGGCAGATTGAGGAATTCGACCATCAGGAAGGCCGCCGCCCCCATGATCGGCGGTGTAATCTGGCCACCGGTCGCAGCCGTCGATTCAACGGCTGCCGCATAGTGGCGCTGATAGCCCAGCCGGATCATCATCGGGATCGTCAGTGAGCCAACGGTCACCGTGTTGGCGACCGACGAGCCGGAGATCATGCCGAACAGCGCCGACCCGAAGATCGAGATCTTGGCCGGGCCGCCCGCGTAACGACCGGCGACGGCTGCCGCGACGCCTAAGAACATGCGGCCTAGGCCGATCTTGGTTGCCAGCACGCCAAACAACACGAAGTGGAAGACATAGGTCGCCACCACGCCGAGCGCGACGCCGTAGACGCCTTGGCTGGTCAGGTAGAGATGATTGACGAGGTAACTCCAGGTCGAGCCCGGATGCAGAAAAATGCCAGGAAACCAGGGCCCGAACAGGGCATAGACAATCGAGCATATCGCGATGATCGGCAGGCCCCAGCCAATGCTGCGGCGGGTGGCTTCCAGCAGCAGCACAATCAGTATCGAGCCCATGGCAACGTCGAGCCGGCTCGGATTGCCGACGCGATCGGCGAGGTCGTGGAAGACCCAGGGCACGTAAAGGGCCGCAAGGGCCGCCGCGACCGCCGCCACCCAATCGACCAACGGCACGCCGCCGGGGCTGAGCAGGGTCGACGGCCGGGGCGCTGCGCCCAAGCGTGGCAGCACCGCGAACACGAGAAAGATCAGCCCGATTACGAACGCCATGTGGATGCCGCGGTGCGTCGTCTCCTCCAGCAGGCCGAAGCCGGCCGTGTAGTAGTGGAATAGCGACAGCACCAGCAGCAATCCGCCGACCAGCAGCCCGGGGCCATGCGCCAGTTTGCGAAACGCAATCTCGGGGTCGAGCTGCTCCTCGAGGCGGCGGGCATCGGCTTCGGAAATGGTCTCGATGGTCATCGGAGGTGCGTGTCCTTGAGTCGGCGCAGCGGCACTGTGCAGGGTCAGATGGCGCCGGTCACGGGAAAAGAAGCTCAGTTGACGGGATGCGGTGAGGGTAATTCAGTTCTCGGCTCCTGCCACTCCGACCGTCCCTTCATCGTCACTGCGCGTTATGACCCGAGCAGCAGCGGACCATGCGTGGCCCGCGGGTCGCACTCCTCTCCCAACTTGCCTTCCCGGCCGAGCCTGCTCCGCCTTTCACCGATTGAAGCGTGCTCACCGTGCGAAAGCCGGGATCGCGTCCAAGGTATGAGGCACGACGGTCGTGTACACCCGGCCGACGCGGCCCCGGGTCTCGACTGCTGCCGCACTCTCGCCCGGGGAGGCAGACTATAGGGCGGCAACAAATCTACCACTCATAGCCATCGCTCCGCACGACATCACCAAACAAATCGCGCCAAGTCGGATTGCTTGTTTCGATCAACTCGATCTTCCAGTCTCGTCGCCACCGCTTGATGGCACGCTCGCGCCGGGCGGCAACAGCGGCTTCGTTGTGAGATTCAAAATACACCAGCCGATCGGTGCAGTACCGCTTGGTAAAACCTTCTAGGTCACGCTCTCGATGCTCCCACGCACGCGCCGCCATATCGCTGGTCATACCAGTATAAAGCGTGCCACGCGGGCGGTTTGCCATCATGTAGACGAAGAACAGCTTGCTCATGGTGAAAGTGTAGCAATTGATCTGCCTCATCGCTACCGACGCGGCCCAGGGTCTTGGCGCTTTTTCTGTGATGGCATCCGACTCCCCTGACGGGGAGCCGACCGGATGCCGCGACAAGCGCCTGCGCCCGGGGAGGCAGCTGGGGGAGGTGGGCTCAGTCAGGAAAACTCCGCAGCGATCTAACAGGAATAATGCCCGTTGACACTGCCAGTATTCGCGCAGCGCCCCGCTCTCTCAGCATGCCTTCCCGGCCGAGCCTGCTCCGCCTTTCACCGATTGAAGCGTGCTCACCGTGCGAGAGCCGGGATCGCGTCCGGGGGATGAGGCACGACGGTCGCTTACACGCGGCCGACGCGGCCCCGGGTCT
>JANNTD010000624.1:0-12477 GCA_031403315.1 Planctomycetota bacterium
AGCCCCGCCAGCAAATAGCCGAGCACCACCGGCTGCCGCAGACGCTGGAACAGGACCGTGGTCACGGCCGCCGCGCAGAGGACGACGGTGAGCGTCTGGAGGAATTCGTGCGTGTCGTGCATGGCCAAGTCCCTTGCCGCCTGCGGCGAGGTAGGCATTATGGCCCAAGAAGACGCATAGGGTCCAGTTGGAATCCGCGTCGATGGCGGCGGCAGACGGTGGCTCGTAGAATCGCTGTATGGGTCCAACCGTCAGCCATTTGCAGTTCGATGCGCGAGATGGGATGCTCGCGCCGCCGCGCTCGGCCTACATCCATGTGCCCTTCTGCCGGCATCGCTGCGGTTACTGCAACTTCACGCTCGTCGCCGGCCGCGACGATTTGATCGGCGACTATTTGCGGGCCATCGAGCTGGAACTCGCGCTGCTCGAGACGCCGCGTGAGGTCGATACGTTGTATTTTGGCGGCGGCACGCCGACGCATCTCGCACCAGAGCAATTTCGGCGGCTGGGCGAAATGGTGCTGCGTTGGCACCCGCTCGCGGCCACCTCCCTCGCGGCCAGTTACGAGTGGACCGTCGAGGCGAATCCGGCCGACGTGGACGGGCCGATGATCGAGACTCTCCGCGAATTGGGCGTCACACGATTGAGCCTGGGCGGACAGTCGTTCCGCGACGAGAAGCTGCGGCTCTTGGAGCGCGACCATTCAGGCCAGGACATCGGCCGGGCGGTCGAGCTTGCTCGCCAAGCAGGCTTGCACGTGTCGCTCGATCTCATCTTTGCCACGCCCGGCGAAACGCTGGACCAATGGCTCGCCGACGTCGACTCCGCCATCGCTCTCGAGCCGGAACACGTTTCGACCTACGGTCTCACCTTCGAGCGCGGAACCGACTATTGGAGTCGCCAACTGCGCGGCGAGCTCGCCGCGGCCGACGAAGAATTGGAACGCGACATGTATGCCGCGGTGATCGACCGACTCACGGCGGCCGGCTTCGAGCACTACGAGGTCTCGAACTTCGCTCGCCCTGGCCGCCGCTCGCGGCACAACCAGGCGTATTGGTCCGGCGATGGCTACTATGCCGCCGGGCCCGGGGCGGCGCGGTACGTCGACGGCGTACGCGAAACCAACCACCGCAGCACGACGACGTATCTGCACCGCGTTCTCGCCGGCGAGTCACCCGTCGCCGAGCGGGAACGACTCGAGCCCGAGGCGCGGGCCCGAGAACTCTTGGTGTTCGCCCTGCGACGCATCGAGGGCATTTCGCGACGCGAATTCGCCGAGAGGTCGGGCTACACCGTAGAAGAATTGATCGCCAAGCCGCTAGCGAAGTTTGTGGCCTTGGGACTATTAGAGTGCAACGGCGATCAGCTACGGCTCACCCGCGAAGGTCTGTTCGTGAGCGATGCGATTTGGCCGGAGTTACTGTAGCGACTACAGCGGTGCCTTGGGCAGTTGTCGGTCCCTGTGTACCCTCAGTCGCCGATTACTCGCGCGTCGACGCCGGTGCGGCAGGCGCAGCATCGGCGATTTCCAAGGCATTCCTGAGTACGTCTCGCGCGTTTTCGTCTCGGTAATTGAATTCGCCGATCACATTTCCTTGGCGATCGATCATGATCGCCGTTGGCCAAGTGTGAATCTCGTACTCCCCGTGGGTTGCGCCGGAGCGCCATGCGTCCTTGCCGTCAGCCACGCCGTCGAGCGCGACGGGGAACGGCAAATCAACGCCGCCCCAATTCTTCTTGCCGGCGGCGGCCAGTCTTTCGCCCCATGCTTCTTCCGAATCCGGCGATGCCGAGTGGACCGCAATTACCATCAGACCATCATCATGGAATTCGTCGTACAGGTCGATCAATTTCGGCATTGAAGCTACGCAAGGCCCACACCACGTTCCCCAGAATTCCAGGACAACAACTTGGCCGCGTAGGTCCGCCAGGCTGAGCGGCTTGGAATACCTCCACGCCTCGATCTCCGCCAGCTCCGGAGCAGGATGACGAATCAGATGGGCCAGGCGCGTGGCCGGCAGATCGACCTCGATTCGCTCGCTGCGCTCGTCCGCCAATATCTCAAGTTCCCCCTCGACGTCTTCCACCAACCTTGATCCGTAAGCGTCGAAATTGTACTTGCCCGGCGGCAACAAGAATTGCAGCTGCTTACCGGTCGAACTACTGAAAAACGGGCGAAACTCGTTCCAATGAATGTAGCATTTGGCCAGCTCCAACGGGTGCCCAAGGTCTGCGAGCTCCGTGCTGTCGACCATTACGTCGACGACGCACCAAGGGTGCATCGCAATCGTCACGACGCCGTCTGCGTCGGCGCTTGCGAGTTCCGCCATTCCGACAAGCTCGCGGTCGCCAGCGATCGCATAAGCAGCCTGCGGTCCGTACATTTGGTCCGCGGCGACCGTCGCAGCGTCCAGTCTGTATTGACCATTCTCGTCGGTAAGCTGAGGCTCGATGTCCTCCCGCGGGTCGCCGAACCCGTGCATCTCCGGAAGACTAACGCCTGCAATTTCCCAACAGGCGTAGTCGCCAACCTTGGCATCGGCGACCGGCTTGCCCTCAGGATCGATCACCCGCAGCGTGATAGCGCGAGCGGGTTCCGCAGTCTCCTCGGGAGGAGCGGGCGTCGCCTCCTCAGCAGCGACGCTACGGATGACGATCAAGAATCCAACAATGGCCAGGAAGACGATGCGCCACTGGCACCAAGGAGGCGGGAGTGCGATTTGTCTGGCTCCGGCGATGTGGTGATAAAGATGCAGAAGTCATTATCAGTAGTTCGCCAGAAAGACGCAAGCGATTGTCCTTACTCTTGTAATCTGAAATCCTACTTCAGCCATCCCTACAGCGGCACCTTTGGCAGTTGACGGCGATAGGGTGGCTCCGCACGCGTGGGCAGCGGTTCGTCGTTCTCCTCGGCCCACAATTCCCGCTCCCCTGCGCTGGCGTAGTAACGCAGCCAAATGGCCGGGTCGTCGTTGATGTTGGCACAATCCCAGTGCAGATGCGTCGAGCGGCGTTCGAGCTGCTTTTCCTGCGACGGCAAGATGTCGCGGTAGATGATGCAATACAGCTGGTAGTCGCTCAAGTGATCGGTGAAGTCGAGCACCACGTGCTTCTCGAACAGCTTCTCGATCGTCGCCGTCAAAACCAGCGCCAACTGATGGCCGCTCAAGCCGTCCGGATGCGGCAGCGTCAGCTCCGGCTCGAACCACTGGCTGATCGGCAGAATCGGCGCCCGTTCCCACTCGAGCATCGAAGCCAGAAATTCGTTTTCGCTCCGCGTCGACATCACGGTCGAATTCACGCGGCCGATCGATTCGTCAAACAACGGCTCGAGCTCGTCGCGCAACTGCGCGTTGCGGAGCAGGTGCTCAACTTCGTCAGAACTGGATGGCTGAGAGCGAAACATGGCACCTGGCGGGGTAGCAGACCTCGTTGGGTAACGAGCACGTCGAATGACAAACGCACCAATCTGGAATTCAATCAGGAGACTTCACTCTATCAACAAATCAGCAAACGGCAAAGCGCTCGTACGACTCTCTGCGCCAAGAGTTCGAGTGCTGGCAGAATCACGACCTGCAGGATTGGCAAGGTCGAGCGGACCAACCTGCGCATTCGTTAAAGTCGCGCGCCAGCAGCGGCGATCCGGCTCAAGAAACTGGCTGCGGCTCGATCAAAACACGGTCGATGCGCTTGCCGTCCATGTCGACGACCTCGAGCCGCAGGCCGTTCCAGGCGACCGCGTCGCCGATCGACGGAATTCGTCCCAACTGATCCAGGATCAGGCCGCCGAGCGTGTTAAAATCCCTGTTTTCCAGGGCTTCGTCCTCGTCCAAGTCGAGCCGGTCCATGAGCGCCGTGATCGTCGCTCCGCCGTCGATCAGCCAACTGCCGTCGTCGCGGCGGACGAATTCCTGATCCCCGGCGCGGCGATGCTCGTCGCGGATTTCGCCGACGATTTCCTCCATCACGTCTTCGAGCGTGACCATCCCCTCCGTGCCGCCATACTCGTTCAGCACGATCGCCAACTGGTTGTGCTTTTCCTTAAACAACTCCAACAGCCGATCGAGCTGCATCGACTCCGGCACGAACAGCGCCGGATGCAGCAGCTTTCGCAGCTCCAGCGGCCAGCCCAAGTGCAACTGGCGAAACAGATCCTTGATGTGCACGAAGCCGATGATGTGGTCGAGATCGCCTTCGTACACTGGCAGCCGCGAGAACCCGGCCATCGCGACCGTGCCCAAGATTTCATCCGGCGGCGTATCGGCATCCATCGCATCGAGGTCGATCCGCGGTCGCATGATTTCGCGAACCGTGTGCTCGCCGAGCCGCAATGCCTCGAGGGCCATCCGCTGCTCGAACGGTTCGACGATCCCCTCGGCAGTGCCGGTGTCGATCAGGTGCTCGATGTCGTCGATCGACACGGTCGGCTCCGCGCCGGCCCGCAGCCGGAACAGCCACAACACGGAATCGGACGAGGCACCCATGACCCACACGATCGGCCGGGCGACGGTCGCCAGCGCATTCATGACCGGGGCCACGAACACGGCGAGCGCCTCCGCGCGGTGGAGTGCCGCCCGCTTCGGCACCAGCTCGCCGATGATTAGCGACGCGTAAGTAAAGCAGACGACGAAGATCGTCAGGCCGATCGCCTCCGAGTGTTGGCGGGCGAACGCAAACGGCCACTTGGCGATCATCACGCTCAGGTCGTCGACAATCTGCTGGCCACCGTAGGCCGCGCCAAACGCGCTCACCAGCGAGATGCCGATCTGCACGGTAGGCAGAAAACGATTCGGATCGCGCGACAGCTCGAGCGCCAGCCGTGCATTGCGGCTGCCCTCTGCGGCGCGCTGTTCGAGGCGGCCCCGCCGGGCGGCAATAATCGCGATCTCGGCCGCGGCGAAAAAGCCGTTGGCCAGGATTAAGACGAAGATCAGTAAGATTTCCCAAAGTAGCGGTGAAATGTTGATCGATCCTCGCTCGTTACAGCTCGACGCCCATCTCGCGCATCAAGAACTTCATGTCGTCCCAGCAATCCTTCTTGGCAGGCGGATTTCGCAGCAGATAAGCGGGGTGAAAGGTGCAAACCACTTTCGCCCCGCGGTAGGCGTGGAACTTGCCCCGCAGTTTACCGATCGGCGTCGTGACGCCCAAGAGGTTCTGCGACGCGACCGCACCCAGGCAGCAAATATATTCCGGCTCAATCAGCTCCAGTTGCCGTTCCAGGAAGGGGCGGCAGTTGGTGAGCTCGTCGGGCAGCGGATTGCGATTCCCCGGCGGGCGGCACTTGAGCATGTTGAGAATATAGACGTCCTCTCGTTTCAGCCGGCAGGCTTCGATGATCTTGTTCAAGAGCTGCCCGCCGCGGCCGACAAACGGCTCGCCCAGCCGGTCTTCGTCGGCTCCCGGCGCTTCGCCCATGAAACAGAGCCGAGCCTTGGGATTGCCGACGCCGAACACGGTTTGAGTCCGCGTGGCCGCGAGCTCGCCGCAGCGGGTGCAGGGAGCGACCTCCAACTGCAAAACGGCCAGCGTCGCCGCGCTCGATGCGGGCACCGGCGAATCGCCGGTCGCTTCGAACAACCCTGCGCCGCCGCGCGCCCAGGCCGACGATCGCGCCATCGTGGTCTCCTTCTTCGTTGGCTGGCTATCGATCGCTGGTGGACTCGCGATCACGAGTTGCGGCTCGGTTTTGACCACCTCGACGGGTGCTCCAATCACGGCAGCAGTCTCACTAGCTACAACTCGTAGTTGCACTTTGGGCAATTGCTGGACCCCCGCTCGCTCGAGACTCTCCAGCCGCCCCAGCACGACCCTTCGCAGCCGCTCCCGGTTCTCCGTCATCGCTGTCGCACCTTTCCTACCACGCCAGTGTAGGCGACGCTGTCGCAGGCGGAAGGGGTTTGGCCCGGTCATTTTGCCGAGTCGCTAAGGTCATGGCCGGAAACACCTTTCGAAAAACGCAAGCCGCCGCCGGGACCTACTCATTCGCCGCGATTTCATCTATGATATGAACCTGGGAACTGGGTGGGCATGAGAACGGTGTGGGCACCGTTCGCGTATTCAAGTCTTCCGGTTGTGGGCCGGTGACGAACTCGTTCTGGGCACGACGCCTGGACCGCGCCTTTCGCGCGTCCATTTTTCATCACTTCGTGTGTCGCACCTCCAAGTGCGATTGATCGTTGGCGGTTCATCATGGGCGTACCACAAGTTGTCATTGTCGGTCGGCCCAACGTCGGCAAGAGCAGCGTGCTCAACTGGCTGGCCGGGATCCGCATCGCCATTGTCGACGACAAGCCGGGCGTCACCCGCGATCGGCTCTCGCACTTGATGTGCCACGACGATCGCTTCTTCGAGCTCGTAGACACCGGCGGCATGGGCTTCGCCGACATGGATAACCTCACCCAGCACATCGAGGACCAGATCAACCTGGCGATCGATTCGGCGGCGGTGATTCTGTTCATCGTCGACTCGCGCGACGGGATGCTGCCGCTGGACCAGGACGTGGCCAAGCGGCTCCGCAGCGTGAAGTGCCCGATCATCCTTCTGGCCAACAAGACCGACAGCGAATCCTTCGACAGCCAGGCCGACGAGTTCTATCGGCTCGGCTGCGGCAAGCCGCTGCGCGTGAGCACCATCCAGAATCGCAATCGGGCGGTGCTCTTGAACATGATCGTGGCCCAGTTGCCGCCGCCGCTCGCGGAAGACCCGCTCGAGATCGGCGAGCCTGAGATGAAGGTCGCCATCGTCGGCCGACGCAATGTCGGCAAGAGCACGTTCGTCAACACGCTCGTCCAGGCCGAGCGGATGATCGTCAGCGAAATCCCCGGCACGACCCGCGACAGCGTCGACGTGCGGTTCGAACTCGACGGCAAAAGTTTCGTGGCGATCGATACACCCGGCATCCGGCGGACCAAGAGCCAGAAGACCGACATCGATTTCTACGGCACCCATCGGGCCCAGCGCAGCATCCGCCGGTCGGACGTGACGCTCTTGTTTTTCGACGCCACCGAGCGGATCAGCAAGGTCGACAAGCAGCTTTGCGATTACATCGCCGAGCAGTACCGGCCCTGCATCTTCGTCGTCAACAAGTGGGATCAGCTCGTCAAGTCGATGCCCACGGAGAAATGGGTCCGCTACCTGCACGACTCGTTCCCATCGATGCGCTATGTGCCGATTGCGTTCATCACCGGTCAGACGGGCAAGAACGTCAAGGCTTTGTTGAACCACGCCCAGATGCTGTTCAAACAGTCGCGGGCCCGGTCCACCACCGGCCAGCTTAATCGCATGCTCCGCGACGCGCTAAAGAAAAGCGCACCGCCCGCGCAGGCCAATCGGACTCCGAAGATCTACTACGCGACGCAGGTGGGCGTGCAGCCGCCGACGATTGTGCTTTTCTGCAGCGCCCCCAGCGCACTCTCGCGGACGTACCAGCGTTACCTGCTGGGCAAGTTCCGCGATGAGCTCGCTTTCCCCGAGGTGCCGATCAAGCTCTATCTCCGCCGCCGCCACCCGGCCGACCTGCGCGACGACATCGATTCGCAAATCCCGACGGGCGAAAAAGAGTCGAGCCGCGACAAAGAGCAGGGCCGCGGCAAAAAATCGTCCAGCTCGCGGAAGAAGGCGCCGGCCGACGCTTAGCGTTGAGTGGGAGGGCGAGGCTCCCGCCGAGTCCAACGACTACCGGCGCGCCTGCATGCCGCTGACGTCGGTCGAGATGGCAAACGTCCGCGTGGCCGCGCGATTGTCGACGGGCCGCTCGGCCGACAGCGCCATCAACAGCGCAACCGCCCACGCCGAAGCGAAGCAGATCACTTCGCCGTAGTTGAATAGCTGCTGCCAGTTCCAACGTGTCCCGAGCATTCGAGAGCGCCGATCCGTCGCCGAGTCCCACCTCCGCCGCCGAATTCGCAGCCAGCCCAATTCGCAGCCAGCTAGGTCTCGCGGAAAAACAACGTCGCCGAATCGCACCCGACTCGACCAGCGTGACATCCCGTGCCACGCAACCGCAAGAACCACAGTGGAACTCAAGCCGTCGATTACATAGAATCTTCACACACAGGGCAAGGCCGGTCGGACCACAAGTCGTTGGCACACCGGCAATTGGGCTCCCGATCGGTAAACCGGGGGGGCTGCGGCGACCGGATGGCCCCTCGCAGCCAGTAGCGGCGGCAGATCGAGTCGCAGAATGCGATCGGCACCTGTGGAAAACAGCACCTTAGCCGGCGACTGCTGGCATGTTATATTTGGCAGTTCGCGTCACCTTTGGTGGAGCGTCGTACGTTAGCCTTTCCAGGCTGACCGTTCCGGAGTGTCAGGCTAGAAAGCCTGGCGTACGTTCGGGCGTGTAGCTCAGTTGGTTAGAGCGGTCGCCGCGGCGACAGGTCACAAATGCTGAATAGGGAATGTTGATTCTTTCGGGCGTGTAGCTCAGTTGGTTAGAGCGCTTGCTTGACATGCAAGAGGTCACAGATTCGAGTTCTGTCACGCCCACTTCGCTCGCTCAAGTCAACGAAAACGCCCGGCGAGCCCATTGGCCCGCCGGGCGTTTCTGGTTTTCAAATTTTCGAGCCGAGGCGGGTTACGACCGGCGGCGGCGAGCGACCAGCGAGCTCCCGGCCAAGGCCAGGGCAGCCAGCAGCATCGCGCTTGGCTCGGGAATCGTTTTGAGCTGGAAGGCCATGTCGTGCAGCCCGTGGCGGGGATCAATCGGCTGCCATCCTTGCAGGTACTCCCATTCGTTCCCCGGCATGAATAGATGGCTCATGGTCGCCAGATCCCCAGCGTCGCGGGGACTCGTGTGCCATCCCCAATAGTGTTCTTGAGCAAACTTGCCCGTGTCTTGGGAGATCCACTGCAATTCGTTGGAGCCGGGAACCTGAACCGCTTCCAGTTTATGCCCGACTTCGGCGACAATCGAAATCCAATAGGTCGTGCCAGGTTTTTGATCGAAGCCGTTGGGATGCGCGGGCCCACCGGCGATGCCGTGGTCGAAATGGGCGTCCATCAGGTCCGCTTCGTATTCGTAGATCCGCAGCCGCGGATCATCGGGGTTGGTGTTGGGTTCGTGCCAACCGATGAAGGGCGTCTCCTTCCAGCGGACCTTGTCAAAGGGCAGGACGTAGCTTCCGAGCAACGTACCCGGCCGGCTCCAGGCCTCAGGATTCGTGCGCGAGCCATCCGGGTCGGGGATGTCGCTGAAGAACGAAACCAAGTAACCATCTTCGGAGCCGGGTCCAAACTTCGTCTCCAAGCCAGTCGCAGTTTCCCGAAACGTCGGCCCCACGTACGATCCCCACCACTTGACAGTGATCACGGGCGAATCAAACGGGTCGCGGAAGTCGTCCGCAATCACCCAATTCGGAGGAACGGTTGGGCTTTGCATGATCTTGTTCCAATCCACGTCCGACGGAATGTCCTCGCCCCAGGTCATCATATTGGTCCCGTTGGGCCCGAGGTGTCCGATCGGCTGGTCGTATTTGATAACCGTGCCGGTGCCGGCGATGGCCTGCGATGCGAATAGGCTCGCGGCGACGACTGACAACGTGATCCCGAATCGAATTGCTCTGCTAAATCGCTTCATGATACTTCTCGCTGTTAAAGGCGGGCTCGACAATGTTTGCTACCCCGACGTCCGGCCCTTTTCGGCGGGGCTTACATGGTGCCTCTTTCCGTCTCGATGCGGTTGGTGAGGTTCACGAGCTGTCCTTTCCTGCGCTAACGAAGTGAAATCACGATTCAATTTGAACGCGGCCGATGGCGACGACAGGCGACGAACGACAGGCACAGCGCGCCGGCAACCGCCAGGCTGCTCGGCTCGGGCACTTGCGAGAATCGCTGCTCGAACATCGTGAGAAACGCCCCGTCGTTCGTCGTCGGACCCTCAATGCGAATCCGCTTCGTCACTTGGATCAGCGACTGCGGCGCGAACTCGGCCGAATCGAAATGGCCCGGATCGCCAGGCAGGTCGCCACTGAAGACCTTGGCCAGCTTGTGACCCAACGGATTGCCAGCCGTGTCCGTGATCTCTTCGCCGATCTGGATAAAGGTGTTTGGACTGGCGTCGAACGTGTAGCCGTTGATGAGCAGCGAGTTGTCTTTAATCAGCGCCAGCCCGGAAGCGGTTCGCACCTTGAACGTCAGGTCCAAAGCGACCGATGCCGATCCCGCGTGGCCGAAGGGCGTACCGAGAGCCCCGACCGGGGCCGTGAACTTCAGGCCCGGATTCAAGGGGTCGTCCGCCAACGGGGTGACGTCGATTTGCGTCAGGTCGATGTTTCCGCCGCCGGTCGCCGTCCCGACGGCGGTCCAATCGTTGAAGAGTTTGTCGTGGGCCGTGATCGTCAGCCCGGGAATCGAAACGAGATCAAAGAGAGAAATCGCCAGGGACACTCCCGGCGTGGACACGAAATAGCCTAATACGAAGGCCGTGCAAACGGCGCGCTTGCCAATCATGGGAACTCACTCCTTCGCCGCAATAGCGAACTAATGTGAAGGCACAGAACACTGGTCAATTCACAGCGTGCGAACCGACCAACGTATTCGTTCAGAGACGAATACAACCGGCAGATAGAAATCGCATTAGCATTTCTCGGTGAGTGCTCGACAGCCCAATCGGCGCTGCCCAACGCCCGTCAGTGTATCGCACCTCGGCCGGCCGTCAAGCATTTCCGACAAGAGATTTCTGGGAATTGCGCCGGCGTTCTCTCGCCAGGCCACCAGTTGTCAGCCGTTCGGGTGGCAGTCACAATGAAATGCCGGGAATCATAACAGGTAGCTGTTCACTGGTAGTTCGCCGGCTGGCGATCATCGGAACGGCCGAAATCCCTGTTCACAAAAATCGCGCACGATAATTCATGCGATCTCAACGCATCACCGCTCCCCAATTCACCGCCCTCAAATCCGAGGGGCGAAAAATTTCGATGGTCACCGCCTACGACTACGCGATGGCGAAGCTCGTCGACGCGGCCGGTGTCGAAGGCATCTTGGTCGGCGACAGCATGTCGATGGTCGTGCAGGGACACGACAGCACGCTGCCCGTGACGCTCGACGAAATGATTTACCACGCCGAAATGGTCGGCCGGGCGGTCGAACACGCGCTGGTGGTCGTCGACATGCCGTTCCCGAGCTTTCATCTCGGCAAGCACAAAGCGATCGAAAACGCCGGCCGCATCTTGAAGGAATCTCGCTGCCAGGCCGTGAAGCTCGAAAGCGGCGTCGAACAGGCCGACACGATCGCGGCCCTGGTCTCGGCGGGCATCCCGGTGATGGCCCATTGCGGACTGCGGCCGCAGAGCGTCCACCAGCTCGGCGGCTATCGCGTGCAGCGCGACGCGGAATCGCTGATGGCCGACGCCAAAGCGGCCGAGCAAGCCGGCGCGTTTGCGATCGTGCTCGAATGCATCCCGCGCGCGATCGCCAAAGACATCACAGCCAAAGTGACGATCCCCACGATCGGCATCGGCGCCGGCGCCGACTGCGACGGCCAGGTGCTCGTGCTCCACGACCTGTTGGGCATCACGACCGGCTACGTGCCGAAGTTCGTCAAAGCCTACGCCGATCTAAAGACCGATGTCATCCGCGCGGTCAGCGAATACCGCGACGAAGTCCGCAGCGGCAAATTCCCCGACAAGACCCACTCCTTCGAATGACGGGCTCCCAACCGAAGGACTGGTCGCTTCAGCGACCAGTTCTCCCCGCGAACATTCACTACCCGCTTGCCTCTTAGCGCCTACCTCGCCACTTCCATTACCCGTCTTCAACCAAGGAATTACGGGTTCCTCTTCTCTATTCCGAAGCGGTTGAAGTTGGTGTGCGCGACTCTCGGCGAGTAGCCAATGCATGTACGCATCAACTGGCGCCACCCACACATGGATCGTGGCACCTGCGACGCCCGCCACCGCCGACGCCCAGTCAGAGAAGAGGAACCCGTAACTTCAAAACGTTTCGACACCTCACCGGTGCAGCGCACAAGTCCCGCCCTCCTCGCACGCCGCACCGCCGCTCAGCCGATAGCGATTTCGCGCGATCCACCGATAAAGCGGTCGCCACAACAACATGCTGCCGGGGAAGTGCAAGAACGGCGAGGCCCACCACAGCCGCCGCAGTCGCCGCGTGAGATAGCGGATCGCCTCGGGGCCCCAGTGACGGTTGCCGTAGTGGTCGACGATCACCATTTCTTGCATCATCCGCTCGTGCGACAGATCGGGAAACCGGCGAACCACCTCGGGATCGTGCAGCGACAAATAAGAGAGCCGTCCCTGGCAGTCCCACCGCGGCAACTTGCGGACCTGGGCCGTGCAGATGCGGCACTGGCCGTCGTAGACGACGACGTCGCTCCCCGGCCGCTCGTCGGGCGTCGGTAACGTCTCTGGGGACATGTCGCAAGTGGCGCTAGTGGCAGGCATCGGCAATCGGCTCCTCTTCCCTGCAATTGTAACCGCACGATCGCCCTGCGTTTAACGCCAAACTGGAAACTAG
>JANNTD010000625.1:0-11085 GCA_031403315.1 Planctomycetota bacterium
ATGCTGGCCGTGTCGATGCCGACCATGCGGATGTGGCGATTGGAGACGAGCCAATCGGCGGCGGCGGGATCGAGGCCGGGGAAGTGGAGTTTGGCGACAGCGGCGCGGCCTTGTTCGGCGGTGCCCAGGTACTTCTCTCGATCGGGCCAGCGGCTGCCGTAGCCGGTGTAGATCAAGACAATGTGGTCTTCGAGCGACACACCGCTGAAGAGTTCCCAGGCCTGGAAATCTTCGACCGTCACCTGGTAATCGGGGTCGGTGAGACACTTTTCGGACACGTCGATACAGGCGGCAGGGCCGACGAGCCGCTCGAGCGGCAGTTGGTCGACCGTCTGGCCGTTCTCGGCAAAATGCCGTGGAGCGTCGATGTGGGTGCCACCGTGTTCGGCGCACATGAAGCGGTTGGCCGCATAGAAGTAGCCCTGTTCGGTGACGCCCGCCGCTTCGGGGATGAGCTTGAAGCCCTCCTCGGTCGGCCAGTAGATGGTCTGGGCGTCGAACGGGTGGGTGAGGTCGATCAGGCGATTGAATGGTATTGATTGGCCCATTGTCGCCTGACCACAGAACAGAGACGAAGCCACTAGTGTCGAAATCGACAGACGGCTAAGAAAAATCCCGTGCACGACCATGCCCCAATTCTCTTGCAACCGCAAAATCAACTAGACCGTAAAATCATCAACTGGCCGATAGATAATACCTCTCGGGGTCACCAAGGAGAACAGCCTGACGGTTGGCTGGCGAATACCCCCATTGCGCGACGAATCGCCGCACATTTCCCATTAGTTGACCGCTTTGCAACAGTCACGTCTCATACACAATCCGCCCTCGGTGTTGGCTGCGGCTGATGCGGTCGGTGGCGTAGAGGCCGGCGAGCACGAACTCGATGCAACTGGCGCGGACGGCTTCGTTGTCGCTGGCGTTCACCTCGAAGGCTTTGTCCCAGATCGCCGGCACGCGCTGGATGAGCGCCGCGTAGTATGACGACGGCAGCATGTCGCCGACTTCGATCTTGACGCCCTTCGAGAAGATCTCGGCGATCTCGGCGAGGCCGTGCTTGTCGACGTATTCGGCGAAGACGTTCGAGATCGCTTCGGCGATTACCGCGTCGAGCACTTGTCGCTCCGTCATTTGGTGGGAGCCCATCATGTCGAGTTCCAATTTGCCGAGCGACGAGGCGTAGAGATGGCCGAGGTCGCTGATTCGCGGCACGGCCAGCTGCTCGCCGAGCACGGCCGCCCGCTGCCGGGCGGAGGCGACCATCGTGCGGTAGTTGGCGAGCGAGAGCCGTGCGCTGACGCCCGATTCCTGATCGATGTATTTCGATTTGCGGGCCGAGCGGCTGATTTCTTCGATCAGCTCCTTCATGAAGTAGGGAACGAGGACGGGAAGCATGGAGCAGGGAGCACGGAGCAGGGAGTCGGCAGATTCTTCTCCCTGCTCCTTGCTTCTTGCTCCCTGTTCGCCCACTTCCTGCTCGACGATCTGGATGCCCAAATCGCGTTCGAGCGGGTAGTGCGTGTGGATGACCGAGCCGATGCGGTCCTTGAGCTGCGGGATGACTTTGCCCGAGCGGTTGTAGGTGGCCGGGTTCGCGCTAAACAGAATCAGCACGTCGATGTCGAACTTCACCGGGTAGCCGCGGATTTGCACGTCGCGCTCTTCGAGGATGTTGAACAGGCCCACTTGCACCAACTCGTCGAGCTCGGGCAGTTCGTTCATGGCGAAGATGCCGCGGTGCAGACGCGGGATGAGCCCGAAGTGGAGCGCGTCTTCGGCGCCCATGCTGACGCCGCCGGCCAATTTTGCGGGGTCGATCTCGCCGATGATATCGGCGAACTTGGTGCCGGGAGCGAGCCGCTCGGCGTAGCGGTCTTCGCGCTTCCACCAAGCGATCGGCACTTCGTCGGCGGGCACGCTGGCGACCAGTTGCCGACCGCGCTTGGTAATCGGCCGATAGGGATCGTCGTGCAACGGTATGTGGGGATCGTCGATGTAGGGAATCTCATCGTCGAGGAACGACGCCATCAGCCGCATCAACCGGCTCTTGGCCTGCCCCTTCTCGCCGAGGAACAGCAAATCGTGCTGCGCGAGGATGGCGATGTTGAGCTCTGGGATCACGGTGTCGTCGAAACCGACGATGCCGGGGTAGAGCTCGTCGCCGTTCGCGAGCTTGGCGAGAAAGTTGTCGTGAAGCTCCTGCTTGACCGTCTTCGATTGCCAGCCACTCGAGCGGAGCTCGGCCAGGGTCTGGGGTCGGGTCGTGGTGGAAAGAGACATCGCTGCACGCGCCGGGGGTAGAGAGAATGCCGAATTGATCTGCACCCAAGATTATAGCGCGATGGCGATGGGTGGGGCAGGGTAAACGGCTTAAGCTGCTGGCAACGGCCCAGCCGCCACGAGCTTTTTCAGACGCGAGTCGACGGTCAGGTTCAAGCCTTCGAGCGTCCGAGCGCCCAGCAACAGCAGATCGCCTGGTTCCGCGAAGACCACTTCGTCGATCGTAAAAGTATCCTCGACGTGCAAGATTCCAAAGCCAACGGATCGCGTAATCTGCTCTCCGTTAGCCATGACGAAATGCAGGTCCTTTTTCTCTCTGGCGATGCCAATTTTTTCAAGGATCGTGGCTGGCACCCATGTGTACTCGCTGCCGGTGTCGACCAACATGCTTGCCAACTCGACAGAGCGTGAGCGGTCGACAACGTTTGAGATACGGCAGGGTACTTCGAAAGTGCCCATTTGCTTCAACCTCCAATCCTATTATACGCTCTATTCGTCGGTCACGCAGCCTTCGCTGGCGCTCTTCACGTTCTTGATGTACTTGTAGAGCGTGCCGCGCGTGGCTTTGTAGGGCGGCGCTTTCCACTCCTTGCGGCGGCGGGCAAACTCGTCGGCGGTGAGATCGAGGTTGATTGTGTTGGCTTCGGCGTCGATCGTAATGCGGTCGCCGTTTTGTACGAGCGCGATCGGGCCGCCGAGTTGGGCTTCGGGCGTGACGTGGCCGACGATGAAACCGGCCGAGCCGCCCGAGAAGCGGCCGTCGGTAATCAGCGCGACGTCCTTTTCGAGTCCCGCGCCGACGATCGAGCCGGTGGGCGAGAGCATCTCCGGCATGCCGGGGCCACCTTGCGGACCTTCGTAGCGGATGACGACGACGTCGCCCTTCTTGACCTTGTGCTGCTGCATCGCCGCGAGCATCTCTTCTTCCGAGTCGAAGCAGTTGGCGGTGCCGGAGAACTTCAGGCCCTCTTTGCCAGTGATTTTGGCGACCGCGCCGTCGGGGCAGAAGTTGCCGCGCATGATGCGGATGTGGCCGGTTCGCTTGATGGGATTCGAGATGGGGTGGACGATGTCCTGCCCCTTGGCGAAGCCGGGGAGGTCCTTGAGATTCTCGGCGATCGTCTTGCCCGTGATCGTGAGACAATTGCCAACCAGCAGGCCTTCGTCCAAGAGCAGCTTCATCACGGCCGGCGTGCCGCCGACTTTGTGCAGGTCTTCTTGCACGTATTTGCCGCTGGGGCGCAAGTCGGCGAGATACGGCACGCGGTCGCTCGTTTTCTGGAAGTCGTCAATCGTGAGCTTCACGCCGACGGATTTCGCCATGGCGATGAGGTGCATCACGGCGTTGGTCGACCCGCCGACCGCCATCACCATCGTCATCGCGTTCTCGAACGCTTCACGGCTCATCACATCGCGCGGCTTGATGTCTTTTTCCAAGCAATTGAGAATTACTTGGCCCGCGCGGTGGCATTCGGCGATCTTGTCGGGATCGGTCGCCGGAATCGACGAGCTGTAGGGGAGCGCCATGCCGAGGGCTTCGATCGCGGTGGCCATCGTGTTGGCGGTGTACATGCCGCCGCACGCGCCGGCGCCGGGGCAGGCATGCCGCACGACCTCGCGCCGCTCGGCGTCGGTCATCTTGCCGGCCAACTGTGCGCCGTAGCATGTGAACGCGGAGACGATGTCGATCGGCTCACCGGTCGCTGTGTGGCCGGCGCGAATCGTGCCGCCGTAGATCATGAAGCCGGGGCGATTGAGCCGACCGAGCGCCATCAGCGAGCCGGGCATGTTTTTGTCGCAGCCGGGGAGCACGATGCAGGCGTCGTGCCACTCGGCGCTACAGAGGGTTTCGATCGAGTCGGCGATGATGTCGCGCGACTGCAAGGAATAACTCATTCCGTCGGTGCCCATCGAGATGCCGTCGGAGACGCCAATCGTGTTGAATCGCCAGGCGACCAGCCCCGCCGCCTCGACGCCTTTCTTGACCTCGGCCGCGAGGTCGAGCAAGTGCATGTTGCAGGGGTTACCCTCGAACCACATGCTGGCGATGCCGACTTGGGCTTTGTTCATGTCGGCTTCCGTCATGCCGGCGGCGTAGAGCATCGCCTGCGAGGAGCCTTGCGTTTCGGGCTGGGTGATGTGGGCACTGTATTTGTTGAGTGGCTGGGGCACCTGTAGCACTCCTTATCGGATCGGCGACGTGTCAAAACGACCCATTGTAACGACTGTGGTTCCGCCGCGCCAGCGGGTGGCTTAACGAATGGCAATCCGCTAAAAAACGTGTCATGGCGGACATGATTACGATCGTCGGATTGGGTGAAGCTTTGTGGGACGTGCTGCCGGGCGGGAAGGTGCTCGGCGGGGCGCCGCTGAATGTGGCGTGCCATGTGCATGCGTTGTTGCAGGGCTCGGCGGGAGCCTCGCCCTCCCACGGCGCGCGTGGCGGACAGGCCGTGGTTGCCAGCCGTGTGGGGATAGACTCGCTGGGTGACGAAGTGGTTCGCGAACTGGTGCGCCGGGGCATGACGACCGATTGTGTCCAGCGGGACGCCGTTCATCCGACCAGCACGGTAAACGTGACGCTCGCGGCCGGGCAGCCGACGTTTACGTTCACGCCCGACATCGCGTGGGACCACTTGGAGTTCACGCCCGAATGGGCCGAGTTGGCGGCGCGGTGCGACGCGGTCTGCTTTGGCACGCTGGCGCAGCGGTCGGCCGAATCGCGGGAGGCCATTTGGCGGTTTCTCGATGCGGCGCCGCAAGCGATTCGGTTGTTCGACGTAAATCTAAGGCAGGGTTTCCATGACCGCGAATCGATTGTTGAAGGTTGTCGGCGTGCGACGCTCGTGAAACTCAACGAGCACGAGCTGCCTGTCGTCGTTGAGTCGGTCGGTCTGTCGGCCGGTTCGCCACACGATCAGCTTGCACGATTGCGCGACAAGTTTGACTTGGCGGCGGTTGTTTTCACGCGCGGCGAACTCGGCACGATGATGGTGTTGGAGTCGGAGACCGTCGACCCGCCGCCCGTGAGCTATCCCATGGGACCCAGCGCCGACGCGGTCGGTGCCGGCGACGCCTGTTCAGCGGGTGTGCTCGTTGGTTGGCTGCTAGATTTGCCGACGGAGAGAATCGCGGAACTGGCCAACCACTTGGGGGCCTTCGTTGCGTCGCAACCGGGTGCAACGCCCGAGCTCCCCCTGACTATCGCGGCAATGATCGAATGAGTACGTCGGGCTTTCCAGCCTGACATGCGAAGGGTTAAGGTATGTCAGGCTGGAAAGCTTAACGTACCGAGGAGTCGGATGCCGCCGAAGGTTTTGTATTTCGACATGGGAATGGTGCTCGTCGAGTTCAGCCACGAGCGGATGTGCGTTCAGATGGCGGAAGTCGCCGGGATTTCGCCCGCGGCGGTCCGCGACGCGATTTTCGGGAATGAAGACGCTCGGGCGGCCCAGTGGCGCTATGAAACGGGGCACATCACGACGGGCGAATTCTTCGACCATTTTTGCCAGGCGACCGGCTCGTCGCCCGACCGCAAACGTCTGGCCGACGCGGTGTGCGACATTTTTTCGCCGATCGAGCCGATGTGGGAGATCGCGCGGAATCTCGCCGCCGCAGGCAATCGGCTGGCCCTCTTGTCGAACTCCAACCCGGTGCAATGGGACTATATTACTGATGGCCGGTTCCCGATCTTGGCTGTGGGACAGCCGGTGAGTGCGTTCGATTGGGCGATCTTGAGCTACGAAGTCGGTTCGATGAAGCCGGACCGGGCGATCTACGACGCGGCGATCCAGCGGGCCGGCGTTGCTGCCCACGAAATATTCTTTACGGACGACCGGCTGGAGAACGTCGAAGGAGCGCGGGCGGTCGGCATCGACGCGGTGCAATTCATTGATGCAGAACAGTTTGCCGCGGACCTGCAATCGCGGGAAGTACCGGGCGCCGCAATGATCAGCAGATAGGCAAGTCTCACGCAAAGACGCAAAGAAGAAATACTCTTTGCGCCTTTGCGTGAGATAATCCGGTGCAATTGTGGTGCTGACATCTGTAGCTAGCAAGGGCAGTCCCAGCGATTGAGCTTTGCTAGTTGACGGCGGGCGTGTTAGCATCCGCCGCATGCGTTTGGGAGTTTTTCTGCCGAATTGGATTGGCGACGTCGTGATGGCGACGCCGGCGATTCGTGCGCTGCGGAATCATTTTGGGCCCGAGTCGCATTTGGTGGGTGTGATGCGGCCGTATGTGGCCGAGGTGCTCGCGGGCAGTTCGTGGTTCGACGAGGTCGTGACATATACAAAGTGGCCGGGGCCGGGCGAGTGCAGCGGCCAGCAGGCGATTCGCCGGCTGCGGGCGGCGCGACTGGATCAGATTCTTCTCTTCACCAATTCTTTTCGCACGGCCTGGATGGCGTGGCGCAGTGGGACGCGCGAGCGCATCGGCTATCGCGGCGAGCTTCGCAGCTTGCTGCTCACGAAGCGGTTCGACCCGCCGGTGAACGCAAGCACGGGATTGCCGTTGGCGACGCTGGATGCCTATTCGCAGCTCGCAACGTCGGTGGGCTGCCCGATTGAACCGCCGCGGATGGAGCTGGCCACCACAGCGGCCGACGAAGCGGCCGCCGACGCGGTTTGGCAGCGGTTGGGCTTGCCGACCGGGCGCGACGTGGTGGTATTCAATACCGGCGGCGCGTTCGGCAGCGCCAAGAACTGGCCCGCGGAACATTTTGCCGCCTTGGCTCGGCGGATTGCCGGCGACTGGAATCTATCGGTACTCGTCAATTGCGGCCCCAAGGAGCGCGATACGGCCCGGGAAATTGTCGCACTGTCTGGCGACCGACGCGTATTGAGCTTGGCCGAGGAGCGTGATCTGCCGATCGGACTTACGAAGGCGTGCATTCGCCGGGCGCGGATGCTGGTCACGACCGACAGCGGGCCGCGGTATTTGGGCATCGCGTTCGAGCGGCCGGTGGTGACGCTCTTTGGACCGACCGATCCGCGGCTGGTGGAGACACATTACGAGTGCGAGAGTTGTTTGTCGCTTGCACTTGAGTGTCAGCCGTGCATGGAGCGGACGTGTCCGTTGGGGCATCATCGCTGCATGCGGGATTTGTCGGTGGAGGCGGTGTATGCTGCGGCGGCGACGTATTTGAGTGCTGAAACTGTCGAACACGCTGCATAGCGCCGGGACAAGCCCGCCGGCTAACGGGAAACCGTCGCGTTGTTTGTTGCGACGGAGAGATTGATGCCGCGTTGGGGCACGGTCGCGTCGGAGACGATTGCTTGCCGTGGTTTGACGACGCGGCCCAATACGACGATCCGCTGCGGCTCGTTGCGGAGGCGGCGTTCGACGCAGAGCGTGGCGACTTCTTCCCAGGCAAATGGCAACGTGCCCGAGGTCTTGGTCCAGAGCCGGCCGCGACCCGCTTCGCGCCGTTCGGCTGTGTCGCCCGGGTTGCGCATGAAGCAGAAGTAGTCGACGCCGAGCGGCAGGTCGTCCGCATCGCGCGGCCAATCGAGTTCGGCGATCGGCGCTTCGTAGAAATAGGCGAAACGGTGGTCGATCGCGGTGAGGCTCACCAGTGGCGTGGTGGGACCGATTATTTTCTGCACGCCGACGACGGCCGACATCGGGTCGTTCCAGCGCGAAATGTTGGAATTGATCGCCACGCCAGCCTGAGCCACCCCGGCAAACACGGCGATTGTGGCGACAGCGATCATTCGCGTGCTGGGCGTGTTCGAGCGATAACAATTCCAAATTGCCGCCGCAGCAGCAGCAGCGATCAACACGAGCGCGAGGCTGAACCACAGCGGTTGATACGATCCCAAGGCCCATTTCGCGGGAATGAGTGCGAGCAGGCTGATCAGACCGACGAGCGTAGTCGAGCACAACAGGAATTGATGCCAGGCACGGCGCGGGTAGCGGCCGAGGACGGCGACCGAGCAGCGTTCGATCACGAGGCCCACCAACACGGCGATGAGCGGATAGAGCGGCATGAAGTAGCGGGCTTGCGCCCCGGCCACGATCCAGACGGTCGGATATGCGACCGCAAGCGCGATCGTCAGGAACAGGACGAGCGGCTTCTGGTCGGCCAGCAGCTCGCGCGTTTCACGCTTCACGAGGGCTACGAGGATTGGCGACCAGGGCAGGAGGCAGGCGAAGGTTTCGAGCGGAAAGGTGACGAGGTGTTTGGCGAGACCGTCGAGGGAGATGCGATCGGTGGCGAGGCCGGCCCAGGTGGCCGCGACCGAGTGAAAGTCGGTCGCCACATAAAACGGAATTTGCCAGGCGGCGATAATCGCGGCAAAGACGACGGCACCGGCCGCGTACTGCCAAGAAATCAAATACCGCCAATCGCGGCGCGCGGCGAGGTAGACCGCGGTGATCGCGACGAAGTAGACGGGCGCTTGGGGGCCTTTTACGAGTGCGGCCATCGCCGCACAGGCGAAACCGATCGACCAGGTCGCCAGCGGCTGCCACCGGCGCGTGTAGCCGAGATGCCACAAGAGCAGCGACGCGCTCACGAACAGCGTGAAGACGGCTTCCGATTCACCCATGCGGCCGATTTGCAGCACCTGGCCCATCGAGGCGTAAGCGAGCGCGGCCACGAATGCGGCGAAGCCGGAGACGAGCGCCCGCGTGTAGCCATAGATTAAAAGCGACGTGAGCACGATGGCCACGACGCTAGGCAGGCGGATGGCAATGGCATCGACGTCGCCGCGAAACCAGCCGACGGCGGCCATCAGCCACATCGACATTGGCGGCCGCTCGGGAAACACGACACCCTGTTGCCGCGGCACGATCCAGTCGCCCGTGGCGAGCATCTCGCGCGCTCCCACCGCCCAGCGACTTTCTTCGCCGACAATCGGCTGGTCGGCGAGCCGGGCGCCGTAGATCGTCGCTACGATCACCACGATGACCACGACGGCGCCGAGGTCGGACCAATGGGGGGAACTGTTGTGCATGAGCGGGGTCCAAGGCAGGCGAATGGGGCGAGGCGGGCAACGATAGAGATTGGCGGCGAATCGGGCAAGATCGCCGTCGTGCTAGCACGCCCTCGGCCCGCGCCAGCGAGATTGCATCAACGGCCGACGACGCGTATTGTTCGCCGCTTCCTTCCCTTCGGCTCTCCCATCGGTGGACCGGCGAATGCGCGGCGAAACCGTCATCGTGGTGCCTTGCTACAACGAAGCCGCGCGGCTTGATCTCGCGGCATTCGAGGCGTTTCTCCAGCGTTTGGACGGCGTGTCGCTGCTCTTGGTCGACGACGGCAGCACGGACCGCACGCCGCACGTGCTCGAGCAATTGCGGTCGCGGCATCCGCGGCAGGTATCGGTGCTGGGCCTAGGCGCGAACGTGGGCAAGGCCGAGGCGGTGCGACGCGGGGTGAAGCTCGCGTTGCGTCGGTCGCCGGCAATGATCGGCTATTGGGACGCCGATCTGGCGACGCCGCTGGAGTCAATACTCGCGTTTCGCGCGGTGCTCGCCGAGCGGCCGGAGTTATCGCTCGTGATGGGGAGCCGCGTCGCGCTTTTGGGACGGCAGATTCGCCGCAGTTGGAAGCGACATTTGCTGGGCCGGACGTTTGCGACGGCGGCGTCGTTGGTCCTCGGCCTGACGGTGTACGACACGCAGTGTGGGGCAAAGCTCTTCCGCGTCACGCGCGAGACATCGGCGCTCTTCGATCGTCCGTTTCGGGCGCGGTGGATCTTCGACGTGGAGATCCTGGCGCGCATGATCGCGTCCGCCCGGGCCGGCGGCGAGCAAACGGCGGACGAAATAATCTACGAGTACCCGCTCGAACGCTGGCAAGACGTGCAAGGTTCGCGGCTCAAGTCGCACGATTTCCTGGTTGCGGTAATGGACCTGGCGGCGATCCGCTGGCAGTATCTGCGCGAGCGAACACCGCGACGGGTCGTACGGACCGAGCAAGTGACGGAGCCAGCGCGGCGTGAAGCGGCGTGATATACTGGCGGCCGATGGAAGCGGACCTCTACGACCAGCTGTGGGAGATCGAGCAGCGTCACTGGTGGTTTCAAGCGCGGCGGCAGATTGTGCGGTCGCTCATCCGCCGCTATTCCGATGGAGCGGACAACGGGCGGCTCCGCGTGTGTGACTTGGGTTGTGGCACGGGTGGTAACTTGGCCGCGCTCGCCGACGATTACGACGTGGTGGGTGTTGAGTACTCGCCGCTGGCGCTGGAATATGCCCGCCGTCGTTTGGGCGACCGCGTGCAGCCGGGCAGCCTGCCCAACAGTGTCGATTTGCCGGATGCAAGCTTCGATGTCGTACTTCTGACCGACGTGCTCGAACACATTCAGGATGACGTCGGATCAGCGCAAACGGCACTGGCGTTACTCCGTCCGGGCGGCATCGTCGTGGCGACGGTGCCGGCGTATCAATGGCTCTACTCCGAGCACGACGCGCGGCACCATCATTTTCGCCGTTATGGCAAACGGCAGTTCCGTGCGCTCTGGTCAGGAGCCGACGTGTTGCTCTTGAGCTATTACAACGCGCTCTTGTTTCCACCCGCGGCGGCCGTGCGGTTGGCGAATCGGTTGCTGCCAAAGCGCGTAGCGTCGCACGGACTGGACGTGCCGCCGGGACCGATCAACCGCATCCTGAACGGCGTGCTGTCGAGTGAATCGATGCTGTTGGGCCGCGTGCCGCTCCCGTTTGGTTTGTCGCTCGTGGCAGTGGTGCGAAAGCGCTCAATTGCCGCAACGCGCCGGGACAAGCCCGCCGGCTAACCTCGCTACATGTACGTGTTGATGAGGTTTTCGAGCATCTCCTGGCGGCCGCTGCGGTTGGGGG
>JANNTD010000626.1:0-5367 GCA_031403315.1 Planctomycetota bacterium
CTTTCGTGACTACGTGAACTACCTTGATGTACCCGCGGAACAGGGACCAATCAGCTACGTTGGGAACTTTGGCGGAGTGAGTGACCCCGCAGGTCTTGACAATGATTCGATGAACTTCTTTCGCCTCACCGATGACATCAACGAGAATGGAATTCCTGGTGCGATCATCATCGTCGACCCGGTTACGGGCTTACTTTCGATTTTTACCGATTTCAGCGATCTACACACGTTCAACATCGCGTTTGACCAAATGACGGTTCAGCAGCGGAGCGGCTTGCGATCGTTCGACGTGGGAGCGGTCCATTGGTTGTATGAGGAGGAGACGGAGTCCACCGATTCGGACGGTCGTGCGGCAACCGAAACGGTCAGCGTCCTCGAAAGCTACAATCGCTCGCTCGACGATGGTCGTGGAGCTTCGAGAAATCCAACCGCAGTTGCAGCCCCGCCACGCTTGCCCGTCGTTCCCCGATTTACGCGGTTTGCGGCCAATCGCCGGGCGGGCGGGCTAGGACTCGTGTATGGCTATCGTGAGTTCGCGGTGCAGTCTCGCTTCGGATTCGACGCCGACGGCGGTATCTTGGGTCGAACTTCTTCTGAGACTGAGGCCAATAACTGGGTCACCGGTCCACAAGCCGGTTTGGTCGCGTTCAAACGGTTTGGACCGGTATCCGTGTATGCACACGGACTGATGGTGGCGGGGTTGAACGACGGCGACATTCAGCAAGGCAACAGCATCGGCGCGGAGTTAGTTCCCGGCGCCATAAATCGACTGCTCTACGCTCAACCCACGCGATCGGAACATGGAGCCGCCTACGATGAACTGGTGCCGACGGGTGTGCTCTGGGCGGAGGCCGGACTTCAAATCACGGAAAACGCTTCCGTGAAACTTGCTTGGTCGGCAACTTACATCGATAATATTCTGCTCGCTGAAAATCGTATGCGTTACTTTCTGCCGGACATGGGATTGGTCGACCCAGGCAATCAACATCTTTTCATGCAGTACTTCTTCTGCGGCATCGAAATGGTCCGCTAAGCCGCAAGTGGCTGCTGCAGTCGGCTCACGCCTCGAAATTCTTCGCCGGCCAGAGTTGATTGGGGAGTTTCTCGAAGAGAATCGCCGCGAGTCGGCCCGATGGATCGATCGCGGCCCATTCGGTGTTCGCAGCGGCGACCGATTCCTTGTCGGGGCGCATTGCCGAACGCAATTCGATCGGCCGGCCGTGACGCAGCTCGGCAAGTTGTTTTTCGGTGAGTGCGATTTGCGGTAAATCGGTGAGCGCCTCGAGCGGCGGGTGCAGATGCGCGGCGACCGTGTCGTTCGTGAGTGCGTCGAGGGCGACCGCATTCGGGAGGCCGAAATCGCCGATCGCCGTACGCACCAGGGCCGACATCACGGCCGCGGTGCCAAGCGCGGCGGCAAGGTCGCGGCCGAGCGAGCGGACATACGTGCCGCTGCCGCATTCGATCGCCAGCTCCAGTTCCGGATACTCGTACCGCAAAATCTCGATCCGGTGGATCGTGATCGTCCGCTCGGGAAGTTTGAACTCTTCGCCGCGGCGGGCCAGGTCGTATGCCCGTTGGCCGCCGACTTTGATGGCCGAGTGAATCGGCGGGCGCTGCAGAATGTCGCCGAGGAATAGCGGCAGGGCCGTTTCGATTTGAGCCCGCGTCGGTTCCAGGGCCCCCGCGACCAGCTCGACTTCGCCCTCGACGTCGTCCGTGGCGCTCTTGCGACCGAGCTGAAACTCGGCCCGGTATTGCTTCGGCATCCGTTGGACGTATTGAATCAGCCGCGTGGCCGGGCCCACGCAAACGACCAACACGCCGGTCGCCAGCGGGTCGAGCGTCCCCGCGTGGCCACATTTCACATTGCGGAACAATTTCTCGACCCGATTCACCGCGTCGCGCGAGGTGAGCCCGGCCGGTTTGTCGACGTTGAGGATTCCAAAGGGGGTGGGCATGACCTATCTATTCTGCCGTCCGGCCGCCATGTCGGGGAGGGGTCTCCCACAATTGGGCGAGCCGTGTATAGTGAAGCGATCATGAAATGCCCCTATTGCCGCGTAGACAACGACCGCGTGATCGATTCTCGTTCCAGCCAGGACGGGCTGGCGATCCGCCGTCGCCGCGAGTGCGTGAGCTGCGGCCGGCGGTTCACGACCTACGAGCGGCCCGAGGAAACCACGATCAAGGTCGTGAAAAAAGACGGCTCCCGTGTGCCGTTCGAGCGCGAAAAGATCAAGCGCGGCCTCGAGCGGGCCTGCTGGAAGCGGCCGATCTCGAGCCGCCAGATCGAAACCACGACCACAGCGATCGAAAACGACGTCTACCAGCAATACGAGAGCGAAGTGCAAAGCCGGCATGTCGGCGAGCTGGTGATGCGCTATCTGCGCGATCTCGACGAAGTGGCGTTCGTGCGGTTCGCCAGCGTCTATCGGCAATTCAACGACGTGTACGACTTCTTCGAGGAGTTGCGCCCGCTCCTGGAGGACGAAAACAAGCACCAGCCGCCGCGGTGAGCCGCTGTTTTTGTGCGGTGGACAGTTCGGCCCGCGCCCTCTAAAATTGGCGGTTTCCCCTTCGTTGGTCGAGCCCAATTCTTCGTCCAACAAAAGCCCGGGGCGGTAGCTCAGTTGGGAGAGCGCTGCGTTCGCAATGCAGAGGTCGAGGGTTCGACTCCCTTCCGCTCCACTTTCTTGTCTTCCAGTGAGGCTTGGGCAAGCGGCTCCATTCGCAATGCGAGTCAATGGCGCTTGATTTGTCGCGGCACTCCATTTGTCGCGGCAGTCTGGACCATGTCGGGCCGTCGCTACCGACATCCGATTCGGTATTCTGCCGCTTTTCGCCAAAGGTCGGCCGCGCAGGGTCCGATCCAAGCAATACGGCCACAGCGGTCTCACGTCCCTCCCGTTCTCCCCAAGAGCAAAGGACGTTGTGCATGACCCGATTGCGGCAGTGGTTCGCGCGAGCGGACAACAGTACGTGGAGCGATTGGCCGGGAAAGGCTTACACGCGGGCCGGCTATCAACAGCGTCTCGCGGCGGTCGAGCGGCATCTCGGCGAAAGTCTTGACCTTGCGCCCGGTGGACCGCTGCGAATTGCCAGTATGTGTGCGGGCGACGGCCGCGATGTCTTGCGCGTCGTCAAGACGCATTCTCGCCGTAGCGACGTGGTGGCGTGGCTGGTGGAGCTCAGCGGCAATTCGGTGGCTGATGGCGCGGCCCACGCGCGGCGGGCCGGGCTGGAGCACACCGTCAACTTTCTGCACGCCGACGCGACGTCCTTCGCGACGTATCGGAACATCGCGCCGGCCGACGTCCTGCTGGTGTGCGGCGTGTGGGGACATGTGCCGCTCGACGAACAGGCGTCGCTGGTTTGCGCCAGTGGGATGCTCTGCAAACCCGGCGGCGTGGTGATCTGGACGCGAGGCGTGCGGCAGGGGACCGCGCGGTTTGACGCCGTGCGAGCGCTCTTTGCAAGTCCGACGTGGGACGAAGTCCGCGTGACCATCACGCCAGACGCCAAATGGGCCATCGCCACGCATCGCTGCCTTGGACCGGCGAGTGTGCTGCCGGCAAGCGGTCCGATCTTCCATTTTCAGACGGCGGCAGGAAAGTAGACTGTCGCGTAGGAAGTCGCCGCATTGGCGAGGCAGCCGCGGCGGGACCAGCTCTCTTTTGCGGGCGGATGGGCCCATTTCTTCGCGGATGGAAGAAATCGCCAGGTGGAGCGGACCCGCGGTTTTCTCTCGGCCTGCCGTTGGATACCGTAGTAGGTAGGACCAACGCATCGACCGAGCGAGATTCCGCCGTGAGCTGTCAAAAAGGTAAACCGATTCGCAAGGCAAAGCCGGGCGACTTCCGCTGCAAGGAATGTGGCTTCGTGTCGTCGAAGAAAAAGAAGCTCTGCGAGCCGAAGAAGGTGAAGAAGTAGGCGCGACGTAGGCCGAAGTGACGAGGTGGCGCGAACCGAATCAATTTTTCCTCATTCAACTATTGTTGGCTCGAGCCAAACGGCGATTCTGTTGCGGTAAGTTCCCGGCCGGTAGCCGACGGTTTCGAAGCCGCGGCCAACGGATGTCGCAGCGAGGGTGATCCAGATGCCAACGTCGTCGGTGGGGTTGTCACCGAGTCGTTGAAATTCGATGGCGTTCACTGGCACGCCCCAGCCGGCCGATGGCGAGAGCGCGGTGCTCGCCTGGGCCGACCAATCGTCGAGCGTGATCGACGCGATACGGCTCCCGTTGTCGTGAATGGCAATGGTCAGCGGCTCGCCATGCTGGAGCGGGCCAGATGCCAGCTTGCGGAACGGGCCCTTTTCTCCGGAGGTCGCTTCGCACACGTGGAATTGTCCACCCGTGTCGAGATAGGCGAAACGCGCCGGACGGCCGAACTGGTAGTCGGCTGGCAGCACGTCGATGAGCGTGTCCGGACAAGACGAGAACGAGACTGCGAGCGATTGATGGCCGCCGATATCGACGTAGCAGAACGTATTGAGGTGCGAGTACGTCGCGGTTGCGAGCGGGGTGAAGGCAGTAAGTTCGAGGGCGGCGTCGGCCGTTTGCCTTGGCAAGCGTACCGTCGAGCCATCGTTGTAATGAATCGTGTACTTTTCTCCGGTGGAAGTTTGCTTCACGTAGCGGCGAATCGGCGTCGACCCTCGACGGGCTAGTAGGGACCAAAAATGATCCGGGGAAATACGATCAAACTCGAGGAGCGGCGAGCAGTTGATGCGGATGTTGCCACGTCTGACTGTGAGCAGTGCGGCGCCGGGACTAAATTTGGCATTTTCGGCGATGTCCACAATGGACGGCAATTCCTCTCGATCATCTACGTCAATCTCGCGCGACAATGAATCGCTCCAAGGAATGGTGGACGGCGGCTCGGGAATCTGCCACCGGACGACAAGCAGACCTGCGGCCACGCCAATCGCCGCACACGCCATCCAAGTCGGGAACAATTTCCGCTCGCCGCGGACGAGCAAGACGAACAGCGCTCCACCGGCGCAGGCCACTACGAGAAACAGCAACCAAACTCCGGCGAGGCTCAACGGGAAAACAATGCTTGATGTGATCGCTGCAGTAGCCCAGGCGGCGGCAAAGCACAGGACGGTGGCGGCAGCGACGGGACGACGGCCCTTGTGCATGGCGATCAAGCCGATACTGGCGAGCGCCATGGCCGCGACCGGTAATAAGGAGTTAGTCCAATATTGACTGCTGGCGATCGGAAAGCCCTTCGGACTGAACCACCACCAGAAGGCGGCCGCCGACAAATGTAACGCCAGTGAAACGTCGACCACCAGGTAAAGCAGCGACACAAACCACCGGCTAAGCGAGCTGGTCGGCATTGCGATCCTCCTGACTCGCTC
>JANNTD010000627.1:0-4291 GCA_031403315.1 Planctomycetota bacterium
TTCCATCGCCGTGCCGGAACCCGTCAGTCTCACGCTAGCCGCATGCAGCCTACTCAGCTTGCTGGCGAGACTGGCCGTCCTTCCGCCACGACAGCTTGTCGGACGATTCCGCCCGGATTGGCCCAGTTTTAATTGACACGACTCGGCCGTCAAACTAGTCTACGGAAGGCGGCTCGCTGCTTCGTAGAATCGCGGAGCACGCATCTCAGACGGAATCTTTCGATAGCCAATGATGCCTATTGGCGAGCGCCGATGCGCACTCGACACTCCATGCTGGATCGCAAACCAAACCGCCCTCGCCCCAGCGAATCGGCCTTTACGCTCGTCGAGATTCTCGTCGTGGTGAGCATCATCGGCGTGCTCGTGGCACTCTTGCTGCCGGCCATCCAACAGGCCCGCGAGGCCGCCCGCAAAACACACTGCGCGAACAATCTCAAGCAGCTTGGCCTCGCCATGCACAACTACCTCGATAGCCACAAGTCGTTTCCGCCGGGCTACGTCTCGACGGTGCTCGAAGATCATGACGACGGCGGCCCCGGCTGGGCGTGGGGCGCGATCCTGCTGCCATTCTTCGAGGAGAACATCATCTATCGGCACATCAACTTCCAGAAACCGGTCGACGATCCCGACATGGAACAAGTGCGGATGACGTCGGTGCCGACTTTCATCTGCCCGTCGGACGGCAACTTCCGCGAGATCATCGACATCCCTGGGACCCATGGCGGCGACCACGTCCTCTGCCAAATGGCGGCGGCAAGCTACGTCGGTAGCGCGGGCACCGTGCGACCCACCTGCAAAATCTGCCGCGACAATTTCGACGGCATGTTCGGCCGCAACCGGGCCATCGAACCGCGCGAACTCTTGGATGGGCTCTCGAAGACGTTGGCCGCCGGCGAGCGGTCGACACACTGGTCGAACGCCGTGATGTGGGGCGTGGTCCCCTTCTCCGCCGTTCCGGACAATCAGAAGCCGGGTAAGTTCGCCGGCGGCCCGGCGTATGTCTTGGGCACTACCTTCGCCGAAGGTTTCAACATCGAAACCAGCGAAATGGAAGCGCACATGGTCGACACTTTTGCCGAATCATTCGGCAGCGATCACCCGGGCGGCTGCTTCTTCCTGTTCTGCGACGCCGGCGTCCGCTTCGTCTGGGACGATTCCGACCCGGCGGCGATGAACGCGCTCTCGACGCGCGACGGCAACCCGCACTCCGGCGAGGAACGGGTAATTCACGAGAGCCCCTTCTGATTAGCGCGACCTGATTATCGCGACAGTACGCCGCCATGGACTGGCGCGGTCTCGCCGGCCAAACCGTCGAGTGCCGCCAGGCCAATGCATGCGAGCAGCGCCAGGTCCGCAAACAAGAGTGGCGCGAACAAAGGGGCGCTATAGAGCAATCGTTCCCAAACGTCGTTCATCGGACTCTGGAGAATCGCCGCCAGATGGAGCAACCAGCCGGCCACCGCCACGACGATTTCGACGATCATCAGCCCGATGCACAGCCGCAGAAATGGTCGGTTCTGATATTCGACCACGGCGACACTGAGCGTGCCAATGGCCGCGGCGCTCGCCACGACGGGAATCCACTCGGCCCAATAGAAGAACGCGTTTTGGGCGTGGTCGGCCAGACTGAGCGCGAAGTTTCCAATCCAACCGCCCAGCGCCAGCAGTACCACCCACCGCGCCCATTCCGCCGGTTCATCGGGCACCAGGCGATTGAGCAACACCAGCAAGCCGAGCCCGCTGTAGGCAAGCGGCGCGGCAAAAGGGGCCGTGTAGACTAGATTTCGCAGCGTCTGCTCGGCGAAGAATTGGCTCTCCAAATGGTAAATCAATCCCGCAACGCCGATGACAAACGAAGCAACGCCCACCAGGACGCCCATCGCGCGGCTCAGTCGCTGCGGCGGACTGAGTGTTCCCACACCAAAGAACTTGGGTGGGCGAATGCCGTCTCCCAGCATCATTGCCGCGACCAGTAGCGCCGGCGCCACGAGCGAAAACGCGAACGGAATCCATTCCGCCCAGTGCGCAAAGGCATTCAGCGAATGGGCCAAATAGATGTCGGCCGCAAGAAATGCCAAGTTGAAGACGGCAAATAACTCCGCCAGAGCGCGCGGATCGAAGAGCACGTGTTTGAGCCGCCACACAATTCCCATCGTCGATCGTGCCTTGGTTATGAGCGCGCCGATCTTCCAGCACTCGGCGCGCCACCCAAGCCCTCGCGTGGCGGCTGGGCGTTGTTGCGTTCACCACCATCGTTTGCCTTGGCGCGCAATTCTTTGGCTTGGCTCTTGATCGACGCGAGCTTGTTCACCAATTCATAGAAGCCGTGCCATTGCACGAAGTCCGCCCCGCCCATGAACGCGCCGTGTTTGGCCGTCCGGCCAAAATAGTGCCACATGTCGAAGTACTCGAACTCGATCGGTTCGTCGAACGGCTCTGGCGTAAGCACACCTTCGGTCTGCAGTTCCTTCATGATCTGATCGGCCTCGGCGACCAGACTGTTGGTCGAACCCACGACTTTCTCCGCCTCGGCATAAAACTTGTCGACGGACGGCTGCGTGTGACATTTGAGGCAGGCTTCCTTCATGTTGACCTGACCCAACGTGTAGTTCGGCCGCTTGTCGGTGACTGCGGCGAAAAGGTAGTAAGACAATCGCTCGGTGGTATCGTGGGTAACATTCATCCCTTCCAGCCCGCTCATGTGACAGGTGGCACAAGTAGGCACCGGCATGTCGAGCGTCGTGAGATTCTTCGGATCGGCGTCGAGATGGAACCGCTCCCGCTGGGCGTTGAACAAAACGCCGTGCTTCGATTCGTGATAGATTTCGATCTGCGAGTGGTCGGGCCCCATGTGACACTGGCCGCAGGTCTCCGGCGTCCGAGCTAGCGCCACCGACGACGAATGCCGGGCATGGCAGGCGGTGCAGGTGCCGATCGAGCCGTCAGGATTGGGTCGACCGACGTCATGACACTCATAACAGCCCTTGGTGATTGCGGCCGGACCCTCGCGCTGGGCGAGCGCATTGGCCGCGCGCTTCACGGCGCCGGGATGATACTTCTCCGCCGCGGCGATTTGTTCGGGTGTGAAATCATCGGGGCCGCTGACGGCCGCCCAAGCCGGCGCAGCATGCCGACTGCGCAGGAATTGGTCGTACTCCGTCTTATGACACTGAGCACAATTAGCCGCCGTCAGACTCTTGGCGATCACGAATCCTCGATGATCGAGCGACTCCTGGCCGTCCACGGGTCGATGACACTCGAGACACGTCACGCCTTGGCGGGCGTGCTCGCTCATCTCAAACTGATGGACAACGGCCGACGTTTCCTGCCGATGGCATTCGGCGCATTTTCCCACCGAACGGGCGAGCGCCGGCGTCGGCTGCCAGCGCTCGGCCATGGGTCGACGACCGTTGACAACGAACGCCGCGACCACCAGCGCGGCCGAGAATACGACCGCCGCGAATACCGCTCGAAAAGACATTATTCCGCCTCGCCTGCCCAAGACGAATGATGAATGCACCTAGGCTCCTAATCACGTCTTCACGGCTGCGTTCGATTCTACCCCCGAGAGCGCCTGGTACAACCAACCGCGGAGCGTCAGGAGCACAACAATTCGAGCAAGCAAAAATAGCGGTGTTCGGGCACTTTAGCAAATCCCTCGGAAGGCCAAGTGGAAGCAACTTTTGGGACGCTCCAATGTGCCATTCGACGGGTTTCGCCGCTTGACAGTCCCTTGATTGTCAGACTATCCTAACGGATTCGCCATTCGCGTTAAGTCGCGTCGGCGTAAGGAGTTTCGCTCGACCGGGCGATTCGCCGCTCTGCTTCGGCAGTGCGTGGGGAGATTCTGTCCCTGCAGGCGGTGCGTTTTCCGGGCGGTGGAACGACCACGCAGACAATTTGGTTGTGGGCGGAGCATGCGTCGGCATCGTCGCTTGCTTGCCGGGAGCAACGCATAGCGAGTTCTTTTAGGACCTCGCCGTGAGCGGAACGCCGTCCCGGCGTCCGTATGGGTTCGCCCTAACGATGTCACTGACAATTCGATTTGCCTCGCGGTCGGGCCGACCCGGCACCCGGGCCACATGTTGATGTGCCGGGTGCCCGCACCGCGGAAAGAGGTTGCCATGAATCCCAACGAAGTACTGCGGATCGTCGATGCGATTCACCGCGACAAGAATATCAACAAAGAAGTCGTATTCGAAGGAATCGAAGCCGCCCTCGTCTCGGCCGCCAAGAAGCAATACGGCGAAGAAGCCAACATCGAAGTCAAAATCAACCGCGAAGACGGTTC
>JANNTD010000628.1:0-3293 GCA_031403315.1 Planctomycetota bacterium
GGCCCGATCGAATTCGATCTGTCCAGCATTTAGCCGCGTCACTGTAGTTACATCGCCCGCGCATCCAATTTAGCCGCGTCGCTCGCGACGCGCGTTTCCGTTTCATGCCTAGCGAGTTGTTAGTCGGCGTCACCGGCGGCATCGCGGCCTTCAAAACCGCCGCGCTCGTCAGTTCGTTGGTCCAACAAGGCCACGGCGTCTCCGTCGTGATGACCCGCGCTGCCCGCAAGTTCATCGGCGCCGCGACGTTCCGAGCGCTCACCGGCCGCCCGGTCGCCAGCGACGTCTTCGACCGCGACCGCTTCCCACTTGGCGCCCACATCGAGCTCGCCGAGAAAGCCGACCTGATGGTCGTCGCACCCGCGAGCGCCGACTTCCTCGCCAAAGCCGCTTGCGGCTTAGCGGACGACCTACTGAGCACCCTGGTCCTAAGCTTCGAAGGCCCGCTCCTGGTGGCCCCCGCCATGAACTCCGCCATGTGGCAAAAGCCCTCCGTCCAGCGCAACGTCGCCACACTGCGAAAAGACGGCGTCCACTTCATCGACCCACAAGCCGGCTGGCAAAGCTGCCGCCGCACCGGCATGGGCCGCATGGCCGAACCCGCCGACATCCAAGCCACGATTGAACGCTTACTCAATTCAAAGAATAAATGAACCACGGAGGCACAGAGGACACGGAGGAGAGCTGAAGAAGAGAAGATTAGAGCAGTAGAATGGCCGTCAAGAAACTACCGCTCTGCTGCTCTATTGCTCCTCCGTTCTTTGCTTTCTCCGTGCTCTCCGTGCCTCCGTGGTGATATGCGTTGGCTCGAATCCTCATCACCTCCGGTCCCACGCGGCAGTACCTCGACCCGGTACGCTATCTCACGAACGCCTCGAGCGGCCGGATGGGCAAAGCCCTTGCCGAAGCCGCCCTCGCGCTCGGTCATGAAGTCGTCGTGGTGAGCGGACCCGTCGAGGTCGAGTACCCACCGCAGGTGCGCGTCGTCCCGGTCGTCTCGACCGAAGACATGCTCGCCGCCGCGTCGCATGAGTTCGACCACTGCGACGGACTGATTGGTGCCGCCGCCCCCTGCGACTACCGTCCGGTCCGCGTCGAATCGCACAAGATCACCAAAACCGGCCAGCCGCTCGAGCTGAGTCTCACCGAAACCGACGACGTCGTCGCCACGCTCGGCGAGCGAAAGGGCACCCGCTGGGTCGTCGGCTTCGCGCTCGAGACCGAAGACCACCGCCTGCGGGCACTCGCCAAACTCGAACGCAAACACTGCGACCTGGTCGTCTCGAACAGCGCCGAAGCGATCAACTCCCCCAATAACACGGTTGAAATCCTCGCCCCCGACGGCACGGTCCTGGCCACCCTCGCCGGCCCCAAAGAAAAAGTCGCCGCCGGAATTCTCCAGCTCATCGACGAACGCTTGATTCACTCCTCCCCCTCCGGGAGGAAGCGAGTTATCGAGCAGGTGAGGGCTCCCCAGCCGCGGAGCGGCGACATCGCGTAGCCGGGGTGCGAAAGCCCCCGGAACGAATGCCCCACGAAATCGGCCGAGCGGAAACTACCGCCGTCCCTCGACACACCGACGAGGCCGAAATCCATCGCGGTTTGCACCCAGATCTGAGATCCGTCATGAGCATCGACGCCGTGCTAAATCGCCTCTTCACCGACATGTTTCCGGGCGGTCTCAAAAACCGCAGCCATATGGTCGTGAGCTTTTATGGCCGAAGCCACCGGATAGTAGCCACTGACGAGATTGCGGGAGCGCTCCAAATCGACCGACCTCTCAAGTGCGACTGACCAAATGTCAATCAGTTCGGAGAGCATTATCTCAAAATCGAGTGTAGCACCTCGGCGCTGTCTTTCGAGTACAAAAGCTCGGAGCGCTGGATGAATGTCACAGTTCTCGATTAACAAGACCTTCAGCGGCTGAGTCCGAGCTCTTCCCAGCCACGTGCGCGTGGTCGCGCTGCTGTGATCGCGGTTTCGGATAATTGCATCGATTATCATCACGCAACGAGCGAGCGCATTTGCCTCTTGTGCGCTCAATCGCAATAGGCCGCGAAAGATCCGCTCCGGTTGCGCTTTCTCTTCTCGGACTGGCCGCGGTTGGGCGACAAGTGTTGGCTGGTCAATCAGCGGCAATTCTTCCACAAAACAAGTCGATGATCTTAATGCCCCTGCCGTTGTAACTGTAACATGCTCAATCTGGGACAATACGGACTTCAGTCGGAAAAACTCGTGCTCGCGAGGGTCAGCAGTTGATCGGCACTGGCGAATCACGCGGTCAAGATAATCGCTGAACGCGTTGAGGATATCGGTTGAATTCTCGGGCAAGTACTTTCGACACGAGATCAATGCAACTGATTCTGTGGCCTCAAGCTCAATCAGCGTAAGGGAACATCGGTCGGATGACTTCTCAACGACGACCTTTACCAGGTCGGGTATCCAGCCTGCTGCACCGACCCGGAAATCTACGCCTGCATACCCGTGTGAAACCGATGTCCGCATGGCAGCAAAGAAATCGTCGTTGTCCTTAGCCCCATCAATTCTGAATAGATAAGCGGTGGACATAAACCTCCAATATGATCCAACGAATTCACTCAATTGCTGGGTATTTATTGAAATGCATTGAACGCAATATAGCTGCTGCGGCGCGAACACGCCATTCTGCGAACTGGTCGCTAAGACGCGACCTCCGTCAATCCGCAATTCTTGCCCACATCGTTTTCGCCACGTCGAATCCGTGACCTCGCCGCCAGCTTCTCGCTCCTCCCAAGGGTGGCCAAATCTGCTATTGCACATCCGTTCACTATCTGATAGACTCTATTTTCAGGACCGCCGCAATGCGGCGGTTACGCTGCGTTGTGGATTAAATGACGAGCAGTGCAGGGGAGCAGTAGACCAGAAAAATGCGCGTCGGCGATCAGCCGCCGTCCTAGCACGGACAGTCGGCCCGTTCACGCTGCGCCGTCGTCAACCGCATGAGTAAAGTTCCAGCCAATACCGCGAGCCAAGGTGGTCCAAAATGCTGTCCGTGTTACAAAATGAAAGGCCATTCTGGAGCACGACTCACCTTGAAACCCTGGAATTTACCGACATTTGATCCATCGCTTGGTGCGAAATGAAACCATTTTGGAGCACAAAAATCGATTTCAAAGTTCCCCGCCAAGCGGTACCGCCGCGCAGTGAACCTTCGGTCCGCCGTCCTTCCCCGACCCCTGACCCCCGAACCCCGCCCCCTATTTCTCCGTGTCCCCTTCGAAACTATAAGGACTTACGACGACGCCACGTGTCAT
>JANNTD010000629.1:0-12781 GCA_031403315.1 Planctomycetota bacterium
TCACGCATGGCGAGTTCGTCATTGCCGAAGAATTAGCAATCAACGGCCCCGGCGCGAGTTTGCTGACGATCGATGCCCAGCAGCAGTCGCGGATTTTCAACATCACGGCAACCGCAGGCAATTTCACAGTTGCCGGATTGACGCTCACCGGCGGTCGGACAACGTTCGGTCCCAAGTCAGCTTCCGGCGGTGCGATTCAATCATCAACCGAGGGCTTGCTGACGATCGAACGCTGCATCATTCGCGGAAATACTGTCACTTCGCTAGCTAGTGGTGGTGGGATCTCAGCCCGCGGCGATGTTTTGGTTCAGCTCAGCATTGTGCGGGAGAACAATGCAAGGTGGTATGGAGGAGGTATTCTCGCCGAACGGAACGTTACGCTCGATCGAAGTGAAGTCATCGACAACTTCGCGTCGAGTGGGGCCGGTGGCGGAATATTTGCCATCGGAACAATCTCGCTGATTGGAAGCACGGTGAGCGGAAATACTGCGGGCAATATGGGTAGTGGAACAGAATACGGAGGAGGTGGACTCTATGCCAGGCGCGATGTGATCGCGGTAAGCAGTATTATCAGCGAAAACAATGCGTCGTGGGGCGGTGGGATAAAGGCGCGCGGTAATGTGACATTGAAGCACAGTGTGGTCACAGGAAACTCTGCGCTCACTCTTGCGGGCGGTGTGATCGCCTTGAGGGATTGGACTCTGACGCATTCGATCGTGTCAGGCAATTCTGACACACTGGGGATTCCCGATCTCATGGTTTTCGGGAAACCAATTCAGTTTGGTTACAGTCTGATCGGCGATCGTCGCGGAACGACCTTCGTTGTGGTCGAAGCGCCGATAGGTTCGCCGGACGCGAATGGGAATCTGATTGGCGGGCCGGTGCATGGGGTGATTGATCCGCAGCTGGGGCCGTTGGCCGACAATGGCGGGTTTGAGTTGCCGGATGGGTCGCGGATTCTCACGCATGCCCTTTTGCCGGGCAGTCCGGCGATCAACGCCGGCGATCTCAATGCGGTGGCGGGTGTGGGTGGCGTGCCGGAGTTTGACCAGCGCGGGGAGCCATTTCGGCGGATCGTTGGCGGGCGGTTCGATATCGGGGCGTTCGAGTACCAGACGCCGACGGACCTCAATTTGTTCGTCGACACGCTCGTGGACGAATCGGACGGCGACTACTCGCGGGGCGATCTCTCATTGCGCGAAGCGATCGAGCTGGCGAACGCGAACGATTTCGAGGGCGTCACCGACACGATCCGCTTCGACCCGGCGCTGACGGCGGAGGGGCCGGCGACAATTTTGCTCACGCACGGCGAGCTGACAATCGCCGACTCGCTCACGATTGATGGTCCCGGCGCGGACCAGCTCACGGTCGACGCGAGGGGAAATGACCCGACGCCGGAATTGGACAACGGCGACGGCAGTCGGGTGTTTTCAATGTACGGGGACGTTTCCCTTTCTGGCTTGACGCTCACCGGCGGAGATGTGAATGGCGACGGCGGCGCGATTGAGAGCGTTGGTTCTCTCGTCATTTCAGATAGCGCCGTCATAGGAAACGCCGCGAGCGGTGATGGAGGAGGTTTGGCAACGACGACGTTCGCGCCGTTCGTGCGCGGGTTGACTGTGTCCAATTGTCGTATTCTGGGCAATTTATCGGGGCACGCAGGAGGTGGCCTGACGGCCGTGGCAATTGGCGGTGAGATACTGATTGCCGAAAGCACTATCTCCGGCAATATAACTAATGGAATTCGAAGTACGGGCGGCGGCATTTTCTTAAGGGGAAACCGATCGACCGCAACAATCCTCAACAGCGCGATTGAAGCGAACACGTCCGAATGGGATGGCGGTGGGATATACATAAGTCAGCAATCCTACAATTTCAGTGTCAGCATTGAGACAAGCATGATTTCCGAAAACTCTGCCGGTCACTATGGAGGTGGCGTCCACAATTCGGAAGATCTGAAATTGTTTGAGACGACCGTCACTCGAAATTCGGCGCAGAATGGCGGCGGCATTTACGATCAATCGGGGCGGACTATCGAAATCGCGGACAGCACTATTTCAGGGAATTCAGCTATCGGGGAATTCGGCGACGGTGGTGGGATAACTCATTTGCCGTCCAGTTCTCGATTCGCGTCGCTGACTATTTCCCATAGCACGATCGCCGGTAACTCGGCCGCTCGCTACGGTGGCGGGATTCTTACGGGGTCGGGCGGCGCGCCGGTGACGATTATTGGCAGCTTGATTCAAGGTAACAACGCCGGTCAAGACGCAGGCGGCGTTTACGGTTTCCACAGTCGAATTACCGTGACAGCCAGCAGCATCGATGGAAATACTGCCGGTCGCGATGGCGGAGGCGCAAAAGCATTAAGCGGGTCACTCACCTTGGACGGTACGTCCGTCAGCGACAACTTCGCGGGAAGAGACGGAGGCGGCTTGCTCGCCGGACGACTCGCGCTCCGGGACAGTACGATCCGTGGGAACTCCGCCGCTCGAGATGGTGGGGGCGTATCCATCCTCACGCTCAGTGAATCTGCCGCATTTACCGGCAACACAATCGCTGAAAACTCAGCCGGCCGAAACGGCGGCGGCATCGCTGCCTTCGCGGTGGAGATCCCGCAGTTTGTCGGACAATTCGACGTTTCAAATAGCACGCTCAGCGGCAACACGGCCGGCGAGGTCGGCGGTGGTATTTGGACGAACGCGTATGTGACGATTCGCCACTCCACGGTTTTCGCCAACGAAGCGGAAGTCGCTGGCGGAGGTGCGTTCACGTCCTACGGTTCGCTCACGCTGGACCACGCGATTGTTGCCGGCAACACATCCGTGATGGGGCCCGATGCGACAGGGCTGTTGGGCGCGAGCATCGTCGCTCGCTTCAGCTTGATCGGTAGTAGTCTCGGAACAGGCCTTACTCCGTCGCCCTACGGACAACCTGATGCATATGGGAATTTCATCGGTTACTTCGGAGCGCCGATCGATCCATTGTTGGGGCCGCTGGCGGATAATGGCGGGTTCGAGTTGCCGGATGGATCGCGGATTCTCACGCATGCGCTCTTGCGGGGGAGCCCGGCGATCGATGCGGGGGATCCGGCGGCCGTGGCGGGTGTAAGCGGTGTGCCGGTGCACGATCAGCGCGGGGCGCCGTTTACGCGGGTGTATGGCAGGCGGATTGACATGGGGGCGGTGGAGTCGTTGCCGAGCGGTTTATTACCGGGGGATTACAACGTCGATGGGATTGTCGATGCGGCGGATTACACGGTGTGGTGCAATACGCTGAATTCACTGAATAATTTGCGAGCTGACGGGAATGGCGACGGGGTTGTCGACGCGCTCGACTACGCGGTGTGGATGAGCAATTTTGGGGCGACAGGGGCAGAGCAGGAAGCCGACCCGGCGACCGGGTACCCCGGCGGGGAGCAAACCGCACGGGCGGAGCCAGTGGCACCCTTGTTGGCGGATCGATTGGCACCGGAGCAGTTTGTCGTTGCGGATAGACTTGGGCCGCAAGCTGATTTCGGGACGCATACGGCTGGGCAAGTCTCGCGCGTTGGTGCAGTGGCACAGCGCTTCAAGTCGATGACAAATGCCGCGCGGCAAGATCGGTTGCTCGAGGCGTGGTTAGCGGGGCGGGCGGGAGACCCTCACCCCGGCCCTCTCCCGGAAGGAGAGGGAGTAAGAGAGCCAGTGGCACACGGGGAGCAAGCGGGTGCGGATCCGGAGGCGCTGGATTGTGCGCTGGCGGAGTTGGGTGAGATGCGATTGGCGATTGGGCGGTGAGCGGCGGTGAAAACGCGCTCCGCTGCGGCTCGTGAAACTCGCCTCCGCGTCGCGGTTAACGAGACGTTTGACGCGCGATGGCCTGGCTCTGTTACGGCACGCTCGAGGTTTCGAACCGTTCGCGTCGCAGCGTCATGTCGCTTGAGATTGTCTTGTCGGCGAAGAAGACGGGGAACACCCAGCTATTGTTGTTGACGGGGACAACGATTGACACTGTGACTTCCGTGGTGTCGTCGGTGATCACCGAGGGCGTGACGGTGATGGTGGCGCCGGTGGTGGAAATGGAATTCAAGACGGCCTGGGCGGAGTCGCGGCAGTTGGTGGCCGTCGCCCCGGGGACGATGCCGCGACGGGCCCCTTCGTAGACGGCGTTTTCGACGCTCTGCCGGATCATGTTCACGCGGCTGAACTCCAGCGACGCGAAGAAGAACAAGAACAGGAGCGGCGCACAGATCGCGAATTCGACGACGACTGCGGCGGAGCGATTTGGTCGACGGCGTGGTGAGCACAGGTTGCGGCGCATGTTCATGGTCTTGCTTCCGTTATTTCCGGTGTGCGAGGCTCGGCGGATTTCGGCGAGCTCAGTCGAGCCGGTGCCTCGCCCTCCCGAAATGCTGGCTTAGTCGGTAAACACGACCGGCAGCGTGAGCGCGATCTCCTCGAAAATGTCTTGCAGCGCGGCGGCGTCTGGCGCGATGTAGTGGTTGCCGCCGGTGGCATCGGCGATCGCCTGCATCTCGGTGGGATTGGCCTCGCCGAACGTGATCGTGTGGATGATGATGTCTTGGGCCGCGGCGTTGGGAGCGACCAGGCTGGGCTGGGTGCCTTGTGTATAAGCGCCGTCGCTCATCAGAACCATCGTCTTGGCGGCGTACGGGCGAGCCGAAGCGGACGTCAGCACCTCGATGCCGCGGTTGATGCCGGCGGCGATATTGGTAGCGCCGTTGAACTTCTTGGCGGAAAGGGTCGCCATGGCAGAGGTCACCTCGGCATGATTCTCGGTGAGCGGCTTGTTGATGTCGGAGGCGTTGTTGGAGACGCTGCAGGCAGTGTAGGTGCTACCATACGAGGCGAGCGCCACGAACTCGGATTGCGGCGTGGTGGCCAACGCATCGATGAAGCGTTGCACGGCGACCGAGAGGGCTCCCCAGCGGCTCAGCGCCATGTTCGGCGGCTGGCAGAACCGCGAGTCGCCGGTCGACATCGTAGGCGCTGTATCCGTCAGGTAGAGCTTCATCGAGCTGGAGCGGTCGACCACGAGGCAGATATCGCGGTCGAGTCGGACGACGGTGGCCGCTTGAATCGGTTGGAAGTCGAACACGTTGAAGACGCGGCCGAAGAAGATCGGTACGCTGCCGGACGGGGCTTCGCGGGTGCGACGGCCATTGACGCGGACGGCGTTGATCGGCTCGCCATTGGGCGTAAAGGCCCAGGCTCCGCTGCCTTGCTGGCTGGAGTTGCCGAAAATGATGTCCGAGTCGTCGAGCAACAGCGGCTGGCCGCCGACGAGGTTGGCTGCGGCGATGTCTTTGGCGGCCTGGCGGGCGTAGGCGGTGTCTTGGGCGCGGGAGAGCCCTTCGCCGGCGGCGCGGGCGGCGGCGTCGGTGGCCGAGCGGAGCTTGATCTTCGTGAGCTGCATGTAGGCCACGTCGACCGAAAAAGCGACGCTGGCGAGAAAGACGATCATCATCAAGGCCGCGAGGACGACGATCGCGCCGCGGCGGGTGCGGAGCCATTGGGGCAGGAATTCGCGTTGTTGTCGTGTGCCGTTCATCGTTCGAGTGCTCGCGATCGCACCGGTGAAAACGTCGGGGGCTGTAGGTGCGGAAGTGCATCCCTCGGCGGAAAGTTGGACGTTTATGCCATCGCTATTCTTTCACCATGGTTGTTGAGCAAGTCAGCGTTCTTCCGCCGTAGAACCAGGGCGGAATGATCGCGTTGGCGTCGCATGGCGCGGCAACGGTGATCGTGATCCGATCGCCGCGGTTGACGTTGGCCACGTTGGCGGGGTTGATCGAGACGGTCGCGCCCTCGACGCTACGATCCGCGATAATCTGGTTCGAACGTGCCACGACGTCGGCGTTGGTTGCGTCGTAGTTGATCGCTACCCGGACGCCTTCGTAGCTGGCGATCGTGAGGCTGTGATCGAGGAAGATCATCGTGCAGGCCTCGAGCGATGCCAGCAGCAGAAAGACGATCAACGGCAAACAGATCGCCAGTTCGGCAGCGGCTGCCGCGCGGCGGGCCGCGATGCGAGGTCGGCGGAAGCGTGTTGCGGACATACTCGGTGACTCCACCGGTTTGCGCTGCATGCGCAAGCACGCGGTTGTGCATGGGCGCATGCGGCTGTCCGGCTCGGGGAGTGGTTTGCTCCTGCCGACCGGCAGCTATTCGTCAACGGTGTTGAACCACGAACAAGGCAGCGAGGCGGTAGGTCCCGCTCTCGGGTAGGGCCAAAAGTGGCTGACGTGCCGCAACGTAGGTGAGAAAAGGTGAAAAGTGCTTTTTTCGAATAGGTGGGCGGGGCATGCCGCCATCGGAAGTCTAGCTCACAATTGGCGGGCGGGAGGAAAAATCTGAAGTTGGCTTCGCTGCGACGCGCAACGGCCAATGGCGACTATTTCAACCGCGGCGGGCGATGGCGAACTCGGTGAGGGCCGCGAGGGCGTCTCTGGCAGGGCTGTCGGCGAGGCCGGTGAGCTCGGCTTGGGCGCGGTCGGCGTAGAGCTGGGCCTCGGGGCGGGCGAAATTGAGCGAATCGTGGCGGGCGAGGAAATTGAGTAGCGCCTCGCGGGCGGTGGTGGGGTTGGCAACGAGAGTGGCAAGAAACAACTTGCGTTCGCGCGGGTCGAGGGCTTCGCGGGCGTGGATCAAGGGGAGCGTCATTTTCCGCTTCGCCAGGTCGGTGCCGAGCGATTTGCCGGTGGCCGTTTCGTTGCCTTCCAGGTCGAGCAAGTCGTCGGCGATTTGGAAGGCGATGCCGAGATTGCGGCCGAACGCGGCCAGGCGGGCCACGGTCTCTTCGTCGCCGCCAGCGTAATAGGCACCCAGCTCACAAGAGCAGGCGCAGAGCTCGGCGGTCTTGGCTTCGACGATGGCGAGGTAGTCGTCTTCGGAAAGATTCACGTCGCCGCTAGTGATGGTCTGCCGAAGCTCGCCGTCGCAAACGATGTTGGTGGCTCGGCCGATCGTGCGGCAGGCGTAGGTGCTCTCGAGGGTGCTGGCGAGGTAGAAGGCGTGGGTGAAGAGGAAGTCGCCCAACAGGACGCTGGTTTCGTTGTTCCAGCGGGCGTTGACTGTGTCCTCGTGGCGACGGATGGCGGCTTCGTCGAGCACATCGTCATGCACGAGCGTCGCGGTGTGGATCATCTCGACCACCGCGGCAAGCGTGATGTGCTCGTCGCGCAAAGGGCCAACGGCCTGGCCGGCGAGCAAGAGCAGGGCGGGGCGGAGGCGCTTGCCGCTCAGGCGGATGCCATGGCGGATGACTTCGTTGGCTTGGGCATGGTCACTTTGAAGCTCGTCGGCCAGCCGGGTGTCGACGCGGCGCAGCTCACCGCCGACGGTTGCGTAGATCGCGGCGAGAGTTTGCTGCAGGTCGGCAGGAGGCTGGCGGACGGTGCTCATGGGAATCCTTTCATGCGGGGCGGCGAGGTAGTGCCGCGGCGAGACAAGCTCGCCGGCTAACGGGGCCATTTCACTTAGTTGTTTCGCGCAGCCAATGCCCGCTGCGGCCGCCCGATTTTTCTTCCAGTTGAATGCGTTCGATCGTGATGCCGCGGTCCACGGATTTGCACATATCGTAAACGGTTAGGGCCGCGACGGAAACCACCGTGAGAGCCTCCATTTCGACGCCGGTTTTGGCCTCGACGGCCACCGTGCCGCCGATGACCAGCGTTTGGTCGTCCGGGGATGTGAAGTCCACGGTGACCGAATCGATGGCCAGCGGGTGGCAGAGCGGGATCAATTCGGCGGTCCGCTTGGCGGCCATGATGCCGGCCAGGCGGGCCACCTCGAGCACGTCTCCCTTCTTGGAGTGCTGCCCGCCGACTCGGCTACTCTTGATCAAAGCGAGCGTTTCGGCGGCCATCCGCACGCGAGCGCTTGCCCGGGCCAGGCGGCGGGTTATGGGCTTGTCGCCGACGTCGACCATGCGACTGGCGCCGCCGGCGTCGAAATGGCTCAACTCACCCATCGGGGGCTCACGGTGTGGGGACGGAGCGGGAAATGCCCAAGTCACCACATTGTAAGGCCTTGCGATGGGCCGTCGAGGGCATGTCGGGCCCTCGGGGAGATAACCGCAGGAGGGCGGGAGGATTAACCTGATCCGGGAGAGAATCAGCGGCTTGCGCTGGATGATGCAGGGACGGCAGCCATTTCGGGCAGATCGGAAAATAGCGGGGCACCTTTGATCGGAAGTTCGACGAGTCTGCCGCCGTCACCGGTCCAGCAGCCGCTATAACCGGAGCTGCCGCCGTAGAAAAAGTCGCGGATGAATTTATCGTTGTCCGGTTGGCGTGTGAAAACAGTAACACTGATCTCGGTCGACTCGTAATACTTCGGTTCGACGCGAACGCTCTGGCGATAGTCGCCATCGGCCCGATACATGAGAAAGCGACGGTCCGCCCGGACGTGTTTGCCGTTGGCGTCGCGAACGAAAACTTGGAAAGCAATCTGGTGCTTCGGTGGACCGAGATTCCAACCGATGGGGTTGGCGAAAGTCAATTCGAAATCGCCACATTTGTTGGACCGGGAAACTGCCAGGTCGAGCTGATGGCGCCCGCTGGGAAAATGGCGTGGCGTCCCACGGGGATACTCGATCAATCGGATGTCTAGTTTCTCGACACGCGAGAGTCTCGCGCGAGAGAGCTTGTTAAACGGCGAATTGTACCGGCTCCGTACAAACGTATGACTACCCAATTGAATTTCTGCTGGGCCGATGCGGCCATCGCTCTCGACCTGCCAATCATGGGCAAGCAGCTTACCGTCTTGGTCGAGGGCCCGTGTCTCCAAACAGAATCGCCGCACAGGATCCTCGGGTCCTAAGCATTCGAACCTAATCTCGATGCGAAACTCGTCGGACCAGTCGTCACATGATGCCTTCAATTCCACAATGCGCGCAAAGGAGCAGCGAATTCCGGTCGGTCGAATCCACCGCATCTGACCGTCTTTGAGATCGAAGGCGCTATCGAGCAGAAGTTCATGCTTCTCGTGGGCGCCGTCGGTCGTTACCTCAAACGGAATGTGAGTTGGGACCGGAGGCCGTTTTGCCTCGGCGTTGGCGGAGAGATTACCACCGCCGAGAATTGAACCGGCCATGACCAACAATGGGTATACCGTAAAACGCATCGCACAACTCCTTGGATCGCGCTGGAGGGGCAAGGTAGCGATGCGGTGCATTTTAGCGTGCGCGGCCCAATCGCGGGAATAGAGGGAAGCCAGTCGCTGGCAGAATTGACCGACGGAACCGCTAGCGATCGGTCCAGGCGGTGGAGTCTTGAGAGGTGTGGCGAATCGCGACGATGACGACGGTATTCAACTCATGGCGAAAAGCGGCGAAATACGGAAACCGTCGGATTAGGCAAAAACGATATCTGTCATCCCAGCGCGAGTGCTGTTCGGGGTTCCTCAGAATCGAATCGATCGCCGCTTCAACTTGAGCGGCAAAACGCTCGGCAGTTGCGATACTGCGTTCGGCATACCAGTCGGCGGCCGATTGGTATTCGATTCGCGCTACGGTGAGAAACTCGAGGTCATTCATGAGATGCGATCCGTCGTCGCACCTCGTCGCGCACTTCCTCCCAAGGGACAGCTTCCATGCGGCCCGCTTCGTACTCAGCCCAGCGGCGTTTGACCTCCGCCAAGTCGCTGTCGCTCGGCTTGAAATCGTGCGGCGGCATTGCTTCCAAGAGCCGCTCCACGAGGACATGCTGATCATTCGGACTCAGCGACTGGGCGTATAAGAATGCATCATCGACACTGGCCATGATCACTTCTCCGAACGCTTCCCATGGAAGGGTGGTGCAAAGACATCCTCCATCGACATTCTAGCAGCAGCCCCACATTCTGGCGAGTTAACCTCGATCGGCGTCGGAGACGCCTCCGACAGAACCCGAGGAATTCGCCGTAAGCGCAAAAAGCAAGGCCCGGTTGCTTGGTAGCAACCGGGCCTCGTTTGCGGGTCGTGGCTGACGGAGGGACGGGATGTCTCCGCCGCCACGCGGTCGATTCGTTCGACCGGCCCTGTGCGGTATGTAGTCCGTCGCGGAGGTTTGTCCGTGGCGGGTTAGGTTATCAAGCAATCGATCCGCGCGTCGCGAGCGACGCGGCTAAACCAATTCCTTCTTCGCGCCGATCAAGGTCCGCAAACGCTCGGCCAAGAGGGCGGCGTCGAACGGCTTCTTGAACGTTTCGTTGATCGCCGAGCGATCGAAGTTGGCGGCCGAGCCGTCGTCCGGCAGCAGCGCGATCAAAATCGTGTTGCCGAACTCGGTGTTGCGGCGCAGATTTTGGCAAATCTGCAGGGCCTCCACCTGACCGATCGAGAAATCGACAATGATACAGTCGGGATGGAAGCTTTCGGCCTGAATACCTGCTTCGAAGCCGCTAGCGGCGGTCGAGTTGCGGAACGACCGTTCCGCCGGCAACTCACGCTTGAGGTTTTCGATCAAGACCTGGTCCTGGGCAACGATCAGGACTTTGGCCATGGCCTCGTCCTCGAGATCGCCCAGTGGCATGCCGTGTTCCTTGAGGAACTTGATCAAATACTCGCGTGGGATGCGGCGGTCCTGGGAGCCGGGGATGCGATATCCCTTGAGGCGTCCCGAGTCGAACCACTTGCTGACCGTGCGCGGGGCCACTTTGCAGATCTTCGCGACCTGACCAGTAGTAAAGACCTTCATCGGGCTCTCCAATTATCTTGCTAATTGTCCGCTGAGTCGTCGGCCGTGGAGGGAAGTCACGTCGCGGCCGATTTCAATCTGCCCCGCGTTCGTGTGCCACAGCCGGGCGCTAAGTCCCTCGCGCTGGCGGTGGGCAAACATCTCACGAACGTCTGGGTCGGGGCGATACTGCAAATCACCTCTTTGGTTTGGCTCAGGTCCTTCTGATCCGCTCCTTCACTTACATTTCGCATCGGCTAGCATTGCGAGCAGAGATCGGTGAAAACCATTTGATCGTCACAACTTGGTTCGGCGCTGGCCGTTCCAATCGGATCAATCGAATCCACCGAACCAGCTCGCACGGCTAAGCGCGCGAAATCCTGGTGAGGACGTACAGGGAGAGGCTTGCAGACGATCGGCGCCCCGTGGGCGGACGATCATTCGCAATGCGACCTTGGTAGGACGGTGTCGGCAGGCTCCCCCCTGCGAGTCGATTCCCGTCGGGGTTCACACCGTAGTGTGTGCCGCCGGAAGTCGACCCATCCGATAGATAATTTCGATTGGCGCGGCCCTAGAACTTTAGAAAGTTTCGACAGTCCTGCGGTTAGAGCGGATTATGCGGCTTCTGGCGAGCATAGCGGTTGCCCGGAACGGCCAAAGTACGCGGAGCGTCGAACAAAATCTGGGGGGCGGGGTGAGTGGGGAGGGTGCTGGCAGTGGTGCACAGGCCCAAAACCGGCGCTGTCAGCGCCGGCTTCATGCAGCGCGGCGGAGCAGGGTCTCGTTGCGGAGATTGATCTGGCCGTCTTCGCTCACGTCTTCGAAGCGGACCGAGACGTGTTTCGAGACGCCGGACTCTTCCATCGTGATGCCGTAGAGCGTGTCGGCGCCGGCCATCGTCTTTTTCGAATGGGTGACGACGACAAACTGGGTGAACGAGAGAAAGTCGCGCAGGACCCCAATGAAACGGCCGATGTTCGCTTCGTCGAGGGCGGCGTCGACCTCGTCGAGGATGCAGAACGGACTCGGCTTGCTGCGGAACACCGCTAGCAGCAGGGCGACGCAGGTCAGTGTTTTTTCGCCACCGGAGAGGAGCGAGATGCTGCAAGCTTCCTTGCCAGGCGGGCAGGCCACGATGTCGATGCCGCATTCGAGGACGTCTTCCGCATCGTCGAGCAGGATGTCGGCCTCGCCGCCGCCGAACAGCCGGCGGTAGAGCTCGCGGAAGTGGCCACGGACGGATTCGAGGGTCGCGAGGAACAGCTGGCGGCTGTCGACGTTGATCCGCTGGATGATGCGTTCGAGGGCGGCTTTGGCGTCGACGAGGTCGCGGTACTGCTGCGAGAGGCCGCCGAAGCGGGACTCGAGCTCGTCGAGTTCATCGAGGGAATCGAGGTTGACCGAGCCGAGTTGGTTGAGTTGGTCACGGAGTTGGGTGATTTCGGTTTCGACGGCAGTACGCTCACTTAATTCCCCGCTCGCTGAAGCGAGCTCGCCGGCGGCCCCCTCACCGGCTGCACTGCTGAGATCGATGCCGTAGTCGTCTTGCATCCGTTCGACCAGCGTTTCGCGCTCGTGGCGGAGCAAGTTTGCGGCGACGTCGAGTTTGTGGCGCTGCGATTGGAGGGCGGTGAGTTGCTGGCGGTCGTGGCGGACGCGTTCCTGCAGTTCCTGACGCGTAGCGCGGAACTGCTGATCGGCAGCGGCTTGCTCTGAGAGCTCAAATGCCTGGTGCTGTTTGATGAGAAACAGTTCCGCCAGTGACTGTCGGGCGGCGAGCATCACGGCGTCGAGTTCGGCGAGTTGCGTTTGCCGATCGACCAGACGGCTCCGCATGTCGGCGAGCGCACTATCGCGCTCGCGCTGATCGCGCTGGGCCTGTTCGAGCTGGGCGTACAGCATTTCGACGCGCTGCTCGCACTTGGCGGCGGCGATGCGTCGCTCGGTCGTCGCGACCTGTCGTGCCGCGAGATCTTCGTCCAGGGCTTGCAGCTGACCGGCGGTCGCGGCCTGTTCACGTTCGAGCTCGGCGGCGGCTTTCGCCGCGGCGAGTTGTCGTTCGCGAGTCGACTCGACTTCGTATTCGTTGACCGCACATTGCTCCTGGATATTCAGCAGTTCGCG
>JANNTD010000630.1:0-5852 GCA_031403315.1 Planctomycetota bacterium
GGTCTCGTTTGCCAATGTACATGCTGCACTCCTTAGTTCCGGCGTCCATCATCTCGCAGAAACGGGGCGATTCGCACTAGCGATGACTTTACGGCAGGTGTCGCTCGACGTCTCGAACAAGTCGATTCTGCACGACCTCATCCACGCCTTCGTAGAGCAAACAGGTACGCCAATCCAAGAGTGATCAATAGCACCGACGCCGGCTCTGGAACGACGGCCGCGCCCACGACACCGCCGCTGCCCGCGGTCACGGTTACGGAAAAATCCTTGAAGATCGTGCTGTCATCGCCGCCGAAAAAGATTCGCGATGGCTCGACCGGCCAACCGCCCGGTACTACTTCTCCAAAGTGCAGCTTCCAATAATCGTAGTCGTCGGTGTCAATCACATTGAAACTGTTCGCGTTGGTCCAGTTGGCCCGCAGATCCGTCGTCGAGCCGAGCGTATCGCGCCAGACCGTATAGTCGGCTGCGTCGAACGTGTTGGGTAAGGCAAACAGCCCGCTGACATTGAGCGTCGGCGCGGCCTGATCTTCCACGAAAGCTCCCCCGGCGTAGTTGTAGTCCATCGCGAAATTGACGGTCTTGGCCGTCGCATCATACGCCATTCGGATGCGGTTGGTTCCACTCCCCAAATTCGGAGCAGCGGTGTTCGCAAAGATCGGCGTGTCGTTGGATGTGTACATCGAAGTGAGCAATGGAATGCCTCCATTGTCAATCTCCGGTGTCAGCATCACCGAGGAAAACTGCGTGCTCCAATCCGGCCAGCCAAACAGCGCCGTGTCGCCGGCACCCATGCCGAGGAAACCATCCTGGTCGGCAAGATTGTCGGTGATAAACGTAACCTCAGCCACGAAGCTGACGGTGGCGTAGTCGCTATCGTTGGTGCGCATGTAGTTGCGGCCGCCGTCGCCGCCCCATAAGGTTCCGAAGTGCGCGCCGCTGGCATCGAAGGCCACCGTCGGGTCTTCAGTAAAGTCCGGATCATTCAAACCTGTAATGCTGTAGAAATTGAGGCCCGCGGCAGCGACGGCCGCCTGGGTTCCGGCCAGGGTGGAATTGCCGGTGAAGCCAGTCAGGGAATTGGAAAGCGAGCTGGCCGCAGTTGCGGCCGAAGCCAGTCCTAGCACGGTCGCCAACACCACCACGATACGCGGAATCATCAACGATAACGCCTGAGAAGACATCGCCTTGACATTCATGATCAAATCACTCCCAGTGAAAGAAGCAGCAGCCACCTGCGCCAACAATTGATCGGCGCAATGGCGGCTGCTGCTCGTCCCCCAATTCCCCCTCGAACGGGACAGCGGCTCGATCCAGCCGCTGGTCCCACCGCCAAAGATTAGGGTTTCCTAATTCGAAGTACGGCCGCCACGATCAAATGTCCCAGACAGAACAGCGCGAGCGAGGCCGGCTCGGGAACAACGGTAATCGACAGGTCGCGGAACGTCGCCCCGTCGTCACCGCCAAAGAAAATTCTCGACGGTTCGCTCGGCCAACCATCTGCGGCAAACAGCGAGGACGCGGCGATGGGAAAATTGGTTGTCGTCGCGTCGGCCACGAATGGCCCGCCGGCATAATTTATGTCGATCGCGCCAAGCAATTGACTGCTGGCGGGATTAAACGTCATCCGGAATCGATGGGTGCCGGCGCCTAAGCCAGGTACTCCAGTGTCCGCGAAACTGTTCACGTCGTTCTGGGTGCGAAAGCGCACGAATTTAGCATTGTTCACTTCCGGCCAAAACGAGGCCGAAGAGAGCTGCGTGCTCCAATCCGGTGTACCGAACAGCGCGGTGTCACCGGAACCCAAGCCAATGAATACCGCCTGATCATTGGTACTAGCCTCAAACGTGATCTCGGCGACAAATTTGGCCGTGGCGAAGTCGCTCTGAACCGTCCGCACGTAGTTCCGGCCGCCGTCGCCGGCGATCAGGCTGCCGACGTGGGCGCCGCCGCCGTCAAAGACTACGGTGTGGTTGCTTTCCACAAAATCGTCCAACGGGTCGCCGGGCGTTCCATTGTCGCTAATGATCTCTCCGGTAGTGCTGAACACACTGAGCCCCGCCGCCGCGAGCGCCGCCTGAGTCCCGGCTTGAGTTGAGTCGCCGGTCAACCCGGTGAGCGAATTGGAATACGAATCGGCCGCCTCGGCCACGACAGCCCATGACATCACGATGCAGCCAAAAAGGAATAGCAAGTCGAACCTTGTCCACCTCATCAGATCTTCCCTCCACAATGTTGAAGCAACATGAAATGCCCACTGCTCCTGACGACCAAAGTTGCAAAGACAAGAAGTCAATTGGAAAAGCGCGCCCGATCAGGCATTCGGCAGGCCACGCCCGGTGGCCTGACTGCCAATCAGAAGAGTCGCCCGAGCTGCACGCTCCGACGCGATAAAACCGCCTTTCAAATACAAGCCCTATCGAAGGCTATTGAGCCCGCCCCACCTGCGTGACGTTTCCCGCTGCGACAAGCCACCCAAACGTCGGGGTAATTCCCAATCGGTTCGCTCCCAGCTGATCGATCGGATTCGGAATCGCTGTGCATATACGGCCGGCCGCGGCAATGTGAACGAAAAAAAGGGCGCGAAGCGAGACTTTCGGCGAAATGCTACACGCCGGCGGGCAAATTGACGGGAGGAACGCCATCATTCTCGGGAAAGGGCGGTTCACATTTTCCTGGTTTGCCGTATATCTAATGACGGGTAAAGTCTGTGCAGCCCGCATTCTCGGGAATAAGTGCCTGTTCTCGACCCAGGCGATGAACCAGTGCGGATCGCCAGTGCGAATTGATCGTCGCGCACGTCATCGGGCTGATGTCGTGCACGGCGCGTGTGGTGGCGTTCGACAAGACTCGATTGTAGCGCGGCGTCCATGAACGACAGCGGACCGAACGACAAGCTGGCAATTGAAGATCGGGACGACCGCGTCGCCGAGTTTCTCGAACTTTATTCAAGCCACTATCCGCGGCTGCAATTTTACGTAACCGCTTTGCTGCCAACGGCCAACGACGCCTCGGACGTGTTGCAAGAGACGAGCATGGTCTTGTGGCGAAAATTCGACTCATTCGAATTGGGCACCAATTTTTTCGCCTGGGCCTGTAAAATAGCGCGCTTTCAAGTGATGAAGCACCGTGAGCGCCAAGGACGATCGGCGCGGCTGTTCGACACCAGTTTGCTGGAGAAGCTGGCCGCCGAAGCCTGTGACGAAAGGGTGGTCCGCGGTGTGCCGCTACAGGCTTTGGAGAATTGCCTCGGGAAGCTTTCCGAAATCGATCGCTCTCTGATTCGACGTCGCTACCAGCCGGGGACGACGGTCCAGCAGCTCGCGGCCGACGTCGGACGCACCGCCAACTCCCTCTCAAAATCGCTGGGGCGAATTCGGCGCGTGCTCCTGGAATGCATCGATCGCACGCTGGCACACGAAGGACGAGAATAAGATGCGAAGTGCAGTCAGCGAATCACGAATAGAGGCCAATGGAGGCGCCACGTGATGCGCGCACACGACGACTGTGCCGAAGCTCCGCTTGAACCCGAGCGCATGCAAGAGTTGTGCGAACTGCTCGCGCGCCTCTGCGACGATGAGCTCTCGGCCAGCGATCGGTCGCGGCTCAACCAAATCCTGGATGAACAATCGGCGGCGCGGCGCTTTTATTTGCGGTATATCGCGGTGCATAGCGCTCTCGCGGTGACGGCCGGAAGCCCGGCGGTCGACGCGCAACTGGCCGTCGAACGGCTGACTCTCGAGCGTTTCGCGGGTCAGTCGAATTCCGCACCTCTCTGTCAACTTACGTCGTCGTTGACGGATCGGGAAGTACGTTGGCGATCGATCATGCGCTGGGCCGCTTCGCTCGCGGCAGTGCTCGTCGTCGCCGGGGTTGTATGGTGGTCGACCCAACGTGTCGACAGGCAGGAAGCTCAAGTTGGATCTGTCACCGCCGAGGGTCTTCCGCAGGCCGAAGGCACTGAGGACGAAGTCTCCGGCACCCAGCGCCTGGTGGCCGAGGTGACTTACGTTTCGAAGTCTGCAACTTGGCAGAACCCCAACGGCTCCTTCATGCTCGCGTCCAGTGTCCGGTCCGGGCAGAACTTGACGTTGGAACACGGCCAGGTCGAATTGACGTATGCCTCGGGAGCCAAGCTGTTGCTGACCGGACCATCGGAATTTCTGGTTCATCCCACGGGCGGCAAATTGCGCCGCGGCGAATTGGTCGCCCGCGTGCCTGAAGCTGGGCACGGCTTCACGATTGAAACACCGCACGGTAAAGTGGTCGACCTGGGCACGGAGTTTGGCGTGGTCGTCGACGACTTTGGTGTTTCGCAGGTCAGCGTTTTTGAAGGCAAAGTGGAGACTCTGCCGACCAGAACCGCCGGCGTTGCGCAGGACAAGATCGAGCTCACTTCCGGCCGCGCGATCCAGTGGACCGAGAACTCGATCATTCCGATCGATGTTCAAGGGCGCCGCTATCAACGCGCGGGTGACGACCGGCCCGCAGACCGATCAGAACGCCGTACGAATGCCTCCTTCGACAACGACTTTCGCGGGGCGTTATTGGCTCCCGATCGCTGGCGAACGCTGGGCGAGATCTTGCCGTCGGACCATGGACTGCGGTTGGGAGGCGTCGCCGCCACCGCGCAGAGACCGTATCTCTTGACGACTCGGGAGTTTGACCCGTCTCACGGCGCGATCACCGTCGTGTGCGATTTGCGATTTGAAAATGTCCACGACGCGGAGCATGCATCCTGCGCGATCCTCACCCGCAGTGCGGACCAGATCAGCAAGCCTGGCACGCCGTGGCACGACATGCTGGCTCGATCGGTCCGCTGCCGGCTCAAGGCCGATTTGATCTCCGGCGAGGGAATGCTGGAAGCGGGCACGAAATACGAAGCCGACCGCGAGCATATGAATATCTCATGGGGCGGATTCTCGCGGCCGCAGCCCGACACTTTGTACCGCCTCGAGCTGCGCGACGACGGTTTGAACGTTGCCTTGACCGTCGCGCTCGCCGAGAATCCCTCGGTGCGCAAGACGATCACGTGTCGATCGCTATTTCGAGGAAATCAGAATTTTGTCGCCCTGGAAGGCTCGAGCACCGGATCGATGGTTGTCGAGCGGTTGATGATTTCTCAGGACGGTTCGCCCCTTGACGACGGTAACTTGCTCGCACAAGCCGCCGACGCTTCCGCGGAGCGCAGTTCGCGAGCGGACGATTCCGCGAAACAACTAGATGATCTAGCTCCGACCGAAGCGGAGTTGGTGTTGAAAGACAACTTTGACGAAGACGAGCTCAATGCCAGCCTTTGGACTACGCTGGGCGACGTCGCGATTCAGCGCGGCCAAGTGCAGCTCGGTCTGCCGAACGACGAACAGCATATCGACACCTGGAAAGCCCGCCCCTATCTGCTCACCAAAGAACGATTTGATCCCGCCGACGGAACACTCACGATGCTCGGCAAAGTGACATTCGCGGAGAATGTTTTGCATGGCTATGGCGGATCGTTCGCCGTCATGACCCGCGCTGAAAATGCGCATGGCGGCGGACCGGGCTGGGAGAACTCGATTCTGCGCCGCGGCGTCCGCTCGAACTTCTGGCCGGCCGCCTACGGCTTTGATCACAGCCTCGAGATTCATGAGAAACCCTCGCCGAATACCATCTCACTGTTGCTTGCCGAGGGATTTCAAATCGCGCCAAATTCTCGGACGTATCTATTTCGCATCGTCGACGATGGCCGCGTGGCAACGCTTACGTTCCTCGATCCCAGCGATCCCGTCATTCGCAAAACTATTTCGCATGCCACGACTTCACCGTTACTATCGAGCGGACACATCGGCTTTGAGAGTTGCTGGGGATCTCCT
>JANNTD010000631.1:0-3853 GCA_031403315.1 Planctomycetota bacterium
CGGTTGTACCTCTGTGAACGCTTCGCACTGTCGGTTGCCCGACAGCACGCATCACTCGAGGCCAAGGCGACTGGCTAGGTCTTACCTTGTACGACTCTTTCATTCGCTACCTTCCTCCGGCTTGACGCCGACGCACCCTGATCCCTTCTTGTCATGCCACTAACCGACGTCACGAACACACCACTGCCCAAGCTCCCACGTCGCGCCGCCGACAGCCACAAGGGCACGTTCGGCCATGCGATTGCGGTCGGCGGCTCGCGCGGCATGAGCGGCGCGATCTCGCTCGCCGGCCTTGCCACGCTCCGCAGCGGCGCGGGCCTCGTCACGCTCGCCGTGCCGCGCGCGATCCAGGATGTCGTCGCCGGCTTCAATCCCAGCTACATGACCCACGGCCTGACGTTTGCCAATGAAGACGACGCCAACGAACACATGGTCGAAGCCGCGGCCGACGAAGTCCTCGCGCTCGCCGAAAATATGACCACGCTCGCGCTCGGCCCCGGCCTGGGCCGCACCGCCGGCGTCACCGACTTCGTCGCCAGACTCTACCGCGAAGTGAAGCAACCCATGGTCGTCGACGCCGACGCACTGTTCGCCCTCGCCGCGCGCAAGGAACTCCTCACCCAAGCCGCCGGCCCAAGAATCCTCACACCCCACCCCGGCGAATTCGCCCGCCTCACCGGTCGCACCGCCGGCAACGACGACCAAGCCCGTTCCCTCGCCGCAGGCGAGCTCGCTTCAGCGAGCGGGCGGGCGGACCTGATCGTAGTCCTCAAAGGCCACCACACCATCATCACCGACGGCACTCGCTACTCCCGCAACCAAACCGGCAACCCCGGCATGGCGACCGGCGGCGCAGGCGACGTGCTCACCGGCGTAATCACCGCACTCCTCTGCCAAGGCCTCACGCCCTTCGACGCCGCCCGCCTCGGCGTCCACATCCACGGCCTCGCCGGCGACCTCGCCGCCGAAAAGCTCGGCCAAGTCTCCCTCATCGCCAGCGACCTCGTCGACTACCTGCCCGCCGCGTTCCAAGCAATCGCATAAAGCCGGCGGACTAAAGGCGATCGAAAATTACGCCCACCGGGCTCTAGTCCTGGGATGCGCTGGGAACGAGCTCTTTCCACTTGGCTTCGGAGACGACTTCGGTGCGGAGGTCGCCGTAGATGATGCGGTAGGAGCCTTCGGGAAAGGCGTTGCACCAGAGGAGGACTTTGTCTATCTCTTGAGGAGAGACCTCGGCGCCGAAGAAGCCGGCGTGGTGGCGGTCGAGGAGGACGCGCGTGAGAGAGTCGAGGCCAGGGGTGGCGGCTTCGACTTGTTGGTATCTGGGGTCGCGGTCCCAATTGCTGTGCGGCGGGCCGGTGAAGCCGGCGAGTTTTAGCATTTCGTCGTGGACCTGCCCGCCATCGAAGATGTCGGGTGGGGCGGACTTAATCGCCGGGTCGCGACGCTTGCCCGGGTCAATTGTCCGGACTCGTGGATAGTGGCCGCCGCTCAGCTCGGCGTAGAACCTCAGAGCCGCAACAATCTCGGCAATGTCCTTCTCATCCTTGGGCGGGGTGGTGTTGATGAGGCCGGCGGGCACGATCGTGGCGAATTGGTTCGGCGGGAAGTCGATGTTCCAGCGGATGTCGGTCAAGCGGTACTCGTCGATGTACTTGCCTTCCTCTTCGTCTGAAATCCGCTCGTAGGAGAGTTCCATCGGCAAATCGGTCTGGGAGTCGACCCAGACTTCGATCGAGCTATCCCCACGAAACGGGACGGCATCTTCGAACGAGAGGACGTAGCCGCGAGCCTCGCGGCCGTCGATGCGTTTGGTCCCCAAATCGCGGACGATCTTGTCTTGGCCTTGTTGGACGGCGCGGAGTTTGGCGATCGTATTGTCGACGGGAATCTCGCCGGCCCGGACCGGCGGCACCCAGAAATAGTACCCTTCGGTGTCGACGATGATGATGCCGGTCTTGCCAGTGGGATGAGTTTCGACGAGGTGGAGCGTAAGTTTCTCGCTCCTGGCGGCTGCGGCGGAGTTGTCGTCGTCGGAGTTGTCGTCGTCAGGGGCCACGTTGACACCTTTCGATACCGTGCATCGCCAACCCTTGACTTCGCCGTGAAGGTCGCCAAGCCACTCACGGTTCGCTTCGTCGGGGGCGCGCCAGCAGACGAAGTTGGTTCCGCGATGGTAGGTTTCCGGCTCGCCACCTGGAGCAACAAAGGTTGTGTGGTTCACCTCATTAAAACTGTAGGAACTGACCTCACGGACGGCTTTCATCATCCGCTCCATCGCGGAAAGCTGGTTGAAGGACGTCGCGAAAAAGGCTATGAGAAACAGCGCCGCCACGGCCGACGACAGGCCGAGGCCGCCGAAGGCGAAGCGTTTCCAGGTCGTCGCGGTTCGTGCGCGACGATCGACGTGCGACAGGCGGGCGAGCAATTGGGCGCGGGAAGCGGCGTGGTTGCGGACCAGTCCGGCGTGGGCAGCGGCAAGCTCGTGCGTGAGCCGGCGCAGTTCAGTGAGCCGGGCCTGGCAAGCGGGACACTCGTCGACGTGCGGGGAGCTCTCGGTGACATCGAGTCCGAGGGCGAGTGCGGCCAGTTGTTCGGGGGTCAAGCACGCCATTTACGTCTTTGCCTTACTCTGGGAAACAATTCCTTGCGACCGCGTAGCCAATCGCGCGAGCGCCCGTTGCACTAACGCGTAGAAACCGCTACGGGAGAGCTGCAGTTGTTCTGCCACGTGCGTCGCGTTCTGTTCTGCGAGGAAATATGCGTGGATCGCCAACCGCTCGTTTTCCGACAGCTCTGCAAGCCGGCGCATCACCCGTTCGATCTGGTCGCGGTCGTTGGCGGCCGCGTCGCCATCGGACGTTGCCGATTCGTTGAGTTCCGAGCCAAACTCGTGCCGGTCGCGCCGCAAGGAGCGTCGGCGTTCGCGCGCCACTCGCCGCGCAAAGCCGGCGATCCACGATCCGAAGCCGTCGCGGTCGCGGAGCGACGCCAGTTTGCGGTACGCCCGCAGGAAACACTCTTGCGTCATGTCCTCGACGGCCGACCAATCGCCCGACACGCCGACGACCACCGCGCGGACCAACCGCGCGTGTCGGTCGTAGAGCTCGCCGAAGGCGTCGCGGTCGCCCGCGAGCGTATCGGCCACCAGCTCAGCGTCGCTTTTGGCGGTTGGTCCCATGCACACCATGCTAGTGGCCGCAGACCGGCTGTTGTCCAGCGATTTACCGCGCGAATTGCAAAAGGCAGGAAACGCGGCAAGGCATACACCCCGAGCGCCTACGATTGGCGAAATACGCAGCGCAGAATGTCAGGCCGAAGCCAAACCTGCTAGTGCTCCAGATACTCGCCGCAGTGTGGGCAACGGGCGAACCACATCGGCACTCGTTGGCCGCATTTGCACTTGATGTTGTGGCGAATCACCGACGAGCCCAGAAGACTGCCGCTGGTGCCGGGCGTCGAGCCGAAGTCGTGCGAGTCGTCGAGGACGGAGCTGGAACTCGAGGAGGAACTGGGCGTGGAGTGCTTGGCGGCCTGGCGATTCCGGATCGCGTCTTTTTGCAACTCGTCGTTCTCATCCAACAGAGTGAACGCATCCGGCACGACGACGATCACCTGGCCCTCGCAATGGGGGCAGAGGCCTTTCTTGCCGGCGTACTTGTCTTTGACTTTGAACGTGTGCCCGTTCGGGCATTCGACTTGAATTCCCATGCTCGGCCAGCCTCCCCAACCACCGCCAGCCGACGAACGTGCCGCGGCCGCGATTGGAACGTGGATCCAGCGAGAGCGGACTGCGATCCGCCCCTGCTTCGGCTTCCCTACCGCTCGCCTCAGCTCTGTGCCTGCCTCA
>JANNTD010000632.1:0-7476 GCA_031403315.1 Planctomycetota bacterium
CGGTCCCCCGGGCGTCGGGTGGGCCCGATTATGGATGGTGGAGGAGGCCGCGCTGGAATTACCGCGGAATTCGGTCTGGCCCGGCAGGCGGGTTCCAACGGCAGCGCCTAAGTTTTCGATCGTCGCGCCGGGGTTGGTGGACGAGCCGCCGGCGTTCGACGAATCGTAGAAGACAGTTTTAGCCTCCATTCCCGCGTAAACGAATGTCGCGTCGGCGTGGTTGGTAATGTTTGCGGACGCGGCAGTTGAGCTATTGTAAAAGTGCGTTGCGCCACCTAACGGATGTCCTGCCACGAAGACGTTCGTTGCGCCGTGATTATGAAACGTGCCCTGCTGGGCGCTGGAGTTGTCGGTGAAAACAGTGCGGCCACCCGTGCCGCCCACGAATGCGAGTGCTGGGGTGGTGTCTTGGCAGCCCTCATTGATGAATGTGGCGGTGCTTGCGCCGGAGGTGCCCTCGAAACGTACCTGGCCGCCTCTGCCCTGCATGCTGTAGCCGCCCAGCGACGGTCCGAAGTGGCCTCCTTTGGTGCGGAAGTCGGCGGTGGAGGCCGCCGAGTTGCCGTTGAAGATGACCTGCGCGCCAGGCGCGCTGTCGCCGGCGCCTCCGTCGAGTGTGATCGAAGCGTCGGCGGCGTTTGATGCATCCTCGAACGTCAAACTTCCGCCCGAGCGGCGCAAAAGTTCGCCGTCGAAAAGCTGCGCCTCACCGCCCACAATGGAGTACGGTCTGCTCGCGGCCGATCGGTCATCTCTGTAAGTAAAGGCGCCACTTTTGCCGATCGTGACATTGCCGGTAATACCCAGCGTCGCTGTTCCTTCGACGATCATGGCGGCTGCTGGGCCTTCAACTGTGACGTTGCCGCCGACCGTCATGACCGCGCTATTCTGAAGCGTGACACTACCCCCGAAACCACCTCCCGTGCCAGGGATGACCCTGCCGAGCGCAACGTTTCCAATCACAGTCCAAACTCCGTTATCCACGATAAGATTGGCGAAGTTTTCATCGCCAACGATAAGATTTCCGGCAATGTTCCAGGTGGCGGAGCTTGGATTAACGGTCGTCGTCAGAGGAGTAATAAGCGTGCCGAAATCTGTGTCGAAGCCGATCGCAACGCTGCCGCCGAAGGTTGCCGACGTTGCTGTGGTTTCAGTGAGCTGATTGAATCGCACCAGCGAACCAGCCGCGGTGGTGAGCGCGACAGGGTCACCAACTATGTTGTTGGCCGCGATCGTTCCACCGGCGCCGACAGAGACCGCTGCGCCGGTGAAGGTCAGCGTTCCGCCGCCACTTAAACTCTGGCCTGCCTGAATGGCAAGCCCATTGCCGAGGGCAATGAGCACGTTGTTGGCCTGCGCTCCGACATCGACCGTCACTGTCCCGCCGTGAGAGATGTAGACGTCTTGCGTGGCGTCCGGCACATCAGCGCCGATCCATCCATTGGCGTTGCTCCATAAACCAGCGGAAATACTGCCCACGCGCGCGAGGTGCACGTCGCTGATGCCCTGGTCTTCGGCTATCACGAGCACGTCGGTTGCCGATGGCAGTACGCGCCGACCCGCCACGCCGCAACTGTCACACATCAGAAAACCCGGCACGTTGTTTGTCCCTGACAGGTGCCCGCCATCGCCGTCCTTCACGAGCACGCCGTCAGGTCCGCCAATGTGACCCGGAAACAGGTTGTAATCCCCCGGCTCGATACCGCTAATTCCCAGGATGTGGCCGATTTCGTGGACGACGGTACGCAACAAATCATTGCCGGTCGCCGCATTGATACCTGGTTGCAAACTGGGAAAGGACGCCGACCCAAAACCTCGATACATTGTTTCCAACGCATCGGGCGGCGCGGTCGTGCCCGGGAAGTTGGCCGTGCGATCGGCCGATGAGAGATCAGCGTAAATTCGTTGACTGGGGAGAGTCTGGTCCATGACGACTATCGGTGCGAACGAGAATTCCGCATGATCGTCCGGAGTGGCGTCGGCGAACCACATGGCAGTCGGGTTGATTTCAATGAAGTTATCGAACGGCCCGAGTGGCGTGGCCAAGCCCAGGCCGCTAATATCATCGTCCCAGTGATAGTCGAATTCGAAATCTCCGGGGCCCGGCAGTAGTTGCTGCCAGATGGCGATAGCCGCCTGGAAGTGGGACGTCAGAATCGCACCGGTCGAGTCCCAGAGGGGGTTTTCGTTTTCAGGCGTGTGCTCGATGCTGATCGTGATGGCGTGCACCGGCGGCTGCATCACCGCCGCTAACAGAAATGTGCCAAGTACGACCAACCAGGTGGCACGAAATGAGACTGCGAACGCATTCAGCGGCAGAACGGCACTGATTCTCACTAGGTTCATGGCTTTGTTCCTTGGCACGACAGCGACAAGCACCGCCGCACAGCATGCGATCCGACAATTGTGACTGCGCTTTAACATGCCACGGGCCCTCACATCGAGTTGAAATGCTGAACTTTCTCTATTTGCGCTCTTTCACTTCGCCTTCCGGTGCCATCGGGCGGATATACTCTTTGACTGACTTGAGAAACCACTCGCGGGACTTGGCGTCGTAGCCTTTGTCGGGCTCGATTTGGTCCCGAGCCGCGTAAAACGCGCCGAGTGCACTGGCGGCATAGGGGAACTCGTTCGTCGTTTCGAGACCGCGCGCGGCGGCAAGGAGTTCGGCTTCGGCCTCGGATCGTCGACCGAGCGCAGCGAGGTCTCGCCCAAGTTCCACGCGCGCAAGCGCTGTGTGCCACTCGTCGGGCGGGACGACCAGCTGATACTGGGCGATCGCCTCGCGCAGCAGAGGCTCAGCTTCGGCGAACCGATCGGCCAAAAGTAGTTCGCCGCCGTAGTACAGTGCGCTGACGCCGGTGGCACGATGATCGGGCGACTCGGCACGACGGCGGATTTCATACGCTTCGCGGAACAACGGCAAGGCCTCGGCCCGGCGCCCTTCGTTTCGCACGACAAGGCCGTAGGACATCAGGGCGTGTGCGATGCTGGGATCACCTGACAGAAAGGCGGCTCGATGGGCCGCGATCGCTTCGAGGTAGAGCCGGTCTGAATTGCCGGCGTTGCCGCGCTGACGGACTGTTGACGCAAGACGCAAGAGAGTCCGCGCAGCCCGCTGCCGGTCTTCTGGCGTGGCGACGTCGCTCGTGGCAAGAGCCTGTCGATATAACCTTTCGGCCTCGGCGAAATTATCTTGCGATTGCATTGCCGCCGCGAGATTGACCTGCGCTTCCGCCCGCTCGCGTTCCGCGATCACCCGCTGCCGCGATTGACTCAGCAACCCGATCGTCATGCCGATGATTCCGACGATCAGCCCGGCCAACACCGCGGCGGATGCAATCATCGGTCCTTTGTTGCGCCGGACGAACTTACTGGCGCGATAAATCCGCGAGGGAGCAACGGCGGCCACTGGCTCATCGTTCAAGTAGTGCCTCAGATCGGAAGCCAGGGCGCCAGCCGTTTCGTAACGTCGATCGCGCTCTTTCTCCAGCGCCTTCATCACGACCCAGTCCAACTCGCCTTGCACCAACCGATTCAGTTTCAATGGCTCCAACCCGCGATTGGCGGCGATCGAGGGTAGCCCCACAGTCGTGCTGAGCCGCGTGCTCGGCTTGGGAGGTTCTTCCTCGCGGATGATTCGCAGCATCTCGTCAAATGCCGCCTCATTCAGCCGCTTCCGCCCGAAGGGTGTCGACCCGGTCAAGAGCTCATAGAGCAGCACGCCCAGAGAATAAATGTCGCTGCGGGTGTCGACGTCGAGCTGGTTGAAACGGGCCTGCTCGGGGCTCATGTATTCAACCGTGCCGACCATCTGACCCAACTCGGTGAACAACGTCTTCTCGGTCAACCGTTGGGCGGTCGCCTTAGCCACGCCGAAGTCGATGATCTTGGGCACCGGCCGGCCGTCGTACTCGGCGACCAGGACGTTGGTCGGTTTGATGTCGCGGTGGATGATGCCCTTTTGATGGGCGTGCTGGACCGCGTGGCAGACCGTGGCCATTAGTTCGAGCCGCGCGCGAATCGGGAGCTGCTGCTGGTCGCAGTAGGCGGTGATCGGCACCCCTTTCACCAAGTCCATCACGAAGTACGGTCGGCCGAGTGTAGCCATCTCGCTCCGCGAGATGAACTCCCTCTCGCGGAGCGAGCGGTCTACATTGGTCGTTCCCGCATCCAGCACCCGGGCGATGTTCGGATGGTCCATCAGCGCCAGCGCCTGCCGCTCGGCCTCGAAGCGGGCGATCACTTGCCGCGTATCCATGCCGGGCTTGATGATCTTGATCGCGACCGTTCGCTGAATCGGCTCGGTCTGCTCGGCCATGAAGACGACGCCCATGCCCCCTTCGCCGATTTGCTGCAAAAGCTTGTACGGGCCGATGACCGTGCCGGGACGTTCCGAAACACTCGGAAACATCTCAGTATCGGACCGGTTGACGGCCGGACCACCCATAAAGCTGCCCGCTTGCTCGGACGCGGCCAACAGCCGTTCCACCTCGGCCCGCAGAGCCGCGTCTTGGCCGCAAGCCTCATCGAGATAGGCCGCTCGCTCGGTCGGGGATTCGATCTCGGCCGCCTGGCCAAAGATGGATTTTAATTCGGGTGCTACGCCATTCATCGAGGGATCTCCGCCAACGTCTATAACTACAATGCGACGCCGAGGCGCAACGACTGCCAAGAATTTGGACGAAGTTGTCAACCGCTCAGATTCTACGGCGAATCTTGGGCGATTACGACGATTTGCGGCTGAGATGCTCGAAGAGCCAGGCCCGGGCGAACGACCAGGTGCGATAGGCGGTGCGCGGGGAAATGCCCAACAATTCGGCGGCTTCCTCCATCGTCAGACCGAGGAAGTAGTGCAATTTGACCAGCTCCGCCGCCTGGGAGTCGGAGTGCTCCAGAACGTCGAGCGCCTCGTGGACGGCCAGCAGATCGTCGTCGGGCACTTTCACGGCCAACGGAAAGTCGTCGATTTCGACGCGGTTCATCTCGCCGCCGTGCCGGATGCGGCCCTTGCGGCGTGCGTTCTCGACCAGGATCCGCCGCATCGCCTCGGCCGCGGCGGCGAAGAAATGGCCGCAGCCGTCCCACTGCTGAGAGTCTGCCGAGCCAACCAATCGCAAATAGGCCTCGTGGACGAGCGCGGTGGCGTCGAGCGTTTGGCCTGGCTTCTCGTGCTCGAGTTTGGCGGCGGCCAACTTGCGCAGCTCGTCGTAGACTAGCGGCAGCAGTTGCGCCGCGGCTTGTTGGTCACCACCGTCGATGGCGGTCAGAATTCGAGTGATCTCATTCATGACAATAGTTCCGCTCAGCAGGAGGCCGCTGCCATTCTAACTAACGCCAACGGAAGGTGCCCGCACCGGCGACGGAGTACCGGACCGGCTTCATTCCCGCCGTGCAAACCGCACAACCGGCACAATTCCGCCGAATGAGCCCCTTATTCGCGAACAAGTTGGCAAATTCGTCCGGTCAGTAAAGCTGGCCAAACTGGGTTGACGATAACGCTTGATGACGTTTCCGACGTTGTGCGCTGCAATGCGGCGATCCGACGTCGCGGGCGATAGGCACCGACCAGGTGTGCGTTCGTTCGCGGCGAGTTCGCGTCGCAGCGCTCCCAAGTGTGTTCCCCTCCCGTTTCTGTTTCATTAGGAGTCTCGAGATGAACCAACGTTTTGCCTTTGCGGCGCTTGTCCTGGGCGCCCTCGTGGTGCTCGGCAGCGCCAACAGCGCGTCGGCCTTCTTTGGCCGTCACGGTGGTGGTTGTTGTGAGCCGGCCTGTGGTTGTGATTCGGGCTGCGGCCATCGCTGCTGCCTGCTCAATTTGTTCAGCCGCCACAATGATTGCTGCTGCGAAGAGAGCTGCTGCGAAGCCAGCTGTGGTTGTGCCGAAGAAGCCAGCTGTGCCGCTGAGCCGAGCTGCTGTGCCGCCGAGGCCAGCTGTGCTGCCGAGCCGAGCTGTGGTTGCGAGGAGAGCTGCTGCGATCCGTGCTGCAAGCCCCGCCGCTGCTGCTTGTTTGGCTGCCTGGGCCGGTTGTTCCATCGCCACAACAGCTGCTGCGAGTCGAGCTGCGGCTGCGAAGCCAGCTGTGGTTGCGAAGCCGCCCCGAGCTGTGGTTGCGGTGGTTGAGTTGACGCCATCTTTCCCAGCGAAAGATTTGCAAAACAAAACGACTCCTGCCCAACGGGGCAGGGGTCGTTTTTCTTTGGATCGGGCGCGCTCGCGAGCCGGGTCGTCCCCGACCCCGGATTACCCTACCCCGGAACTCGGCCACCTGCCGAATTTCACGCTCCGCTGGGAATAATCGCCCCCCGCGGCTACGATAACTGCTGGGAGAACTACCCGGAGCCCAGCCATGCGTTACTTTGCCTGCTCGCTTACACTCGCCACGATGGCGGTCCTCAGCGCGACCGCGCCGCTCGACGCCCAAATTGGCAACGCCCCACAGCAGCAGAACGCAGCGTTCGGTCCCAACCAGGGCCTCAACGCCGGCAGCCAGCAAACGACGACCGGTTCCGACGGCGGCGGCCAGAACGCCGACTTCGATTCGCTCATTGACCTGATCCAATCGACGGTTGCCGTCGACACCTGGGCCGATACCGGCGGAGGCGAGGCGGAGATGCGACCGTTTCCCACCGGCGTGATGGTCGACGCCGCCGGCACGCTCAAGTTGGTGAAAGCCACCGCGCCGACTGCCGCGCTCGCTGCTCGCCGCGGCACCGCGCCGCCTGCCACGTCCACCGCTTCCGCGGATGCCCGCAGAGCTTCGAAGCTCCGCTACGTGTCCCTGCCGCGACTCGAGCGCGAGATCATCCGCCGCCAAGAGGCCCACGCAGCATTCGAGCCCGCTCTGCTCACGCTCGCAGGTCTGCAGCGTGTCCAATACATTTTCATCTACCCCGACTCTGGCGACCTTGTGCTGGCCGGGCCGGCCGGCGACTGGCGCATCGACCCCGTCGGCCGAATCGTCTCGACCGACAGCGGCAAACCCATCGTCCGGCTCGACGATTTCTTAACGCTCTTCCGCAGGTCGCGCCAATCGGACGCGAGCTTCTTCGGCTGCGCGATCAAGCCGCGCCAAGCCGCGCTCGCCGCGACGCAAGCCTACCTCGACAAGACCGCCGCCCGCCCGCTCGAGCCAAGCCGCCGCGATGCCTGGCTCGACAAGCTCCGCGACACGCTCGGCCGGCAAGACGTCGAAATCTTCGGCATCGATCCCACCAGCCGCGTTGCCCGCGTGCTGGTCGAAGCCGACGTCCACATGAAGCTGGTCGGCATGGGGCTTGAAGATGGAGTGCCCGGCGTCGAAAGCTATCTCGACGCGGTGAAGTCCTCGGGCACTCAGCCCTCCGCGATGTCGGTCCTTCGCTGGTGGTTCGCGCTCCATTACGCGGCGATCCGCACCTCACCGGCCGGCGACGGCTTCGAACTGGTGGGCAACGGCGTCTGCGTGCTCAGCGAGAACGAGCTGCTCGCCGCCC